>CAIOSQ010000122.1 GCA_903860935.1 uncultured Rhodospirillales bacterium | reverse complement strand
GAGCGCGGCGAGGAACGTCGCCGTGACCGCCAGGAATCCGTCGCGAAAGGCGAGGGTGCTCGCCTGCGCGAGGATGGCCTCGCCGAGGAAGGCGATCGCCGCCGGGATCTGCTGCATGTCGGGCAGACCTGCGGCGCGCAGCATCTGCGCGACCCGCCCGAGATATTCCGCGGTCGCCGCGTTGTCGTGGCCCTGCGTGGCCGCCAGCGCGTCGGCGTGATGCGCCGTGCGGCGCTCCAGGAAGATCGCGAGCAGGTTGACGCCGAAGGCGCCGCCCAGCTGGCGCACGAAATTGATCGCGCCCGAGCCTTGGGCGACGAGTTCGCGCGGCAGGACGCGAAGCGAACCCGCCGTGAGCGGCGGGAAGATCATGCCGAGGCCGATGCGCGACAGCGCGGTCAGCCAGGCCAGGATCCAGAAGGACGAGCCGATGTCGATCCCCGCGGTCAGCCAGGTGGACAGGGCGAAGATCGCCAGCCCCGCGCCGATCGGAAGGCCCGGCGGCACATGGTCGGCGACGCGCCCCATGAGCGGGAAGAGAAGGCACAGGACGAGGCCGGCGGGCATCAGCATCAATCCCGCCTCGGACGCCGAGAGCCCCTGGATCGTCTGCACGAAAAGCGGCAGCAGGTAGATCGAGCCGAACAGCCCCGCGCCGAGGATCGCGCTGACGACGCTCGCCGCCGCGAAAGGCAGCACCGCGAACAGGCGCAGATCCAGGATCGGCTGCGTCACGCGCCGTTCCCACAGGATGAACCCGGTGCCGGAGATCAGCGCGGCACCGAAGAGCAGCAGGATCGGCGCGCTGGTCCATCCGCGGCGCTGCGCATCGGTGAGCGCGACGAGGGCCGCGCCGAGGAAGGCGCAGAGCAGCAGAAATCCGATCCAGTCGAAACGCGGACGCGGCCCTTGTCCCGCGCGGGTCGGCAGGAAGGCGCGCGACAGGCCGAGGCCGAGCAGCGCGAAGGGAACGCCGAGATAGAAGACGTAGCGCCAGTCGAAGGCATCGACGAGCAGGCCGCCGACCCAGGGTCCGATCGCCGGCGCGAGGACGACGCCGACCCCGAATATCCCCATCGCCATGCCGCGTTGGTCGGGCGGGTAGACGCGGAACATGAGCACCATCGCCAGCGGCTGGACGACGCCGGTCGCGGCACCCTGGACCACCCGTGCGAGTGTCAGCACGATCTCGTTGGGCGCCAGCGCGCCCAGCACCGAGCCGGTGGCGAACAGGATCAGCGCGCCGCTCATGCCGGCGCGCAATCCGAAGGCGCGATCGACCCAGTCTGCGAGCAGCATGGTCGCGGTCATCGCCGCGAGGAAGGCCGTCGAGATCCACTGCGCCTCGATCTGGCCGATGCCGAAGGCGCCCATGACGCCGGGGATCGCAACGTTGACGATCGTGGTCGACAGCACGACCGCGGCGGCCGAAATCATCGCCGTCGCTGTGGCCAGCCAGCGATAGGCAGGCCCATGACGCGCGAAGAGATCGTCAATCGACGACATCGACCCCGACATCCACCATCATGCCGGGGCGCAGACGACCCTCGTTCTGCGCGATCGCGATGCGCACGGGAAGACGTTGCGTGACCTTGGTGAAGTTGCCGCTGGGGTTCGGGCTCGGCAGAAGCGCGAACTGGCTGGTCGCGGCATGGCCGAGCCGTTCTATGCGGCCCTCGACCGCGAGCCCCGGATAGGCGTCGACGCGTATCTCGACGCGGGCGCCGAGCTTCAGCCGCCGAAAATCGGTCTCCTTGACGTTGGCGTCGACCCAGATCCGTGCGGGATCGTGATAGATCAGCAGGCGCGTACCGGGGGACACGTACTCGCCGGGATCGACGAAGGTGGCGTCGACGACGCCCCCAAACGCGGCCACGATGTCGCGTTTGGCGAGTTCGATGCGTTTCTGCTCGCCCTGTGCGGCGAGGGCCGCCTCCTGGGTTGCGAGGGTCGCGATCTGATGATCGAGGACCGCGATCTGAGCCTCCTCCGCCTGGATCGCGCCGCGATTGGCGCGCGCGAGTTCGATCCCCGCGAGCGCCGCCGATTCCTGTTGCTGAGCGATCTGCAGCGTCGCCTGCGCATCCTCGAAGATCTGGCGCGACATCACCGCGCGGTCCATGAGCGCGCTGATCCTGGCGAACTGGGCGCGCGCCTTTTCGAGTGCGGCGCGGCTCGAGCGATGCGCCGCTTCGGCCGCGTTGGCCTGTGCGGCGGCGGCTTCGAGGCGGCTCGCGACCTGGGCGCGAACCATCTCCTGCTGGGCCTGGATCTGGGCGCGCTGGGAGCGCAACCCAGCCAGCTGGGCTTCGAGGACGCGCAATTCGAGTTCCGCCTGGGCACGCTCGATGCGCAGCATCACGGTGCCTCGGGACACCGCGTCGCCCGCGATCACCGCGATCTCCGATACGCGGCCGCTCACTTCGCTGCTTAGCGTGACCATCTCGGCGCCGATACGCGCGTCGTCGATATGCACGCGCGTCCAGCGTGCGGCGAGGAGGGTTGCGCCGTAGACCGCGAGCGCTCCGGCCAGCGCGACGGCGACCACGCGCCGCGCCAGACGCGCGCCGCCCCCCGGTTGCCGCACGGGATCCGATGGCGCCGTCGCGCCGCTCATCGTGTCCTCCCTCGATATCTCCAACGTCCAGCCTATCGTATACGCCCGCGGCGAGGCACAGTCGTGCAACGCATGGCGGGAAAGAGGTGATCCGATGGCTGGAACGGACGCGAACACGGCGGAGACATTCGCCGTGACGTTGACGGACGACGAATGGCGGGCCCGCCTGTCGCCGGAGCGTCATGCGATCCTGCGCCGACACAAGACCGAGCGCGCGGGCACCAGCCCGCTCAACGCCGAGAAGCGGCCGGGACGTTTTCTCTGCGCGGGATGCGGCCACCCGCTGTTCGACGCGGCGACGAAGTACGAAAGCGGTTCCGGCTGGCCAAGTTTCTGGCGCCCGCTCGACGGCGCGATCGGCACGCGCAGCGACCGCACGCTCTGGATGGTCCGCACCGAGGTGCATTGCCGGACCTGCGGCGGCCATCTCGGTCATGTCTTCGAGGACGGTCCGGCGCCGACCGGGCTGCGCTACTGCATGAACGGCCTCGCGCTCGACTTCGCCCCCTCCGCGACCTGATCGTCGCGGCATTTCCCAAGGCGCGCCGCCGAGCGCGCGTTGTCAGTCGCGGGTCAGGTCGGCTTCCGCCTCGATCTCGACGAGATAGTCGCCGACCAGCCGCGAGACCTCGATCAGGGTGTTCGCTGGGCGAGCGCTCGCGAAATACCGCCCATGGGCTCGGCCGACCGGCTCCCAATCCTCCGCGTCGCGCAGATAGATGCGCGTGCGCACGACATCGTCTGCCGAACCGCCGAGGGCCGCGAGGCTCGCAAGGATCTTGTCGAGGATGTAGACCGCCTGTCCGCCGGGGTCGCCCGGACAGACGACCCGTCCGGCGCCATGTGTGGCCGTGGTGCCGCTGACCAGGATGCGGGTGCCAGCCTTTACCGCGCGGCTGTAACCGCAGATCGGCTCCCAGACGCTGCCGGTGTCGACGCGCAACCGCCCGCCCGAGCGTGTCGCGGCATAGGGCTGAACCTGGCCGCTCAGATGGTGGCTGAGATCGCCTGACGCCGTCAGGAAGGGCGGCTTGCGGTATTCGTCGCCGCAATCGCCGGGGATACGGCGCGAGCGCGCGAAGGCGGCATCGAGCCGCGCATGATCGGCCGCGTCGAGGTCGAAGGCGAAGCAGCGCAGGTTGTCGGCGCGGTGTTCGCGCTCGCCGATCCGCGCGCCGAGGATGACGGCCCCGACGGCGGGTTGGTCGAGCACCCATCGCGTCGCGACATTGGCGATCGAGACGCCGTGACGCTCGGCGATCGCGCCGGCGGCCTCGAGGATGGCTTGCAATGCGTCCCAGCCGCCTGCCGCATCGACGAAGCGGCGATACTTCATCTTGCTCCAGTCCGCGATTCCGTCGGCTCCGGGATCTGGCTTGCCCAACCAGCGTTCCGACAGGAAGCCGCCGGCCAGCGTGCCGTAGGCGAGGAGGCGCACGCCGTTGGCAAGGCAGAACGCGGTCATCTCGTCCGCCGCGCGACGATCGAGCAGGGAGAAACAGGCCTGGTTGGTGGCGATGGGCACGCCGTCGCGTGCAAGCAGGTGGAGGTGGTCGGTGTCGAAATTGGTGGTCCCGAGCTGGGCGATCACGCCCTCTTCGCGCAGCCGCGCGAGTTCGTGCATCGCGTCGACATAGCCGGGATGCGCGTAGTTCCACCAATGGAACTGCATCAGGTCGATGCGTTCGACGCCGAGGCGGCGTCGGGCAAGATCGACGCCCGCGCGCACGGTTTCACGCGTCATCGGGCCGGGCTCGGGGCACCATTTGGTGAACGCGAGCGGCCGCCGCCCGCCCGCCGGAGCGCGGGCAAGGAGGCGGCCGGCGATGATCTCCGCGCTGCCGTAGTGATCCGCCATGTCGAAGGCGTCGAAGCCCGCGGCCGCGTAGGCCGCGAGCGCGTCGGCGCCGCGCTCCGGATCGATCGTCCGGCCATCGCGCTCGAGATCCGCGACCTGCCACAGCCCCGTGACGAGGCGCGGGATCTCGAGGCCGGGTGCGAGTTCGATGCGCGGCGGCGCGGCGCTGGCGCGGGTCATCGGCGATGCGTCAGCGTGGGAGTTGCGCCTTGACCGCGTTGACCTCGTCGATGCCCATCTCGCCGACGGTCACCACCTGGCCGTTCTGGATCCGCCATTTGCGGAACGGACCGGTGATGTCGCCGTTCTGGTCGAAGGCGACGGGGCCGATCACGCCGACATAGCGGATCGCCTTGCCTTCGCGGAGCAGCTGCAGCGCCCGGCGGAACTGGTCTGGGCCGGCATGAATCACTTCGCCGTCGCCGCCCGTCACCTGGCGGATGGCATCGCGGATCGCCGCCGATTCGGCCTTGCCGGCCTTGGCGATGGCGAGGCCGAGTATGGCGGCCGCGTCGTAGGCACGATCGGCCGCCGGCGCGTTGGCGTCGAACCCGCCGGACATCGCCGGATACGCGGCCGCGAAATACTCGGTCGACGGCGTGCGCACCGTGCCCGACGACGTGCCGTAGGCGTTCTCGAGGAAGCGCGGGCCGACGTCGCGGATGAAATCGGCGCTGTTCATGCCGTCGTTGAGCAGGAACACGGGCTTGCCGCCCTGCGAGATCCAGGTCCGCGCGATGTTGGTACCGTCGCCCGGATAGGCGACGAGATAGAGCGCGGGCGGCTCGCCCTTGAGTGCGCTGGTAACTTCCGGCGCGTAGGACGCGGCGCCCTGGTTGTAGGGCGTGGTCGAGATGATCTCGCCGCCCAGGGCGCGATAGGCGCGCGCGAACTCGGCTACCATGTTGACGCCGAAATCATTGTTTACGTGGATGATGGCCAGCCGCTTCAGGCCCTGGTCGATCGCGTATTTCGCCGCCGCGACGCCTTGCAGCGCATCGGATGTGATGGTGCGGAAGAAGATCCCCTTGGTCTGACCTTCGACCGCCATCTTCGTCAGGGTCGGCGAGGATGAGGCGGGCGAGATCTGGACGATTCCCGCGGGCGCCGTCACCGAGGTCGCGATCGGGATCGAGACCGACGAGATGATGCCGCCGAGGATCGCGGGCACGCGGCGCAGATCGACGAGTTGGCGCGCCTGATCGACCGCGACCGAGCCCTGGGATTGCGCGTCGCGCAGATCGATGGCGAGGCTGCAGCCGGCGGCACCGCCGGCGGCGTTGAGGTCGCGGAAGGCCAGTTCGGCGGATTTGGACGCGGCCTGGCCGAAGCGGCCGGCGGGGCCGGTCAGCGACACCACCATGCCGACGGTATGGGTGCAGGCGGCCTGCTGGGCCTGGACGATGCCCGGCGCGATCGCTGCCGCCGCGGCTGCGGCCAGGAAAAGAACATGACGCATGGAACCTCCTTCTCGGCCGAGCATCTCGGCGGTTCCCGCAATCTTTAGGCCAAGCCGCAGCGCGGCGGAAGCCGGGACCCTCAGCGGGTGTTGAGATTGTATTTCATGATTCGGCCATGCGGGCCGTCGCGGTCGCGCTCGAGCGTGTAGCAATCTCCGTTCGGTCCTTTGCGATGGGCGAGAACCGCGTCGATCTCGGCGCGGTCGCGCGCGTCGAGCGCGAAGGAGAACACCTTGAGCGTGTCTGCGAGCTGGTCCGCGTAGCGGGCACCGACGATCGCGCCGGCGACATGGGGCTGATCGAGCGTCCAGCGCAGCGCCGCGGCCGCGATGCCTGCGCCATGGCGGGCACCGACCCGCGACAGCACGGCGAGCAGTTCTTGGAACAGGTCCCAGCCGCCGAACTCGTCGATGATCAGGAGGTATTTGATGAGCGAGCGGTTCTCGAGCGCCTCCGGACGCGCGCGGCCGAGCCAGCGCTCCGACAGGAAGCCGCCGGCGAGGGTGCCGTAGCAGAGCAGCTTCATGCCGCTTTCGGCGCAGAGCGCGCTCATCGCGCCCGCCGGCCGCGTGTCGAGCGGCGAGTACTGGATCTGCATGGAGACGAGCCGGACGCCGGCATCCATCAGCAGCCGTGCGTGCGGCGCGTCGAAATTGGTGCCGCCGATGCGGTCGATCCGGCCGTCACGCTGGAGTCGGGCCAGCATCTGGCCGGCCTCGGCGAGGCGCGGCGCATCGTAGTTCCACCAGTGGAACTGGACGAGGTCGAGCCGGTCCATGCCGAGCCGCGTGCGCGAGCGGTCGATGATCCCCTCGACATAGGCGTCGTCGATCGTGGGCAGCCTGTCCCAGTCCGGGACGAACTTGGTGTGGACCTTGTGGGCGCGCGCTGCCTCCGCGCCGCGCGTCGTCGCGAGCCGGCGGCGGAACTCGCCGATCGTCTCCTCGACGCCGGTGTAGATGTCGGCGCAGTCGAAGACGCTCACGCCGGCATCGACGAAGGCGAACATGTCGCCGATCGCCCGCTCGCGATCGACCGGGCCGTGACCGCCGGCCAGCTGCCAGCCGCCGCGCAGCACGCGCGAGATGCGATAGCCGGGGGCGAGTTCGATGGTCTCGACGGACATGTCAGCTCTCCTTGGGCGGCAGCGGCACCGCGGTGGTTTCGGCGTGGCTGAAGCGGCGCTTGCCGAGGCGCGTGATGCGCAGGCGGGTTGGGCAATTCGGGTCGGGGCAGGCGATCTCGGCGTCGCTCGTCATCCAATCGTTGGGATGGGTCGGGCGCTGCTTTGCGGCCAGCAGCGGCAGGACCGCGGCGAGCGAATAGATCGAGAAGCCCTGGCCCGGAGGAAGGTGCAGCATCTCGCCGCGCAGCTCGAAATGGTCGCCCGGTTTCGCGCCACAGAGCACGCGGCCCTGCTCGGGGACGACCACCTCGACGCGGAGGTCGTGGAGTTCGAAGCTGTCGTCCTGCATCGCGATGGTCCTCTCGAGCGACGGCGCCGACCTTGCGGCTCCGACCGACGGCATTGCCCGGCCCTGGGCGAGCCGCTATCTCTCGCACACCCAATGCTTACGGTCCGCGACATCGTCAAGGCCTTCGGCGGCGTCCGCGCCGTCGACGGCGTCGGATTCGTGGTCGCGCCCGGCGCGCTGGTCGGGCTGATTGGTCCCAACGGCGCCGGCAAGACGACGCTGTTCAACTGCCTGTCCGGCGCGCTGCGTCCCGATTCCGGCACGATCGAACTTGACGGCGTTCCCGTCCAGGGCCTCGCCCCGCATCGGATCTTCGCGCGCGGCCTTGCGCGCACCTTCCAGATCCCACGCCCCTTTCCGGAGATGAGCGTCCTCGAAAACGTCATGCTCGCGGCAAAGGACCAGGCGGGCGAATCGTTCTGGCGCAACTGGATTTCGGTCGGACGCGTCGCCGCCGAGGAGCGGCGCAACCGTGCGCGCGCGATGCACTGGATCGACTTCGTCGGATTGTCCGATCTCGCGGAGCGTCCGGCGCGCGTGCTGTCGGGCGGGCAGCGCAAGCTGCTGGAACTCGCGCGGGTGATGACGGCCGAGCCGAAGCTGGTGCTGCTCGACGAGCCGGCCGCCGGCGTGGCGCCCCGGCTGCTGGAGCAGATCATCGAGCGCATCGCCGAACTCAATCGCCGCGGCGTCACGTTCCTTTTGATCGAGCACAATCTCGACATGGTCATGCGGCTGTGCGGCCATGTCCTGGTGATGGCCCAGGGGCGCCTGCTGACCGAGGGAACGCCAGAGGCCGTGCGCGCCGATCCGCGTGTGGTCGAGGCCTATCTCGGCGGGGTGCCGGCATGACCGCCGCCCTCGCCGTCCACGATCTCGTGGCGGGTTACGAGCCCGGTCTGCCGATCGTGCGCGGAGCCGGCTTCGCGGTCGAGGCTGGCGAGATCCTCGCGGTGCTCGGTCCGAACGGCGCCGGGAAGTCGACGCTCGGCAAGGCGGTGGCCGGGATCGTGCCCGTGGCCTCGGGCTCGGTGCGCCTCGCCGGACGCGAGATCGTGGGCGATCCGGCGCATCGCATGGCGCGGCTGGGACTTGGCTTCGTGCCGCAGACCGACAACGTCTTCGCGGAGCTCCCGGTCGAGGACAATCTCGACCTCGCCGCCGCGGTCGCCGGCGCGCCGCGCGCCCGGCGCATCGCCGAGATGTTCGCGTTGTTTCCGGACCTGGGGCGGCAGCGCCGCCTCGATGCCGGGCGTCTGTCCGGCGGGCAGCGCCAGATGCTCGCCGTCGCGCGTGCGCTCGTCGCCGCCCCGCGTGTCCTTATCCTCGACGAGCCCTCGGCCGGGTTGTCGCCGAAGCTGGCGCAACTCGTCTTCGACAAGCTCGCGGAGATCGCGCGCGCCGGCGTCGCGATCGTGCTGGTGGAACAGAATGTCCGCGCCGCGCTCGCCCTCGCCGGACGGGCGATCGTGCTGGTCGAGGGGCGGGTGCGTCTGTCCGGCGCCGCCGCGGCCCTGGCCGCCGATCCGCGGCTGGGCGATGCCTTCGTCGGGCGCGGGGAGGCGGCGTAACGCCATGCCGGACATGTCATGCTGCAACTGATCGCCGACGGTCTCGTGGTCGGATCGACCGTGTCGCTGGGCGCGATCGGCCTGACGCTTACCTATTCGCTGCTGCGCTTCGCCAATTTCGGGCATGGCGAGTTGCTGACCACCGGCGCCTATGCGGCGCTGGCGGTGGTGACGGCCATCACGGCGTGGGGCGTCGACGCGCCGCCGATCGGGCCATTTTCCTTCGGCTGGCCGCTGCTCGTGGCGCTGCCCGTCGCGGCCGGCGCGACGGCGCTGGTGGCGTTGGCCATCGACGCGCTGCTGTTCGCGCGGCTGCGGGCACGCGGTAGCGCCATCGTGCTGATCATCGCGAGCTTCGGCGCGGCGCTCGCGCTGCGCAATCTCCTGCTCTTCGTCTTCGGACCGCTGCCGGAGTATTACAGCCGCGAGATCCAGATCGCGGTCGCCCTGGTCCCGCGCGGCGTGATGGGCGGCATGCGCGTGACCCCCGACCAGATGGTCGTGCTCGGCCTCGCCCTCGCGGCGATGGTGGCGTTGCACGTGTTCTTGACCCGCACGGTGCTCGGCAAGGCGATGCGGGCGACCGCGATGAACCCTGACCTCGCGCGCATCACCGGCATCGACACCGCGGCCGTGATCCGCGCGACCTGGATCCTCGGTGCGGCGCTCGCCGCGCTCGCCGGGGTCTTCGCCGGGCTGACCGGACAAGTCCGCACCACGCTCGGCTTCGAGTTGCTGTTGCCGATGTTCGCGGCCGCCATCCTCGGCGGGGTGGGCAGCATCCATGGCGCCGCGCTCGGCGGGCTCGTCGTCGGCCTCGCGGAAAGCCTGCTGACCCCGGTGCTCGGCGCGGAATACCGGGCCGCCTCGGCCTTTCTCGCGATCATCGCGATCCTGCTGGTGCGGCCGGCGGGATTGTTCGGACGGGTGGCGCGATGACCGACCTTGCCGGCCTCGCGAGCTACGCGGCCTTCTTCCTCGCCTTCGCGGGGATCTTCGCCGTCATCGTGCTCGGCCTCAACCTGCACTGGGGCTTCACCGGGCTGTTCAATGTCGGCGTCGCCGGGTTCGTCGCCATCGGCGCCTATGTCTCGGCGATCCTGACGACGCCCGACCATCCGGGACAGCTCGGCGGGTTCGCCCTTCCGGTCGTGGTCGGATGGCTTGGTGCCGCCGCCGCCGCCGGGCTTGCCGGGCTGATCGTCGGCGCCGCCACGCTGCGCCTGCGCCACGATTACCTCGCGATCGCGACGTTCGGGATCGCGATCGTCATCCAGCTCGTCGCGCTGAACGCGCAATGGCTGACCGGCGGGCCGTTCGGTCTGCATTTCGTGCCCAAGCCCTTCGAAGCCAGCCTCGGCGCCGGCCTGCCCTTCAATGCCGCCTACCTGGCGCTGGTCGTGGGCGTCGTGCTGCTCGTGCATGCCGGGCTCGAGCGGCTCGTGCGTTCGCCCTGGGGGCGGGTGCTGCGCGCGATCCGCGAGGACGAGGTCGCGGCCGAATCCCTGGGCAAGCGCATCTTCGCCTTTCGCCTGCAGGCGTTCGTGATCGGCAGCGCGATCATGGGTCTTGGTGGCGCCCTCTACGCTCATTTCATCGGCTACATCGCGCCCGAGGATTTCCTGCCGATCCTGACCTTCCAGCTCTGGACGATGCTGATCGTCGGCGGCGCCGGTAACAACCGTGGCGCCATCCTCGGTGCGGTCGTGGTGTGGGCGGTCTGGGCGATTTCGGGTGGGGCGCTGCGGGCGATCATGCCGCCCGACGCGCAGACGCGCGGGGCAGCGCTGCAGGTGGTGCTGATCGGCATTCTGCTCGCCGCGATGCTGATCCTGCGCCCGCGCGGCCTCCTCGGAGAGGAGACCGCGATCTCGCGCCACGCCGCCGCGCGCGAGCCGGAAGGCTGAGCGCTGCGGCGCCCGGTCAGGCGGTCGTGCCGCGCGCCGCCGCGATCAGCGACTGGAAGCGGCGGATCACCGTCGGCAGCCCCTCGAACAGGCTCTGCGCGATCAGGAAATGCCCGATCGAGACCTCCGAGACCTCGGGCATGCGCGCGATGTCGCCGATGCTGTCATAGGCGAGCCCGTGGCCCGCATGGCAGATCAGGCCGTGGCTGCGGGCGGACGCGGCGCCGACGCGCAGTCTCGTCAGATGCGGTCCACGCGCTTCCGGCGCTGCGTCGGCATAGGGTCCGGTGTGGAGTTCGACGCAGGCCGCGCCGAGCCGCGCCGCAGCGGCGATCTGGATCGGATCGGCCTCGACGAAGATCGAGACGCGCACGCCCGCTTCGCGCAGGCGGGCGATCGCCTCGGGCAGGAAGGCAGAGGCCCGCAGCAGGTCGAGACCGCCTTCGGTGGTCAGTTCGGCGCGCTTCTCGGGCACGAGGCAGCACGCGGGGGGACGCAGACGCTCGGCGATCGCGACCATCTCCTCCGTCGCGGCCATCTCGAAATTGAGCGGGGCGGGGATCTCCGCCCGGATGCGCTCGACGTCGCGGTCGCGCATGTGGCGACGATCTTCGCGCAGATGCACGGTGATCCCGTCGGCGCCGGCGGCGATCGCCTGGCGCGAGGCCTCGACCGGGCAGGGAAACGTTCCGCCGCGCGCGTTGCGCAGCGTGGCGACGTGATCGACGTTCACGGAGAGCAGCAGCCTGGTCATGGATCCTGGGTCCTTCCGGAGATGTCCGCAGCGAGGCGCAGCGCGGCGATCAGCGAGGCGGGGTCGGCGCGTCCCTGCCCGGCGATGTCGAGGGCGGTGCCGTGGTCGGGGCTGGTGCGGATGATCGACAGGCCGAGCGTGACGTTGACGCCGCCCGCCATGTCCAGGGTCTTGATCGGGATCAGGGCCTGATCGTGGTAGAGGCAGATCGCGGCGTCGTAGGTCGGCCGGGCGAGGGCGGTGAACATCGTGTCGGGCGGCAGTGGGCCGCGTGCGTCGATACCCGCCGCGCGCAGCCGCGCGACGGCGGGCGCGACGATGTCGATGTCCTCCCGGCCCATCGTGCCTGCCTCCCCGGCATGCGGGTTGAGGCCGGCCACGGCGAGGCGCGGCCGCGCGATCGCGAAGCGCGTGGTGAGTTCATGGGCGACGATGCGAGCCGTCGCGACGATCATGTCCGGCGTCAGCCGGGCGATCGCGCGCGACAGCGCCTCGTGAACCGTCACCGGAACGACGCGTAGCTGCGGGCAGGCCAGCATCATGACCGGCGGGACGTCTGTACCGGCGAGCTCTCCGAGGAACTCGGTATGGCCGGGATGCAGGAACCCTGCCGCCGTCAGGACGGATTTCTGGATCGGGTTGGTGACCACGGCGGCGGCCTCGCCCGCGCGGGCAAGGGCCACCGCCTCCTCGATCGCAGCGATGACCGCCGGCGCATTGGCGACATCCGGCCGACCGGGGACGGCAACCACGGGCAGCGGCCGGTGCAGGATCGGGAGCGCGCGCGCGAAAGCGGCGGGCGCCTCCGCGGGCGAGCCGATCCGCGTGACCGGCACCCCGAAATCGCGCCGCGCGTCGTCGATCAGGAAGAAGGCGGGGCCCGTCGCGGCGAGTTCACGCCACGCGCCTGCCGAGATTTCGGCACCGATCCCGGCGGGTTCGCCCATGGTAAGTGCGAGAGCATGCATCACGCGCGGATATAGGCGATGCGGGCCGCGAAGGCGAGGCGTCGCGTCGGCAGAGATCGGTCGGCAGATTTCCTTTTTTTGGTCTATGATCCAAGTCAATCGCCTGCCCGCCGGTAGCGGGCTGCGACAACGATCCCCGGGAGGTGGACCATGAAACTGCCGACACTCAAGATCGCCGCCCTGGCGCTCGCCACGTTCTGCATGGCGGCACCGGCTTCGGCGCAGACGCCGCGCTCGCTCACGCTCGGGACCGCTTCGGTCGGCGGCGTGTTCTTTGTCTATGGCCAGGTCTGGGCGAACATCGCCGCGGATGCCATCAAGGTGCCGATCAACACGCGCCAGACCGACGGCCCGAACCACAACATCATCCTGACCGAGACCAAGCAGATCGATCTCGGCATGACGACCATGGGCGTCGCGCTGCAGGGCTGGAAGGGCGAGGGCGCCTGGACCCAGGGGCGCAAGTTCAACAACATCCGCGCCATGTTCCCGATGTACGACACGATGTTCCACTTCGTGGCGACCCAGAAGAGCGGCATCAAGTCGGTCGAACAACTCGCCGGCAAGAGCCTCGGGGTCGGTCCCCGCGCGGGCACGCCCGGAACCTATCTGCCGCTGATGATGGAGGCGCTGGGCATCAAGGTCTCCGCGATCCGCAATGGCGGCGCCAGCGACATGACCTCGCAGATGGGCGACGGGCTCATGGACAGCTTCGGCTTTGCCGCCGGCCTGCCCTTCCCGGCCTTCTCGGAGGCCGAGGCGTCGAATCCCGTCAATTTCTTCGCCTTCACGCCGGCCCAGATTGCCACGCTGAAGCAGAAGATGCCGGAATTGTCGGACGCCGTGATCCCGAAGGGCACCTATCGCACGCTGACCGAAGATCAGCCGACGGTGGGCGTGTTCAACTTCGCCATCGCGCACAAGGACGTCTCCGCCGACATCGTCTACGGCATCGTCAAGGCGGTGATGGAGAACAACCCGCGCATGATCCAGGGCCACGCCGCCGCCAAGGAGACCCTGCCCGAGAACATCTCGAAGAACACGTTCCTGCCCTTCCATCCGGGGGCGGTTCGGTACTTCGAGGAAAAAGGCTTCAAGATCCGCCCTGACCTGAAGGGCTGACGCGAAGCTGCGTGAACGCGCGCCTGGCCCTTGCGGCCAGGCGCGGGCAGACAGCCCGTGCGGGGACCAAGAGATGAAAAATCCGACCACGCCGGGCGCCGGCGAGACCATCTCGGCCGAGCAGGCCGACAAGGCGATGGAAATCGAGTTCGGGGGCCTCAAGCGGACCCTCGGCGGCTGGCAGGGTCAGGCGCTGGCCTGGCTCGGAGCGGCCTATGTGGTCGCCCATCTCCTGGTGCTGAATATCCATCCCATCGATCCCTGGGTCTTCCGTGCGTTCCACGTGTCGGTCGGGTCGGTGATTGGGTTCGCGATCTACGCCGCTGCGCCGGTCCATCGCGAGGGCATCCCCTGGTACGATTGGGTGATGATGGCGGCCAGTGTCGCGGTGCTCGCCTACATAGCGATCAATCTCGACGACCTTCTGTTTCGCGCCGGCGTGCTGCCGACCTTCTGGGACATGATCGTCGGCATCGCGGGGACCGCGATGGTCCTCGAGTTGACGCGCCGGGCGGCGGGTCTTGCGCTGCCGATCCTCGCGGGGATCTTCATCGTCTATTCGTTCCTGGGGCCGGTGATGCCCGGGGTGCTGCACCATAACGGCATCCCGGCCGACACCTTCTTCAGCTACATCTACTCGATGCAGGGCATCCACGGCATCACGACGGATGTCTCGGCGACCTACATAATCCTGTTTGTCGCCTTCGCCTGCTTCCTCAACGCCTCCAAAGCCGGCGATTTCTTCAACGACCTCTCGATCGCCCTGGTCGGATGGGCCCGTGGCGGCCCTGCCAAGGTCGCGGTCGTTTCCGGCGTGCTTTTCGGGACGATCAGCGGCAGCGCGGTCGGCAATGTCGTCGCCTCCGGCATGATCACGATCCCGATGATGCGCCGCGTCGGCTACGATCGGGCGACGGCGGCGGCTGTCGAGGCGACGTCGTCGACCGGCGGGCAGATCACGCCGCCGATCATGGGCGCTGGCGCCTTCATCATGGCCGAGATCCTCGGCATTCCCTACACGGACATCGCCGTCGCGGCGATCATTCCGACCATCCTCTTCTACCTCGCCTGCTACGTGCATGCCGATCTCCATGCGCGCAAGCACGGCCTCAGCGGCATTCCGCGCAACGAGTTGCCGCCGCTGCTCGCGGTGCTCAAGCGCGGCCACCTGATGCTGCCGATCGTGCTTCTGATCGGCTTGCTCTTGTCGGGGTATTCGGTGTTCCGCGCGGGTGCAATCGGCATCATCGCGGCGATCGTCGCGAGCTGGCTGTCCGGCCGCGTCGAGCGCATGGGGCCGCGCGCCGTGTTCGAGACGCTCTCGGTCTCCGCGCGCGAGGCGGTGCAGCTGATGGCGATCTGCGCCTGCGCCGGCATCATCGTCGGCGTGATCGCGCTCACCGGCATCGGTGGGCGCTTCTCGAACATGGTTCTCGCGATCGCGGGCGAGAGCCGCTTCCTCGCCCTCGTCTTCGCGATGCTGATCACGCTGGTGCTGGGCATGGGCATGCCGACGACGGCCGCCTATGCCGTGGCGGCATCGGTGGTCGCGCCGGGCCTCGCGCAGCTCGGCGTGCCGGCGCTGACGGCGCATCTCTTCATCTTCTATTACGCGGTCATCTCGGCGATCACGCCGCCGGTCGCGCTTGCCTCCTTCGCGGCGGCGGGTATGGCCAACGCGGATCCCTGGAAGACATCCCTGATCGCGCTCAAGCTCGGCCTTGCCACCTTCATCGTGCCGTTCATGTTCTTCTTCGGCCCCGAATTGCTGATGCGCGGCGAATGGCCGGCGATCATACAGGTGCTGGTCACCGCCTCGATCGGCGTCTACCTGCTCGCGGCCTCGACCGAGGGCTGGTACGCCGCGCGCCGCATCGACATGGTATCGCGGGCGGTCCTGTTCGGGTCGGCCCTGTGCCTGATCGTCCCAGGCATGATCACGGACCTGATCGGCGCCGCCGGGGCGCTCGCGGTCTATGGCTGGCATCAATTCCGGGCGCCCGCGCGCACGGCCTAGCGCGGGGTCAGGTCCAGCACGCCCTGGGTGCGGTCGACGGCGGTCCGCTTGCGTCGCACCGTTTTCGTGGGCTTGACGCGTGTGGTCGGGGGCAGACCGGAGCGACGGCTTCCGTGCCGCGACTGGATGGCGTCGGCTTCGGCGCGGAACGCGGCGCCGCCGCGCACGCCGTAGATGCGCTGGCGTGCTTCGGCCGCGGCCAGGACATGGTCGACCAGGGGCGGCGGATAGGTTCCGCCGAGTTCGATGCCCGACGCCGCAAGGATCTCTGGCGGTGCGCGCCAGGGTTCGTGCAGGAACGCGTCCGGTAGCCGCGCCAGTTCCGGCACATGCCGACGGATGAAGGCGCCGTCGGGATCCTGGTCGCGCGACTGCTTCACGGGATTGTAGATCCGCGCGGTATTGGTGCCGGTGACCCCGGACTGCATCTGCATCTGCGGGTAGTGGATGCCCGGCTCGAAATCCGTGAACAACCGCGCCAGATGCCGCGCGGGCAGGCGCCAATCCTGCCAGAGATGGTAACTCGCGAAGGCAACCGCCATCGCGCGCATGCGGAAATTCAGCCAGCCTGTCGCATCGAGCGAGCGCATGCAGGCATCGACGAAGGGAAATCCGGTGCGGCCCGTCGCCCAGGCTTCGACGCGAGCCGCATGATCCGGTCCGATGGGGCGCAGGTCGCGGCAGGCCGGATGAAGCGCCACGCGCTCCATGCCGGGTTCGTCCTCCAGTTTCTGGATGAAATGGCAATGCCAGTGCAGGCGGGACCGAAACGAGGCGATCGATGCCGCATACACGTCGTCGCCCGCGTTCCGCCACTCCGCCTGCGCCCGCAGCGCCGCGCGATTGGTCTCGCGCAACGACAGGCAGCCAAGCGCGAGATGCGCGGAGATCCGTGCGCAGGACCCGGCCCCCGCCGCCGGGTTCGCCATGTCGCGGCGATAGGTGCGGCCGCGCGTCGCCAGGAACGAGCGGAGCAACCCGATCGCGGCGGCGCGCCCGCCGGTCTGACGGCCGGGGCAGGGATCGGCCGCGATGCCGAGCGCCGCGGCGTCCGGCGCGTCGTCGGAGCGCAGATCGGCAAAGCGCAGGGCTTCTGGCGCCGGAACCGGCGCCGCCTCCATCATCGCGTCCCAGCGGCGCGCCCAGCCATCGCGCGCGCGCAACGCCCGCCACACGCCATGCTGGCGGTATTCGACGACGGGGATGCCGGCGCGACGGGCCCAGGCGCGCACGGCGCGGTCGCGCGCGTAGGTCCAGAGCAGCCCCGTCTCCTCGTGGGCGCGCAATGTCGCGATGCCGTGGCTGCGGTGGAGCGCCGCGAGCACGTCGACGGCCTCGCCCACACGCAGGACCAGCCGCGCACCGAGCCGGGCGAGGCCCGAATCGAGGTCCAAGAGGCTCTCGCGCAGGAACGCGAAATGGCGGCCCGAGGATTCGGGCTGCGCCCAGAGCTCTGGCTCGAGGATATAAAGGGGCAGCACCGCGTGTCCGCTGGCCGCGGCGGCGGCCAGGGGCGCGTGGTCATGTATCCTGAGGTCGCGCTTGAACCAGACGATCTCGAGCATGGGCCACCCGCGACATAGGGCGGACCCCGCGGCGGTCAGCCGGGGCGACGATCAGGGCGTGACGATCAGGGCCCGGGGATAGCGCGTCAGCCGTTCGTAGCCGTCCGCGGTGATCGCGATCGTCTCGGAGAAACCGAAGCTGTCGGCGAGCACATATGTATGGAAGACCATGCCCGGCTCGAATGTCCAGGTCGCCCCTGGCGCGGCTTCCAGCGCCTCGCCGCCGACCGGCGGCATCATCAGTCCGATCGCGTAGAACGTCTTGTTCGTATAGTCCTTGCGCAGCCCGGCGCCGAGGATGCCCTCGCGATAGATCCGGTCGGGGATGGCCGCAGAGACGCCCGGCCGCACCTCTGCCAGGGCCGCGTCCTGGATGGCGATGATCGTCTCCAACTTGCGCCGCTCGGCGTCGGTGGCGGTGCCGATCTTGATCGTCCGCATGAAGCGCGCATGGTAGTGGCGCACGGCCGGCGTGCATTCGCATTGCAGCGTGTCGCCGGTCTCCAGCACGCGGTCGGTGAAGCCGCCATGCAGATGAAAAGCGCGCTCGCCGCTGGATAGCGGACCGGGGCCGGGATGGTCGCTGCCGGCGCGGATCATGGCCGCGACGATCTCCGCTGCGACGATGCGCTCCGACACGCCCGCCCGCGCCGTCGCGACCGCGGCCGCCATGCCGGCCTCTGCCGCGCGCGCGGCGCGGCGCTGGTAATCGATCTCGGCCGGGGACTTCACGAAGCGCAGCCGCGACACGAGATCGCCGGCGTCGACGAATTCGTGGTCGGGAAAAGCGGCCTTGAGTTTTTCCCAGCGCTCGGCGTTCAACTGCCACGCCGACATCTCGAGCGCGATGCGGGCCTTGGTTCCGAGCCGGCGGCGCAGGAACGCGGCGGCCACCGCGAAGCGGTCATCCCCGTCCGACCACGTCGCGTTGTCGGCGTAGACGCAGGTCGTGTCGAGGTAATAGCGCGCCACGTCGCGGCACAGCACGCCGGGTTCGCCCTCGGCGGGCACCAGCGCGAACTGGAAGGTCGAATAGCCGCGGGTGAAGAACCCGGTGAGCCAGGTGACCGATTCCGGCTGGAAGGCGATCAGCGCGTCGACCCCGCGCGCGCGCAGCAGGGCCTGCACGCGGGCGAC
The DNA here is from genome assembly GCA_903860935.1 of uncultured Rhodospirillales bacterium. GTDB lineage: Bacteria > Pseudomonadota > Alphaproteobacteria > CACIAM-22H2 > CACIAM-22H2 > CAIOSQ01. The sequence goes on along the minus strand of CAIOSQ010000122.1, from coordinate 4,367 downwards.
GCGTTGATGGTACTCGGCCGGTTCGAACCAGGCGGCTTTCGACATCGTATGCTCCAGATCTTGGTCGGCGCGCCGTCTATCAGGCGGCGGCGAGGCGGCCGGCCCGCGCGTGGCTCATGAAATTCGCCAGCATGGTCTTGGCCTCGTCGGCATCGACGGCACGACGCTTCAGGGCATCGACATCGGCACCGTCGGATTCGAGCCGGGCGCGGCTGAGGTCGAACCAGTCGCGCGCCTGGGCCGCGTTCACCTCGGGATGCCCCTGGATGCCCCAGGCCGGATGCCGCTTGTGCTTCCAGACATGGTTCGGGCAGTCGGGCGAGTGCGCCAGGATCGTCATGTCCGGGTGGCTCGCGCGCACCTCGTCGTTGTGCCAGACGAACATTTCGACGCTGGACCCGAGATCGCACGCGACTGGATCGCGCCGCGCCGCGTCGGTGACATCGAGATGCAGATAGCCGACCTCGCAGGACGACCGGCGGAACACCTGATCTCGGCCGCACAGCGCCGATCCGAGGATCTGGCTACCGAAGCAGATGCCCAGCATCGGGACGCCGCGCGTGGCGAGGTCGCGGAGCAGGTCGTGCTCGCGCTCGATCCAGGGGATCGTCTCGTAGGCGCCATGCGGGCTGCCCGACACGAAGCAGGCGCCATAGGCACCGAGATCCTCCGGGAACTCGCCCTGATAGGCCCAGCGCACATCGACATCGAAACCGGCCGCAGCGAAGCGGTCTTCGAGCGCCGACACCGACCTGCGGCGCGGACCATTCTGCAAGTAAAGAAGCTTCATCGTCGTCTCCCCGGAGAGGGAGGCGATAATCGGAAAATCCGCGCGTCGCGCGCAACCTGATTCGACTGGCGCGACCGCTGTCTCCGCGCGCTCAGGGCGCGACCGATACCTCGCGCGTGTCCTGGGCCACGCGCGCGAGCGAAGACGCGCCGGGGTCGGCGTCGGGAGGAGCGGCGCGTCGGCGTTGCGCCGCCAGCACCTGCGGCAGGGCGAAGGCGAGCGCGGCGATCGCGCGCTGCGCCTCCTCGAGCCGCGCTTCAGGCGCCGCGTCGCCGTCGCGCGGCGGGCGCCGGCCCTCCGCAAGCCCGGCGAGATCCTCCACCAGCGCCGCGATGTTCCTCAACGCCGCGGTCGCGGCCTCGATCGCGGTCGCGCCGCCGCCCGATCTGGCGGGGTGCGGCTTCTCGAAGGCGACGAAACGCGTATGGCGGAGCAGCGCGTCGACCAGCCGCACATCCGGCATCTCGTGGAGCAGGAGGTTGATGTCCATCGGCGAGAACGGAACCCGGCCGCTCACCCGCGCATGCAGGGCCGCGTAGGACAGGCCAAGCGCCGCCGCGACGTCGCGCATCGGTCGCCGGCGTTCGCGGATGAGGATCTGGTGGGCGATCGCCGCGAAACCGCCGCCCTCGGGCGTGGCGGGCGGTCTTGTCGGGTGATTGGTGGATCTTTCCATGGGGCCGTGGCTCCTGCGCGATGCTGCCCCAGGATGGCGGCGTCCGGCCGCACGGGCATTGAGGCGGATCGCGCCGCGACCATGCGCGGCGGCATGCCGCGCGCCGTCCTTGAGACTGGCGTGGCGGGCCTCTATGTTCCGGCCCGCGCGGCGGTCTTCCGGACAACGCCGCATCCTCAAGATCCTCGATCGACCGCGTCCGCGATCCCGGACCCGGCCAGGACCCATGACCGACCTCGACCGTATCCGCAATTTCGCGATCATCGCCCATATCGATCACGGCAAGTCGACGCTCGCCGACCGGTTGATCCAGTTCTGCGGCGGGGTCGACCAGCGCGAGTTCCGCGACCAGATGCTCGATTCGATGGATATCGAGCGCGAGCGCGGGATCACGATCAAGGCGCAGACCGTGCGCCTTGCCTACCGCGCCCAGGACGGCAAGGACTATGTCCTAAACCTGATGGACACGCCGGGCCATGTCGACTTCGCCTACGAGGTCAGCCGCAGCCTCGCGGCCTGCGAAGGCTCGATCCTGGTCGTCGACGCGTCCCAGGGCGTCGAGGCGCAGACCCTCGCGAATGTCTACCAGGCGATCGACAACGGGCACGAAATCGTCCCGGTGCTCAACAAGATCGATCTTCCGGCCGCAGATCCCGGCCGTGTGAAGCAGCAGATCGAGGACGTCATCGGCATCGACGCATCCGGCGCGGTCGAGGTGTCGGCGAAGACTGGGCTCAATATCGGCGCGGTCCTGGAGGCGCTGGTGCAGCGCCTTCCGGCGCCGGTGGGCGATGCGGCGGCACCGCTCAAGGCGCTGTTGGTCGATTCCTGGTACGACCCGTATCTCGGAGTCGTGGTCCTCGTGCGCATCCGCGATGGCCGTCTCGTGAGGGGGCAGAAGATCCGGATGATGGCCGCTGGCGCGACCTACGAGGTCGACCGCGTCGGTGTCTTCACGCCCAAGCCCAAGGACATGGCGGCGCTCGGGCCGGGTGAGATGGGCTTCATAACCGCCGGCATCAAGGCGGTCGCCGACGTCAAGGTCGGCGACACGATCACCGAGGAGCGGCGCCCCGCCGCCGAGCCACTGCCGGGTTTCAAGCCCTCTCTGCCGGTCGTGTTCTGCGGCCTGTTCCCCACCGACACCGCGGATTTCGAGCATCTGCGCGAGAGCCTCGCGAAGCTGCGCCTCAACGACGCCTCCTTCGTCTACGAGCCGGAAAGTTCGGCGGCGCTCGGCTTCGGTTTTCGCTGCGGCTTCCTCGGCCTGCTCCACCTGGAGATCATCCAGGAGCGGCTCGAGCGCGAATTCGACCTCGATCTGATCGCGACGGCACCGTCGGTCGTCTACAAGGTCCACCTGACCAATGGCGAGGTCGTGGACGTCTACAATCCCGTCGACATGCCGGATCCTGTCCGCGTCGACCATATCGAGGAGCCTTGGATCAAGGCCACGATCTTCGTGCCCGACGAGTATCTCGGCGCGGTGCTCAAGCTCTGCGAGGATCGCCGCGGACGCCAGGACCAGCTGACCTACGCGGGCACGCGCGCGATGCTCGTCTATCGCCTGCCGCTCGCCGAGGTCGTCTTCGACTTCTACGACCGGCTGAAGTCGGTGAGCCGCGGCTATGCGAGCTTCGACTACGCCGTCGACAGCTACGAGGAGGGCGACGTCGTGAAGCTCGCGATCCTCGTCAACGCCGAACCGGTCGATGCGCTTTCGATCATGGTGCATCGCGCGGAGGCCGAAAGCCGCGGCCGCGTCCTGTGCGTCAAGCTGAAGGAACTCATCCCGCAGCAATTGTTCAAGATCGCGATCCAGGCCGCGATCGGCGGCCGGATCATCGCCCGCGAGACGGTGTCCGCCCTGCGCAAGGATGTCACCGCGAAATGCTACGGCGGCGACATCAGCCGCAAGCGCAAGCTCCTCGAGAAGCAGAAGGAGGGCAAGAAGCGCATGCGCCAGTTCGGCAAGGTGGACATCCCGCAGAGCGCGTTCTTCGCCGCCCTCAAGGCGCGCGAGAACTGACCTCGCCGGCGCGGCCGCCCGGCGCCGGCGCGCCTCAATCGCGGCGGCGCAGCAATCCGAACAGGCGCGACAGCGCGAGGCAGCAGATCCCGAACGCGGGAAAGACGACCCAGCCCGGCTGGAGCAGCGCCGGCCCGATCGCCGACTGCCACAGCGCCGCGGCGACGTAGCGTTCGACGATCGCCTGCGCGAGGTTGAGCGAGAACCGGTCGAGATCGAACCATATGCGGCCAAGCGGGGTCGGCGCGATGGCGCCCGTGCCTGTCCAGGCGATGATGTCGGCGGCGAGAAAGCCACCACCCACCAGAAGCAACAGCCAGCCCAACACGCGCATCCCTGCCTCCTCGAACCGCGCCCGCCCCGTCAGCGCCCCGGCGCACCGCGCATCGCGACCGCCAGAAGAGCGCCGATCCCGCCCATGACCGTGAGTGCGGCCGGCGGCCCGACCGCGTCGCTGAGCGCGCCGATCGCGAGCACCCCGAGCGGCCCGAGCCCGATCGACGTCGTCACCAGCCCGAGCACCCGCGAGCGCGCCTCGGGCGCCACGTTCAATATCACGAGCGCCGTCTGCATGCTGCCGAAAGCCGCCGTGCCCAACCCGCCGACGGCCAGCAGGACCCACGCGATCCAGAAGACCGGAAGATTGGCGGCGACCGCGAGCAGGCACATGAACATCGCCGTGCCCCCGAGGAAGAGCGTCGCGGGCGCGAAGGGCAGCTTGCGGGTTGCGATGATCCAGGCGCCGAAAAGCGCTCCCAGCGGCTCCGCGCCGGCAAGCAGGCCGAACATCGCAGGCGAGGCGCCGAAGACCTGCTGCCCCCAGGCCGGGAAGACGGTCGTATACGAAAATCCGAACACGTTCATCACGACGG
>CAIOSQ010000121.1 GCA_903860935.1 uncultured Rhodospirillales bacterium | reverse complement strand
GTATGACGGCGCGGCGGATGCGCCGCCGGTAACCTGGGAGGACATCGATGTTCGGATTGAAGACGGCGGGTTTCGCCGCAGCCATCGCATTCGCAGTCGCCGCGGGCGCGCCCTTCGGCGCCGAAGCCCAGCAGAGGTGGAAGGCGCAGAGCCTCTACGGTCCGAACACGACCGTGTTCAAGGACTTCCAGAAATTCACCGACCGCGTGAAGGACGTCACCAAGGGCGCCCTGCTGATCGAGGCGCTGCCCGTCGCGACGATCGTGCCGCAGGCCGAGGCGCTGGACGCCGTGAAGGCCGGTCTGCTCGACGCAGCCTCCGGCACGATGGCCTATCAAGGCGGCAAGGAGCCGGCGGCGGCGTTCTGGGACCTGACCGCGGGCTATGACAACCCGATGCACCTGCTGATGTGGTACAAGCTCGGCGGCGGCATGGAGATCATGAACAAGATCGCGTCCCGCTGGGACGCGGTGTTCCTTGGCCCGGTCATCCTCGGCCTCGAATCGATCCCCTCGAAGAAGCCGATCCGCTCGATCGCCGACTTCAAGGGCGTGAAGATGCGCTCGCCCGACGGCATCCCGGCCGAGATCTTCGCCAAGCTCGGCGCCTCGGTCTCGGTCATGCCCGGCACCGAAGTGTACACCGCGCTCGACACCGGCAAGATCGAGGCGACCGACTGGGGCACGCTCTCGGTCAATGACGAGGCCGGCTACAACCGCATCGCGCCCTTCGCCATCTATCCGGGCGTCCACTCGATGAACTCGACCGATTTCGTCGTGCGTCGTTCGCGCTGGAACGCCCTGCCGGCGGACCAGAAGGCGGCCGTGCAGGCGGCGCTCGAGGAGTGGAACATCGCCACGCTGATGAACCAGGAGTTCGAGGATCGCCAGGCCGCCGCGAAGCGCGACCCGTCGACCCTGGTCACCTGGGGCGAGAAGGAAAAGCTGGAACTCCGCCAGGTCGCCCAGGGCGTGTGGGAAAGCTGGTCGAAGAAGAGCCCGCTCGCGAAGGAGATCTATGACAGCCAGGTCAACTTCCTGAAGAAGATGGGCAAGCTCTGATCTCCCGAGGATCCGAGACGACGACGTTCGGGCGCGGCGCAGGCCGCGCCCGAACGAGTTTCTGGGGCCCGGCAGCCCGGGCCGCTTTGTTCACCCAGCAGGGGCACGCAGCATGACAGAGGCAACCCAGGCGCAAGCGCCGGATTTCACGCCGACGAACGCGATGGAGCGGATCGTCGTCAATGTCGGCAAGGTGCTGAGCTTCGGCTATGCCCTCTCGATCATGGTGACGATCTACGACGTCGCCATGGACAAGATGGCGACCCCGACCATCTGGGTCTACGACGTGGTCACCACCGCGATCGCGGTGTCCTTCGTGATCGGCGGCTCCTGGGCGCTGCAGCGCCGCGAGCATATCCAGATCACCGCGCTCTTCGACCGCTATTCGGAACGCAACAAACGCATCTGCGACGCGATCGGCTATGTCGGATCGCTGATCTATCTCTTCGTGGTCATGTGGTTCTCCTGGCGGCTCGCCAGCGAGGCGGTGATGATCTGGGAAGTCGGCGGCTCGGCCTGGGCGCAACCGACGCCTGTCGTGGTCAAGGTCTCGATGTTCCTCGGGACCCTGCTGATGATCGTCCAGGGCGGCATCAATCTGCGCAAGGTGATGGCCGATCTGGGGCCGGCACCGGTCCTGGTGAAGGCCGCGTTCGCCATCGCGGCGGTCTTCGCGGTCTGGCTCGGCGTGTCGCTCGCCAGCGATGGCGCCTGGATGCCCTTCCACCCGCTCGACATGCTCGCGGGCGGCTATTTCTCGGCCAGCATCCAGACGATCTCGCTGCTGATGCTGGCGTGCTTCGTCCTGTTCATCATCGTGCTCGGCATGCCGATCGCCTTCGCGACCGGCCTCATCGCGGTGATCTTCTGCGTGGTCTTCCGCGACATCGACGCGCTGTCGATCATCACTTTCCGCACCTACGGCTTCATCAATTCCTACGTCCTGCTGTCGGTGCCGATGTTCCTGCTGATGGCGGCGATCCTCGACAAGTCCGGCGTCGCGCACGACCTCTACGACGCGCTCAAGATCTGGGCCGGCGGCCTGCCCGGCGGCGTCGCGGTCATGACGCTGATCGCCGCCTCGGTCATGGCCGCGATGACGGGCATCATCGGTGGCGAGATCATCCTGCTCGGCCTGGTCGCCCTGCCGCAGATGCTGCGGCTGGGCTACGATCCGAAGCTCGCGATCGGCGTCGTCTGCGCCGGCGGATCGCTCGGCGTCATGATCCCGCCCAGCCTCGTCCTGGTCATGTACGGCCTGACGACGTCCACTTCGATCGGTGACCTGTTCCTCGCCTCGACCGTTCCAGGCCTGATGCTGGCCGGGATCTACATCGTCTACGTGCTGATCCGCTGCGGACTGAACCCGTCCCTCGGCCCGCCCGCTCCTCCCGAGATCCGCGACATACCGACGATCCAGAAATTCGCGGCGATGAAGAAAGTGCTTCTGCCGCTCTTCATCATCGCGTCGGTGCTGGGCAGCATCTATGGCGGCCTCGCGTCGGTCAGCGAGGCGGCGGCGCTCGGTGTCGCCGGCGTCATCATCGCGGCGGGGCTGCGCGGCACCCTGAACTGGGGGATGCTGCGCGAATCGATGTTCACGACGATGTCCACCTGCGGGATGCTGATCTGGCTGACGATCGGCGCCAACGCGATGGTGGGCGTCTACAACCTGCTCGGCGGCATCGCGTACATGAAGAGCGTGATGACCGGACTGCCCTTCGATCCGATCTTCGTGATCCTGATCATGATGGCAATCCTGCTCGTCCTCGGCTGCTTCATGGACTGGTTTTCCATCATGCTGCTGACGATGCCGGTCTTTGCCCCGACGGTGACGGCGCTCGGCTACGACCTGATCTGGTTCGGCGTGCTGTTCAACATGAACATGCAGGTCGGGTATCTCTCCCCGCCCTTCGGCCAGGCGGCCTTCTACCTGAAATCCGTGGCCCCACCAGAGATCTCGCTCGACCTGATCTTCAAGGCGATGCTGCCCTTCATCGCCCTCCAGGTGGTCGGCCTCGCGATCGTCCTGTTCTTCCCGGATGTCGCGCTCTGGTTGCCGCGCGCGCTCAACTGACGCGGCGACGCTCGCGCCAAAGAGAAAAGGGCGCCGCCCCGGCCGGGGCGGCGCCCTTTGCCTTTTCGACGTGCGGCGCGCTGTCAGCGCATCGTCGGCATGACGAACTCGGCGCCCGAACGGATGCCCGTCGGCCAGCGCGCAGTCGTCGTCTTGATCTTCGTATAGAAACCGACCGCTTCCGGCCCGTAGCTGTTGCGGTCGCCGAAGATCGAACGCTTCCAGCCGCCGAAGGAATGGAAGGCCAGCGGCACGGGGATCGGCACGTTGACGCCGATCATTCCCGCCTTCGCCTCGGCCGAGAAGGCGCGCGCGGCGTCGCCGTCCCGGGTGAAGATGGCGGCGCCGTTGCCGTATTCGTGATCGTTCACGAGCTTCACCGCGCTGTCGTAGTCGGGGACGCGCACGACCGACAGGACGGGGCCGAAGATCTCCTCCTTGTAGATCCGCATGTCGGGCGTCACGTCGTCGAACAGGCAGCCGCCCATGTAATAGCCGTTCTCGTAGCCCTGGAGCTTCAGGCCGCGGCCATCGACGACGAGCTTAGCGCCCTCGGTGACGCCGATGTCGACATAGGATTTCACCTTGGCGAGATGCTCCTTCGTCACCAGCGGACCCATCTCGCTCTGCGGATCCAGGCCGGGGCCGACCTTGAGCGCGCCGACGCGCGGCGCGAGCTTGGCGACCAGCCGGTCCGCGACGTTGCCGACCGCGACCGCCACGGAGATCGCCATACAGCGCTCGCCCGCCGCGCCATAGCCCGCCCCCATCAGCGCGTCGACGGTCTGGTCGAGATCGGCGTCCGGCATCACGACCATGTGGTTCTTGGCGCCGCACAGGGCCTGGACGCGCTTCGCATGGGCGCAGCCGGTCGTATAGATGTACTCGCCGACCGCCGTCGAACCGACGAAGCTGATCGCCGCGACGCCCGGATGAGCGAGCAACGCATCGACGGCGACCTTGTCGCCGTTGATCACGTTGAGCACGCCGGCCGGAACGCCGGCCTCGAGCAGAAGCTCGGCCACGCGCATCGACGAGGTCGGGTCCTTCTCCGACGGCTTCCACAGGAAGGCGTTGCCGCAGGCGAGCGCCATCGGCGCCATCCACATGCCGACCATGACCGGGAAGTTGAACGGCGTGATGCCGGCGACGACGCCGAGCGGATGGCGCGCCGACCAGGTATCGATGCCGCGTCCCACGTCCGGCGTCATGTCGCCGCGCAGCAGATAGGGAATGCCGCAGGCGAACTCGACCACCTCCATGCCGCGGATCACCTCGCCTTTGGCGTCCTCGTGGGTCTTGCCGTGCTCGAGCGTGATCAGCCGCGCGATGTCGTCGCGATGCTTCTCGAGAAGCTCCTTGAACTTGAACATCGTGCGCGCGCGCATCAGCGGCGGCGTCGCCGCCCAGCCGAGTTGCGCCGCCGCGGCCACGCGCACCGCCGCGTCGACCTCGGCGGCCGAGGCCAGCGCGACCGTCGCGCTCTGCTCGCCGGTGGCCGGATTGAAGACGGGACCGCCGCGCCCTGAAGCGCCCGCGACATGCTTGCCGCCGATGAAATGACCGATCGCGTTCATGGAACTCCTCCGCAGGGACAGGCGCCGCAGCATAGGCGCGGGCGGCGCGCTGGCAAGCGGATGCATCCGGCCGTCCCGGCGAGGCATAATCGGGCGATGCGCAGCCCCTCCACCGCCGAGATCGAGAGCTTCGCCCGCGACGGCGTCGTCCACCTGCCAGGCCTGCTCGTCCCCGCCATGACGGCGCGGCTGGGCGCGGCGGTCGATCGCGCGATGGCGCGGCCTGGCCCGATGGCGCTCGACTTCAACGATCGCGGCACGCCTGGGCGCTTCTTCGGCGACATGTTCATGTGGCGGCGCGACCCCGATTTCGGTGCCGCCTTCTTCGAGACCGAGGCGGCCCGCATGGCAGGCCTGCTGATGGGCGCCACCCATGTGCACCTGTTCTACGACCAGATCTTCGCGAAGGAGCCCGGCACGCCCCAGCGCACGCCCTGGCACCAGGATTCGCCCTATTGGCCCGTGACCGGGGAGATGCTGGCGACGGCCTATCTCGCCCTCGACGCGATCGATCCGGCGAACGGCGCGGTGGAGTACGTCGCGGGATCGCATCGCTGGGGCGGCGATTTCGCGCCGGCACCGTTCCGCGAGGGCGGACGCGACGCGCGACGCTACGTCAAATCGCCGCTGCCGCCCCTGCCCGACATCGAGGCGCAGCGCGCGACGCTCGACCTGCGCCGCTTCGTGCTCGAACCCGGCGACGCCGTCGTCTTCCATGGGCGGCTCATCCACGGCGCGGGCGGTAATCCAAGCGACCGGCGCCGCCGCAGCGTCGCCCTGCGGTTCGCCGGCGACGACGTACGCTGGCGCCCGCATTCCGGCACCTTCCGGCCGCTGGCGCAGGCCGGACTCGCGGCGGGAGCACCGCTCTCCGGGCCTCTTTTCCCGATCCTCTGGCGGGCCGAGGACGACGCTCAGGCCTCGTAGCCGAAGGGATCGTCGACGCTATGCGCCGGCTCGGTGAACCAGCGCGGGCCCTCGTTGGTCATGTAGACATGGTCCTCGAGCCGCACGCCGAACTCGCCATAGAGGCAGATCATCGGCTCGTTCGAGAAGGTCATGCCCGGCGCAAGCGGCGTCGTGTCGCCCTTCACCAGATACGGGACCTCGTGCACCTCGAGCCCGATGCCGTGCCCGGTCCTGTGCGGCAGTCCGGGTACCGCATAGCCCGGACCGAAGCCCGCCGCCTCGATGACGCGGCGCGCCGCGGCGTCGACCTCCTCGCAGCGCACGCCGATCTGCGCGGCTGCGAAGGCGGCTGCCTGCGCCGCCTTCTCCAGGTTCCATATCTGGCGCTGGCGCGCATTCGGCGTGCCGAAGACATAGGAGCGCGTGATGTCGGAGACGTAGCCGTCGACCGGCGCCCCGACATCGATCAACACCATGTCGCCGTCGCACAGCGTCTGCGGATAGGGCACGCCGTGCGGATAGGCGGTCGCCTCGCCGAACAGGACGATGTTGAAGGCGGGCGGCCCCTCGGCGCCGAGCCGGCGATGCGCCTCGACGAGGAAGGCCTGGACCTCCGTCGTCGTGATGCCCGCGCGCAGGATACGCGCGGCGGCCCGCTGCGCCTCCAGCGTGATCCGCTTGGCGGTCTGCATGAGTGCCAGCTCG
>CAIOSQ010000120.1 GCA_903860935.1 uncultured Rhodospirillales bacterium | reverse complement strand
GCGCCATTGCATCCCGCGGACGCGTAGAGCCCGTCTGCGACCTGCCCCCACCAGGGCGCGCCATTCATGGTCAGCGCCGTCGTTCCGCCCCAGACCTGCGCGAGGCCGACATGCGAGAGAGCCGGATAGCGGCGATGGAAACACGACGTGAGGGTTTCACGCACGCGTGCCGCGGACAGCGGACGCTCATGCGCGTACATCGACCGCACGAGCAGCCGGTCGGACCCGACCCTCCGGACCGTGGTGCCGAGCCGGTGCGACGGCAACAGACCCCAGACTGGCATGCTGCCAAGACGGGGCGCGTCGGCGGCCCCGAGGCGTTCGGAAAGCGCGGCGTAGGTATAGATCGTCACGAGGCGATCGCGCAGATAGCCGAAATGGCGGATGGCGGCGTTGGTCGCCATGGTCACCACCGGCGCGACGATGCGAGCCGCCGGCGTTTCGAGATGCCACCGTTCGCGACGGACCAACGAGAGCAGCGGCGTATGCTCGTGAAGCACGACATTCGCGGGCAGCGCGCCGGCGAGCCCCCTCACCAGCGCGGCGGGATCGAGCACATAGCCTTCTTCGGTGTAGATGCCGGTCTTGTAATAGGACGTCCCGATGCGCGCCTCGAGTGCAGCGCGGTCCAACGGCGTATGCGGCAGGCCCGCGGCCTCGACCGCGGCCCGTAGCGCGCGAACCTGTTCTGCGCCGGGATCCGTGGCCGCGGCCTTGATCCGGCCGGAGCGTTGCAACCCGCACGCGATGCCGTGCGTTTCGACCTGCTCCATGAGCCAGGCCCAGCCCTCCGCGCCGAACCGGTTGAGAGCGTCGGCCCTCGCGCGATCAGCGGCCGATGGGCCGCCGGGAAGATCGCCGGGGCTGGCGAAGCCGGAATTGCGGGCGGACGATCCCTCCCCGATTTCCGTCGCCTCGATCAGCACGATGCGAGCCTGCGGCGCCAACTGGCCGAGGCGTCGCGCGACCGCAAGGCCCGTATAGCCTGCGCCGACGACGACGTGATCGGCCACGATGTCACCCTCGGCACGCGGACGCGGCGCGCGCGGCGGCAGCAAGGCATTGAAGCCGCAGCGCTCGGGATAGGCGGGATAGGTCAGGCGCGACATGATCGGGCTCGGCTATAGCGCAGGAAAGCGGTGCCGGTCTCCCGCTTCTTCGGCCGCGCAAAGCCCAAGGCGAGGCGACCGTCGCGTGGGGGATGCCGCGGTCCGGGCCTTCGCGGCCTCTCTACATTCCCGGGCCGAAGCACTATACCGCCGGGGAGTTTTCCGACCCCGGATCCGCAATGCCCCATCCCGACAGCCGCGGCCTTCCGCTGTCAACGTCCTGCGAAAGCGCCGCCACCCAGTACAGAGCCGGCGTCGATCTTCTGCTGTCCGCCTGGCCGGGTGCGGATGCCGCATTCGACGCGGCGATCGCAGCCGACCCCGACTTCGCCCTCGCCCATGCCGCGCGTGCGCGTCTCCATGCCATGCGCGGAGAGATGGCGATGGCCCATGCCCGTATCGCGACCGCTCGGGACATCGCCGATCGCAACGGGACCGCGCGCGAGCGCAGCCATGTAGGCGTCCTCTCCCTCGCCATCCATGGCCGGTCGCCCGCCGCGCTGAAGGCGGTGCTCGCCCATGCCGATTGCTGGCCGCGCGACGTCATCGTGCTCGGCTTGCCGCTCGGCGCCTTCGGCCTGTTCGCATTTTCCGGCATGGCCGATCACGATCAGGCGCGGGTCGATCTCTGCGAACGCCATGCGCGCCATTTCACGGCCGACGACTGGTGGTTCCTTGCCTATCGCGGCTGGTCGCAGGCCGAGAACGGCGCAGTGGTCCAGGGCCGCGACCTGGCCGAGCGTTCCCTTGCCCTGCGGCCTGCCAACGCCAACGCTGTCCACGCCCTGGCCCATGCCATGGTCGAAGGCGGCGCGGGCACGGACATCGAGCGTCTGGTCCAAGACTGGCTGCCCGGCTACGACCGCGGCGGCGCGCTGCATGGTCACCTCGCCTGGCATGCGGCGCTCGCGGCTCTGGTGCGCGGCGACGTCGCCGCGGCAACCGCCATCCACGACACGCATGTGCGGCCCGCCGTCTCGCGGGGTCTGCCGCTCAACGTCCTCACCGACACGGTGTCCCTGCTCTGGCGGATGGACGCCTATGGGTATCCCGTGCCGCGCGCGCTGTGGGACGAGGCCGCGGCATACGCCGCGCCGCTCCATCCGGAGGCAGGCTTCGCCTTCGCCGACGTGCATATGGCGATGCTCCATGCTGCAACGGGCGAGCACGCCGCGGTCCTACGGCGCGCCGACGCTCTCGCGGCGATGGTCGAGGCCGGGACGCTCGCGGCCGGGGCCGTGGTTCCGGCGATCTGCCGCGCCGCCCTCGCCTTCGCGGCGGCGGATTACGCGGGTTGCGCGCGTCTGCTCGAACCCCTGGCGAGCGAGGTCGCGCGGATCGGCGGCAGCGGCGCACAGCGTGAGATCATCGAGGACACGCTGCTCGTCGCCCTGATGCGCGGCGGCGAGACGGGCAAGGCGCGCGATATGCTCGATCGCCGCCTGAGCCGGCGCCCCTCGCCGCGCGACGCCGCATGGCGCGACCGGTTCGCCCGGTGAAGTCGGCGGTCACCCGCTTGCCGGCGCTTCGGCCGCGCGCTTAGAGTGACGCACCGCACGCGCGGCGCATGACGCCGGGACGACACGGTCTGCCATGGCGCGTCTTCCGCGCGTCTCGGCCGCATCCGGCAAGGGAGCGACGATGTATCCGAATCCGCTGAAGCAGAAGATCAAGGCTGGCCAACTGGTTCTCGGAACCGGCCTGCCCGTGTTCACCCCGGCCGTCGCGACGCAGACGGCCCGGACCGGCGTCGATTTCCTCTGGATCGACACCGAGCATTCGCCCTACGGCGCCGAATCCCTCGAGGCCGTGCCGGTCCTCGTGCGCAACCAGGGCGTGGCGCCGATGATCCGCGTCGCGTGGAACGACCCGCATCTCATCAAGAAGGCGATGGATGTCGGCGCCTCGGCGATCATGGTGCCGCAGGTGAACACCGCCGAAGAAGCCGCGCGCGCCGTGCAGTACACCTTCTATCCACCGATCGGACAGCGCGGCATCTCGCCCCATTGGCCGCTTGTCGCGGGCCAGGACTGGATCTCCACGATCCGCACCGCCAATGACGAGACGGTGCTGATCGTCCAGATCGAGAGCGTCCAGGCCTACGAGAACCTCGAGGCCATCGCCGCCGTCCCGGGCATCGACGTGCTGCTGGTCGGACCGATGGATCTCTCGGCGTCCGTCGGCAAGATCGCCGACATGCAATGCCCCGAGGTGCAGCGCATCATGGAAGACATCCCGCGTCGGCTGGCCGGTTCGGGGATCATGATCGGCACGACGCTGACCGACGTGTCGGAGATCCAGCAGAAATACCGCTGGGGCTATCGCTTCCTCAATATCGGCAGCCCGCTCGGCTACGGCCTCAACGTCGTCCGGCAGCATGTCGAGACGATGCGCACGAACCCCGGCGGCAACCCCGCACAGTGAGGTAAGCGGCAACGGGCGACGCGCCGGGCCTCCGGGCACCGGCGCGTCAACCGGGCTCAGAGCGCCGCGCAGTCGCCGACGGTCTCAAGCGTCGTCAGGCGGCCGAGTAGCTCCGCCATTCGCCCGGGATCCGCGCCAGCGGTAAGACGGCGATACTTATCCGCTATACCCGCCGCATCCAGGGGACGCTCCGGGCATCCGAGGAAGCTGTCGCGTTCGCCGGTGACGCGCCGGCCGTCGCCGAGTTCGATGTCGACCCCGACACCCCAGCCCTTCGGCCTGCCGGGCGCGAGAACGATACGGCGCGCGAGTTCCGTGATCCGCGGATCGCCGAGCGCATCCTCCGCGAAGGAGGAGGGATCCGCGGGATCGCGGAACGCCGCGAGCGCGACGCAGAACGGCACCGAATACTGGGCCAGCATCAGATCGGCCGGCGCAGCCTCGGCATGGTGCGACAGGACCTTGTCGGACACGGTCAACGTCAGACGGCGGATATCGGATCCCGCGAAGCCGCCCTCCGCCATCAGATCGCGCAGCAACTCGACCGGTGCCTGGGCGGTGACGTGACAGGCATAGCGCTTGATACACAGGGTCGTGATCTGGGCCCCCTCGCCGAGCCCGGCGGTCAGCAAGCTGGGATCGGCGCGCTCGCAGAACACGTCGAGCACGCCGAACCGGCCCTCGAGGATCGCATGCGGCGCCTCGAAGCCGCGTCGTGCGAGCAGCGCGGCAGACACGCCGCCCTCTGCGGCACGACCCAGATGCAGACGCTTCATCATGCCGCCCTGCCCCGCCTTGGCGAAGGCCAGGAGGCCGCTGGAGAAGGACCCGCAGATCCCGTAGGCGTTCGTCAATTCGTCCGAGGTCAGGCCGAGCAACCGCCCGGCGACGGTCGCCGCGCCGAACGTGCCCGTGATCCCCGGCGCGTGGAAACCGATCAGCTCGGAGGTATGCAGGCTCGCGCACCCGATGCGGAACTGGACCTCTGCACCCGCCACGATGGCCGCGATGAGATCGCGTCCCGTCGCGCGGACGGTTTGCGCGGCGAGCAGCGCGGGCAGCGCCACCGTGGCGCCGGGATGGACGCCGGCACCGGGCTTGCGGAGGCTGTCGAGTTCGAAGGCGTGCGAGAATGCGCCCAGCGCCATCGCGGCGGCGGGCAGCGCCAGACCCTGCTCGAGTGCCCCGGGCAGATGGCAAGGACCCGGCGCGGCGATCGCGGCGACATGCTCGGCGACGATCCGCGACCAGGGCAGCCGCGCGCCGAACACGGCGCAGGCGACGGCGTCGATCAGGCATGTCTTCGCGGCGGCGATCGCCGCGGGCGAGAGATCCTCGAAGCGCTGCGCCAGCGCATGGGCGGCGAGAACGCGCGCGGCGGGACCGCCGGGCCCAGCCATGGATGCGGGGCTCATGGTCATGTCTTCCCTCCGCGCCGATCTCCGCCATAGCGACGCTCCAGGTCGGCCGCGGGCAGGAACGCGCGCTCGACATCCATGTAGCTGGCGTAGCCCATGAGTTCCGAGATCGCCTTCATGTCGACGACGAGATCAGCGCGCTCGACGACCTCCTCGCGCATCATCGCCTCGCGCATCACCGTCAGCGCCTCGGTCATGCCCTTGATCGCCGCCGCCGGCAGCATGCGCGACAGGCTGACCCAGCGCACACCGAGCGCCTTCAGCGCCGGGATCGACATCAATGGCGTGGTGTCCCGCGTGCGGATGCCGAAGCCCATGTTGATGCGAACGGGCACGCGGACCGCGCCGACGATCGCCACGATGTCGTCGCGGCCACGGACCGCGTCGGGAAAGATCGCATCGGCGCCCGCGGCTTCGTAGGCCCGCACCCGCTCGACGGTAGCCTCGATGCCTTCGACGGCGATGGCGTCGGTCCGTGCGACGATCATGAAGTCGCGATCGCGCCGAGCCGCCACGGCAGCCCGGATCTTGCCCACCATCTCCGCCAGCGGCACCACATCCTTACCCGCGAGATGCCCGCAGCGCTTGGGCAGGACCTGATCCTCGATGCTCACCGCGCTGACGCCGGTCGCTTCGAACTCCTGCACGACATGATGAACCGTCGCCGCGTTGCCGTATCCCGCCTCGGCGTCCGCGGAGACCGGCACATCGACCGTCCGCGCGATCATCCGGCAGGCTTCCAGGTTGTCGCGCAGCGACACCAGTCCGAGGTCGGGCAGGCCCCAGCGCGCATTGGCGAGCCCCGCGCCCGTGCTCGATACCAGGGAAAATCCCGCCGCCTGCGCGAGGCGCGCGCTGTAACCGTCATAGACGCCGGGCGAGACGAGGATGTCGTCGCGGTCGAGGAGCGCGCGGATCGAACGGGTCACAAGATCAATTCCGTATCGTCTGGAGGAAAAGCGCGTCGGGCAAAGCATGTCCGGCACCGGCCGCCAGAGCCGCCTCGTAGAGGAGGCCCGCAACGGCGGCGAATTGGAGGCCGTGCAAGTTGCCGCGCTCGGAGAAGGTGATCTGATCGGCACTCCGGCGTCCGCGCCCTGGGTCGGCGAGGAAGTCGGCGAAGGAGATGCGCCGTTCGGCCGGGATGCGCGCATAGCGGCGCGTGCCGCCGGACGCGGATTTCGTCTTGCCTTCGACGAAGCTCAGGCACTCGTCCTCGACCTGGGTCCCCGGGATCTCGACGGGCGCCGGGGCGAGCCCGAAGCGCAGGGCGAGATCGATGCGGGCATCGGCCTCGTCGTCCAGCGTTCCGCCGATGCAGGTGACATGCTGGCCCGGGCGCAAGGATCGCCCCTTGATCACAGGACCGACGGCGCTTGCGCAGGAACTCAGGATGTCTGCCTCGGCCGCGACCGCCTCGGGCGCGTCGACGGCCCGCGCGTCGATGTCGTGGAGCGCCGCCATCTCGGCGGCGAAGCCCTCGCGATGACCGCGATCGGGGCTGAAGACCAGAAGGTGCGAAACCGGCCGCACCGCGCGCATGGCCGCAACATGCGCGCGCGCCATGCCGCCCGAGCCGAGGATCCCGAGCACGCGTGCGTCGTCGCGGGCGAGGTAGCGCGCGCCGAGCGCCGAGTCCGCCGCGACCCGCATCTTCTGCATCAGGCCGTCATGCATGAGGGCGAGCGGCGAGCCGGTGGCGCGGTCGAAGACGAAGACCAGACCGCAATAGCGCCCGGGCGCGCCGCAATACTTGTTCTTGCGCCGTCGGCCGTCGCACATCTCCTCGAAGACGATGTCGGCCTTGATGCGCAGCGCGGCGTAGCGCTGGCCGATCCCCGCCGCGAGGCCGAGCTGGAAATGGCGTCCCGCCTCGCCCTCGGCCGACTGCACGTCGATGCGCGGCGGACAGACCCCGACGCCCGCCGCGAAGGCGCGATAGGCGTCGTCCTGCGCGGCGACGAAGCGCGCGGGATCGATCAACGCGGCGATGGCATCGTTGTCGAGGAACAGCATGCCCGCTCCTCACCCGAAGGGCGGCGGCAGGCGCACGAATTCCTGAAGCAGACCGTCGGCGAATTCCGCCTGGAAGACGACATGGATCGCCATCAGGAAGGCAGCGAGGCCAAGAGCCGAGACGATCGCGTGCCGGACCGAGGCCTGCGCCATGCGCCGCAGGAACAGGTAGGTGTAGAGCGGCGCCGCGAACATGAACCCCAGGAGCGCCGACAAGGCCGGCAGCCCTGCGAGCAGCAGGACGAGGAACCAGGTGCCCTTCGCCGCCTTGTCCTGGGCCGAGACCTCGGCGTCGGCATCGAAGAGCAGGCCTGGCGAATGGCTGCGGCGCGCCATGCCGACCAGCGCGACGACGAGCAGACCGCCGGCGATCGCCGCGACCGAGAGCGGGAAAACCTGCGCCAGGAATTTGAGCTGTGCGGCGTCGTACGCCATCGCCGCGACGAAGACGAGCAGACCGCCCGCGAACAGCATCTGCGGCCGCACGTTGCGACGCGAAGCCTCGGACAGCGCCATGTCGTCCCCGGAAGTCCGCACGCGCGTCCTGATCGCGAACAGGATCGAGATCACGGCGAGAACCAGGATCCCGATCGCGATCGGCCGCAGGAAGATGTCGAGGCCGTAGATCTGCACCGTGCGGTAGAGCGACGCCTCCAGACGCTGCGACAGGACAAGGCCGATCAGCAGCGCCGCGCGCGACCATCCGAAGCGCTTCATGCAGATGCCCACGGCGCCGACGACGAAGAGCGCGACGATGTCGCCCCAGTCGCCCTTCGCCTGGTAGGCGGACATGAAGATCATCACGATGATGAAGGGCGCGATCAACGTGAAGCGTATCGCGGTCAGCGACGCGATCGGACGCGCCAGCGCCATGCTGAGACCGGTCGCGAGCACGTTGGCGATCGCGAGGGACCAGATGATCAGGTAGATGAGATCGGTCTGGTTGGTGACCAGGCTGCGGCCGGGGGTTACGCCGATGACGACGAGGCCGCCCAGGAACAACGCCATCGTCCCCGAGCCGGGAATCCCGAAGAACAGGGTCGGGATCAGGTCCGCGCCATCCTTGGCGTTGTTCGCCGATTCCGGACCGATGACGCCGCGCACGTCGCCCTTGCCGAATTGCGACCTGTCCTTCGAGGACTGGACGGTGTGCGCGTACGAGATCCATCCGACGACCCCACCGCCCAGCCCCGGCAGGATCCCGGTCAGGGCGCCGAGGATCGAGCAGCGCACCACCAGCCCAAAATTGCGGATGACGTCGCGAATGCCGGCCAGCCATCCATTGCCGACGAGGTCCTTCTGCGCGATCGCGTAATGCTGGCGCATGACGTCGATGATCTCGGGCAGGGCGAAGGCGCCCAGCGCGACGATCACCAGCGGTACGCCGTCGGACAGGTAGAGCGTGTCGAAGGTGAAGCGATACTCCGCCGTCGCCTGGGACGAGCCGATGGTGCCGATGAGCAGGCCCAGCGCGCAGGAGGCGAGCCCTTTCACGACGTTCCGGCCGGTGAGCATGCCGACGAGCGTCAGGGCGAGGATCACGAGCATCAACTGCTCGCCGAAACCGACGGCCAGCATGATGGGCCGGGCCGCTACGAACGCGAAGGTGAGCACCACCGCGCCGATGAGGCCGCCGACGAGGGACGCCGCGAAGGCGCCGGACAGGGCGCGCGCGCCCTCCCCGCGCTTGGTCATCGGGAACCCGTCGAGCACGGTCGCCGCGGTCCCCGCCCCGCCCGGAACGCCGATGAGGACGGAGCTGAACGTGTCGGAGGTCGCGGTGACCGAGGTCAAACCCACCATCATCGCCAGCGCGGGCCCCGGCTCCATACCGAAGATGAACGGCAGGATCATCGCCATTCCGGCGAGGCCGCCGATGCCCGGCAGGATACCGACGACCATGCCGATCCCGACCCCGACGAGAAGGAACAGGAGATGCGGTCCCGTCAGGAGTTGGACGAGCGCCGGAACGGCTTGGCTCAGAATCGAGAAATCCATGGACGGAACCCAGCGGAAACGGCCGCGCGAACGGTCGGGGGCCTCGGAAAGCGACGGGCGTCCGTCGGGCGACGCCGGCGGGACGATACGCCTCCCGCGAGGCGTCTGTCCCGGCCGGCGCGCGTCGAGGTCAGTTCAGGTTGACGTTGACCTTGTGCCGCTCCTTCAACCAGTCGCGCAGCCACGCCGTCTGATCGGGCGTCAGGCTGAGACCGCCCTTGAAGATCTTCTCGGAGGCCTCGCCCGTGCTCTGCGGATACTCGCCCAGGACCAGCTTCGCCTGCGGCGAGTTCAGGATGTCCGACTTGAGCGCCGCCTCGGTCGCCTTCGTGTAGACCTCGACGATCTCCTTGGGCGTGCCCACCGGAAGCACGAGCATCTTCGAGCCCATCACCCGCACGTTGAAGAGGGACTTCCAGACGTCGTAGCCGATGCCGGTCAGAGGCTTTCCATGCACCTTTTCGTAGACCTCCAGGAAGGTGGGGATGTCGGGCAGCATCGGGTCGCGCACGATCTTGCCCTCGGCGTTCTCGAAGCCGAAGGTGAACAGGACCGTCGCCTGCCCGGAATCGACCAGCGGCTTCACCTCCTCGGCCCAGGAAGCGGCGTTGTCGTATTTCAAGTTGAACTCGCCGCGCTCGAAACCGGCACGCGATTCCGCGTTGGAGAGCCCGTAGACGCCCTTCTGGCGGATCCCGAGCAGGTCGAAGGCGACCAGCGCCGGAAGATCGGACGAGGTCGGCCCCGAACCGCCATAGACGGGCGGCTTCGCGATGAGCTTGCGCACATTCTCGACCGGATCCTTGCCAAGCCCCAGATCCGTGCGCGCGTAGGCGATGAGGCCGAAGGGCGAGGTCAGGAACGGCTTGAACTCGGGCAGCGGATACGCGACCGCCTTATCCCGCAGGATGTACTGGAAGAACGTCCCGGTCGCGATCGCGCCGACCATCAGGCCGTCGGGCTTCGCGTCCTTGTGGAACTGGTTGATCCCGCGAACCGAACCGCCGCCATCGATGTTGCGGATGACGATGGTGGGGTTGCCGGGCAGGTTCTTCTCGAGCGCCATCGCGAAGAGGCGCCCGTGGATCGTCGAGCCGGAGCCCTCCTGATAGGGGACGATCAGGGTGATGCGCTTGCCGGCGAAATTGACCGCCTGGGCGCGCGCGGTACCCGCGGACAGCGCCAGCGCGGCTCCGGCGGCAAGGGCGGTGCGTCTCGTGATAGTCGCCATCGGTGTTGGTCCTCCCGGTTGGTCCAGCCCCCGCTCCCGCGGCGGGGCTCGATGAAGCGGCCCGGCCATGGCCGGGCGCGCCGAAATGTCAGCCGGCAGCGCCGGCCGCGAATTGCGCGGCGTGGGCGCCAGCGAAGCGCCCGAAGGTCGCTCCGGACATCAGGCCCGTGCCGCTCGCGTAGTTCTGGTAGAACAACCCGCCCACCATCTCTCCCGCCGCGTAGAGACCGGGCACGGTACCGCCATAGCGATCGACGACCTCGGCCTGGCTCGTCACCTTGAGGCCACCGAAGGTGAAGGTGACGCCGGTGGTCACGTGGTAGGCGTGGAACGGCGGCTTGTCGAGCGGCTGCGCCCAGTTCGACTTGCCCATCGCAAGGCCGTTCGTGGCCTTGCCGTCGCGCACATTCGGATTGAATGGGATGTCGGCCGGGCACGCGGCGTTGAAGGCGCGGACCGTGCGCAGGAACCCTTCCGGATCGACGCCGGTGAGCTTGCCCGCCAGGTCCTCCAGCGTGTCGGCGACCGCCTTGGTCGTGCGCCGGATGCGGTACTCGCTGCGCAGCAGATGGGTCACCTTGTCGTCGAAGACCTGCCACGCGAACATGCCCGGCTGCTTCATGATCTCGCCGCCGTACTTGGCGTAGGTGTGGCTGTGGAAATTCGCGCCCTCGTCCACGAAACGCTCGCCGCGCGCGTTGATGACGATCCCGTAGGGATAGTTGTGCTTCTGGAACTGGTCGCCGATGGACAGGTCTCCATAGGCCGGCGCGTTGACGTCCCAGGCGACCGAATGGCAGCCGGACCAGTTGCCATGCGGTTGCGCGCCGATCCTGAGCGCCATCGCGAGACCGTCGCCCATGTTGAACCGCGTGCCGCGCACCTTGGCCGCGTCCCAGCCCGGACCGAGATAGCGGGCGCGCATCTCCGGATTGGACTCGAAGCCGCCACAGGCAAGGATCACCGCGCCTGCGCGCAACCGCACATGCTTGCCGCCGGCGCGCACGACGACGCCGGTCACGCGGCCGTCCTCGGTCAGGAGATCGAGCACAGGCGTGCCATAGGACACCGGGATGCCGCGCTTCTCGGCCGTCGCGTAGAGCGCGCCCAGCAATTCGGGACCGCCGCCCCAGATATGGAGCGCGAGGCCGCCGAAGAACTTGAACTTGCCGTCGACCTTGTACGCCTGCCGTCCGAGCCCCGGCTCGAGCTTCACGCCCTGGCGCGAGATCCACCGCGCGGTCTCGAGGCTCGATCGCACCAGGAGTTCGCACAATTCCGGATCGGTGCGGTACTCCGTGAGTTCGAACATGTCGTCGAGGAACTGCTCCTCGGAATACGTCCCGAAATCGATGTTCGCGAGATCCGCCTCGGCCACCGACGGCGACACCGAGATGAGATCCTCGACCCCGCGATAGGCGAAGCGGAAGGCGCCGCCGGTGAAATGCGAATTGCCGCCGCGCTCTTCGCGCGGCGCGGCCTCCACGACCAGAACCCGGGCGCCGTTCTCGTGCGCCGAGAGCGCCGCGCACAAGGCGGCGTTGCCGCCGCCGACGACCACCACGTCATAGGGGGTCGCGAGGAGATTGGTGTCGGTTTGCGTCGTCATTGCGCTGCCGTCCTGTCGTCCTGGGTGTCGTCGCGTCGCGGAGCTGCCGCGCGCGGCGACGGCACGACGAGGCCGCCGCGCATCGTCGCGCCGATGCTCCGGATGTCGGGGAGCGTGTCGATGCGGAGCATGGCCTCCGCGATGGTCCGCGCGGCCGCGTCCGACAGGACGGTCCGCGCGCAGTCGAAGAACTTGGTCTCGAGCGCCCCGGGCGGCAGCGGATGCGCCGCGTCGCGCCCCAGCGGCATGTCGACATGCGCGTCGAACACGCGCCCGTCATGGGTCTCGACCCGCACATCCGCGAAGAAATGCTGCGTCGTTTCCATCACCGCCTCGGGATGGGGCGCGGCCGCGATGCGGGTCATGAAGGCCCGCACCGCCGGATCGCGCACGGCCGCGTCGGTGAAATGATCCGTGCGCACGGACCCCTCGAGCGCCGCGCGCGCCAGCACGTACTGGACGCTGAACTTGCCGTCGAGCCCCGAGCGGGGATCGGGGCGGTCGGTATGGCGCAGACGGCGCGGATGCGTCCACGAGCGGATATGGGCGATGTCGGCGGCGCCCAGCCCCTCGCGCGCCATGATCTCCATCAGCGCGTCGAGCGCCGGATGCGTGCTGGCACAGCAGGGATGACGCTTGAAGGCCACGCCGGGCTCGACGAGGTCGAAGGGCGCCGCGAAGCCATCCAGAAGCGCCTCGGGACGGAAATTGCCGGCCCCGTTGAACACCATGAAGAAGCCCTGCGGATGCTCGAGCGCACCCGCGTTGGCGGTCAGCCCCGCCTCGGTGAGCAGCGCCGCATGCAGACCGTTGCGCGCGCATTGGCCGACATGGAACGGCTTGGTCATGGTGCCGAAATTCGCCTTGATCCCGGCCGCCATGGACGCGGCGAGCGCCAGCGCGTTGGCGGTTCCGGCCGCATCGAGCCCGATCAGTCGCGCGCAGGCCGCCGCGGCGCCGAACGTCCCCAGCGTCGCGGTCGGATGCCAGCCCTTCTCGTAATGCGTGAAATTCACCGCGCGGCCGATCTTCGTCTCGACCTCGAACCCCGTGACATAGGCCGCCAGCACCTGGGCGCCGCTCGCGCCGCGCGCCTCGGCGAGCGCCCACAGCGCAGGCAGGATCGGCGCCGACGGGTGGCCGCCCATCGTGTTGCTGCAATCGTCGAAATCGAGCGCATGCGCCGCGGTGCCGTTGACCAGCGCGGCGTCCAGCATTCCCGTCATGGCCGAGCGGCCGAAGCGGCTGGCGGGCCCCGTGGCGGCGATGTCGCTGGCCGCGGCGACCGCGCCGACGCAGGCCTCGTCAGACCCGGCCAGCGTCACGCCGACCGTGTCGAGCAGCGCCAGGCGCGCGGCGTCGAGGGCCTCGCGGGGAATGGCGGCGAGCTCGATGGCGAGCGCCTTTCGGGCGAGCTGCAACAGGAGCATGATGCCGTACCGCCTCCTCAAAATCGCGTTGCCGGACGCCGCGGCGACGCCCAGCGACCCACAGCCCCGCGATGCTCAGTAAAGTGTAGACATCGACCCTGTGAAGTGTCTACACCAACTGCCAGCCTTGCTCGCAAATCGCGTTTATTGCCGCGTTGAAGGGCTATTTAGCCCATAGCCGTTGGTTGCACCGGCCTCTTGACCATCAGGTGTCGACACCATGGAAAAGACTGTCAACAGCGACCTGCAGGACCCAGGAAGTCCCAGGACCGGCACGCTGCTGGCGGACAGGGTGCTGACCTTCCTGCGCACGGAGATCTACGAGGGACGGCTCGCTCCGGGCGACCGGATCAACGAACTCGAGGTCTCGCAGAAACTGGGCATCAGCCGCGGCCCCGTGCGCGAGGCGATCAGGCTGCTCTCCTCGTCGGGCCTCGTCGCCTACGAGGCCAATGTCGGGGCCCGCGTCGTGTCTCCCGACGAGAACGATGTCGCGCAACTCTACGACGTCCGCGAGGCGCTCGAATCGACGGCCGCGCGGTTGGCCGCGACCCATATGACGGCTGCGGAACGCGAGACGCTTCTGCGCACGCTCGACGCCCATGACGCGCAGATGACGGAGGCGAACTCCAACAGCTACCCGCGGGGCAGCGCCGACTGGGATTTTCACCTCCTGATCCTGAAGGGCGCACGCAACGACGTGATCTGGCGGATCTGCGGCGACGAGCTGCGCGACGTGTTTTCGCTGCTGCGCAGCCGCCATGGCTCGAGCCCGCGGCGCGGCCGTCGCGCGCTCCAGGAGCATCGCTGGATCGCCGAGGCGGTGGCCGCCGGGCATGCGGACCTCGCCGCCGCCTTGATGGCACAGCATATCCGCGCATCGCGGGACAACCTGCTGGCCGCGATGCGGCGCGACGGCGAGACGGACCGGCGCACGCCGGTCCGCGCCGGCATTCCGCGCCAGGTCTTCGAAAGGTAGACGATGACAAGGCGATCGCAGGCCGGCCGTACGCTCCGCCCGGCAGCATAGACCGTTTGAAGAGGGAACCACGCGATGGGCAGCCACGCTTCCGACAACCCGCATACCCGCGCCATCGCGGGGTTCGTCTCCGGACTTTCCTATGACGCGATACCGGGCGAGGTCCGCGACCGGATCAAGCTGCTGGTGCTCGACTCCCTTGGCTGCGCGCTCTACGGCGCCGACCTGCCCTGGACGCGCATCCTCCAGACCACGCTCGCGCGGCACGACGCGACCCGGACGACGCCGATCTGGGGCACGGCCCTCGCGCTTTCGGCCCCGCACGCCGCGCTCGTCAACGGCACGCAGGTCCAGGGTTTCGAACTCGACGACGTGCACCGCCAGGGCGTGCTGCATGTCGGCGCGGTGACGCTCCCCGCGCTGCTCGCCACCATCGGCCCGGACACGCCGCTCGATGGCCGCGAGCTTCTCGCCGCCATCGTGGCCGGCTACGAGATCGGGCCGCGCGTGGGCATGTGCATGGGCCAGGAGCATATCGGTCAGGGCTGGCACTCGGGCGCCACGGTCGGGGTCTTCTCCGCCGCCGCCGGGGCCGCGCGCGCGCTGCGCCTGGACGCCGGCCGGACCGTGCATGCGCTGGGCATCGCCGGGACGCAGTCGGCCGGTCTGATGGCCGCTCAGTACGGCGCCATGGTCAAGCGCATGCACGCGGGACGCTCGGCGCAGAGCGGGCTCTACGGCGCGCTCCTCGCGCGCGACGGCTTCACCGGGATCGTCGACGTGTTCGAGGCGCCTTATGGCGGGTTCTGCTCGACCTTCTCGCGCTCGACCGATCGCTTCGACCTCGGCGAATTGTCGCGCGGCCTTGGCGAGGGCTTCGAGACGATGCGCATCGCCCTCAAATTCTACTCCTGCGTCGGCAGCAACCACACCACGCTCGATGCGATCCGTGCGATCCAGGCGCGCCGTCCCTTCGGTCCGCGCGACATCGATCGCATCGTGGTCCACGGCTCGCAGGTGACCGTCGACCATGTCGGCTGGGCCTACGAGCCGCAGGGCCTGACCTCGGCACAGCTCAACCTGCCCTTCTGCGTCGCCACGCTGCTTCTGGAGGGCGACGTCTTCGTCGACCAGTTCCCGGAAGACTGCGTCGGCGACGAGGCCCGCATCGCGCTCTCGCGCAAGGTGCAGGTGGTCCACGATCCGGAGATCACGGCGCTGGGCTCGAAGTTCCGCCACAAGGTGCGCGTCGACGTCCACTTCGCCGACGGAACCCGGGACAGCGAGACGCGCGAGGCGCCGCGCGGCAGCGAGCGCTCCTTCGCCAGCGAGGCGGACATCGTCGAGAAGTTCCGCAAGCTGGCCGCCCGGCGTCTCGATCCCGCGCGTCTGGATGCCCTCGTCGACGCGGTGCTGCGGATGGAGACGCTGGCCAGCGCGCATACACTCGTCGAGAGGCTGCGCGCTCCGTGACGCCTCCACGCGCGCCGCAGGGGCGCGTCCGGCGCCTGTTGGCGGGTCTGCGGGCCGCGCGCCGTCCTGCACCGCGCGAGATCGCCGCCCTCGCCTGCGCCGCGGCAGCCGGTGCGGCGTTCTATCGGCTGGGCGTGCCGCTCGCCTGGGTCCTGGGACCGCTCATCGCGACCGCCGCTCTGTCGATCGCCGGCTGGCCGGTCTTCGCTCCGGTCGCCGGCCGGCGTTTCGGGCAGGTGACGATCGGTGCGAGCATCGGCCTCAACATCAGCGCCGCGGTGCTCGCCACCATCGCGGCGTGGCTACCGGCGATGGTGCTCACCACCGCCTTTGCCATCCTGCTGGGCGCGATCGTCGCGGCACCGCTCGCCCGCTGGGGCCGTATCGACATGCGCACCGCCTATTACGCGATGATGCCCGGCGGGCTCACGGAAATGGCCAATATCGGGCTTGCCGCCGGCGCACGGCCGGAACCCGTGGCGCTCGCGCAGTCGCTGCGTGTCACCCTGCTCGTGGTCATCCTGCCGCCGCTCATCGTCGCGCTGGACATTCATGGCGAGGCACTGGACGGGCTCGCCGGCATGCCCCTGCCATGGCCCCAGACGCTCGCCGCGATGGCGCTGGGCTTCGGCGGCGTCTTTTTCGCGCGGATCGCGCGCTTCAATAATCCCTGGATGCTCGGCGCGCTGATCGGCACCGGGGCCGCGGCCGCGCTCGGCCTGCTGATCGGCAGGCTGCCCACCGCGCTCTTCTATGCCGGCCAGTTCATGATCGGCATCTCGGTAGGGGCGCGGTTCAGCCGCGGGAGCATCGCCCGCCTGCCCCGCTTCGCCGTGGCGGCGACCTGCACCATCCTCCTGGTCGCATCGGTGATGGCGACCTACGCGGCCGCGCTCTCGCGCCTCTCGGGCCTCGACCTCGCCAGCGCGGCCCTCGGCGCATCGCCGGGCGGCTTCGCGGAGATGGCGATCACGGCGCAGACGCTGCATCTGTCGGTCGGGCTCGTCACCGCGTTCCACGTGGTGCGCGCCTTCCTCGTCAACGCGGTGGTCGAGCATGTCCGGCGGTGGCTCGCGCGGATAGGCCTCTTCGCCGCCACCGGCCGCCTGTTCGGCGTGCCCCCCGAACGCGCGCCCGACTGACTCCCCCACAACCGGATCCACGCACAACCGGATCCAGACATCTTGTCCCGCGCGAGGCCGGCTTGGACGGCCAGGGCTGGACTGGTTTGTCCAGGTCCACGTCCTCGATCCGTTTGCTGAACGTCCGACAGGATGACGGCGAGATCGTCGGGCTTCGGTCCGGTCACGCAGCCGCGAACCGGGCGAGGACCTTGCGGTCGATCTCGATGCCGAGACCGGGTCCAGTCGGGATCGTGACCGTTGCGCGATCCCGTTTGATCGGCGCCGACAAAGCATCGCGCACCGGATGTTCCGTACGGTCGAGTTCAAGCATCGGCTCGAACGGATGCAGGCTCGGCGGCGAGCTTGGCAGGACAGCGAGAAGCTGCAGCGCCGCAGCCTGCGCGATGCCCGTTCCCCAGCAATGCGGGATGTAGCGGATGCCGAACGCGGCCGACATATCGGCGATCTTCTTGCACTCGGTGAGCCCGCCGGCGGCACAGGTGTCGGGCTGAACGATATCGACGAGGCGGCGCGTGAAGACGTCCCGAAATCCGAAGCGCGTGAACTCGCATTCGCCGCCGGCGATCGGCATGGGAAGCGCGGCGCGAACGGCGGCATAGCCGGTATGGTCTTCGGGTGGCACCGGCTCTTCGAACCAGCCGATATCGAGATCGGCGACCGCGCGTCCGTAGGCGATCGCGGCGACGGAATCATACGCATGGTTCGCGTCGACCATCAGCGCGATGTCGCGGCCGATCTCGGCCCGGACACCGCGGGTCGCCGCGACGTCGTCGGCGAACCCGAACCCCACCTTCAACTTGATCGCGGAGAATCCCTCGGCGGCATAGGCGGCGGCCTCCTCGCGCAGATAGGCCACATGGTCCGGCCGGTGCCGACGGTACAGGCCCGTCGCATAGGCCGGCACCGTGCGCCGGATTGGCCCTCCCATCATCTCGTGGACCGGCTTGCCGAGCGTCTTTCCCGCGAGGTCCCAGAGCGCGATGTCGATCCCGCTCAACGCCTGCACGGCGAGGCCCTTTTGCCCGTGATCCCGGAACCGCGCGTAGAGATCCTCCCATATCGCCTCGCGCGAGCCCGCATCGCGCCCCATGAGCAGCTCGCCGTAGATGCGCACGATCGGCGCGTTCATCCGCGCGGGACCGTAGACCTCGCCGAAACCGCTGACCCCGTCCTCGGACGTGATCTCGACGATCAGCGACCAGCGTTCATCGTACCAGGCCCGGGAATAAGCGAAGGGCGCCTCGAGTTTCGCGCGAAGCACATGCGCCTGGACCGACCTGATCTTCACCGCGCCCTCCACTCGATGCGACGCGCATGAGCCTAAG
>CAIOSQ010000119.1 GCA_903860935.1 uncultured Rhodospirillales bacterium | reverse complement strand
CGGGCGCCGCCGCCGGTGACTTCGCATGCGACGCGGCGCTGGCGCAGGGTGCGGCGGCCGGCGCCTGGGCCGCGGGTGACACGGTCTTGCGCCTGCCCGTTCCGCACGCGCCCGCGCGCGCGGAGACGCCGCTGGCGCCGCTCTGGGAGGTCCCTGGCGGCGGCAAGGCCTGGGTCGATCTTCTGAGCGACGTGACCAGCGACGACGTGCGGCTCGCGGCGCGCGAGAATTACGTCTCGGTCGAGCATCTCAAGCGCTACACGACGCTGGGCATGGCGACCGACCAGGGCAAGACCTCGAACGTGGTCGGACTCGCGCTTCTGGCAGAGGCGACCGGACGCGACATCGCGCAGGTCGGGACGACGCGCTTCCGCCCGCCCTTCGATCCCGTGCCGATCGGTGCCATGGCCGGACGCGAGCGCGGCGATTTCTACCGGCCGCGCGCGACGCTGCCGATGCATGCGGGCCATGTCGCGGCGGGTGCGCTCTTCGAGGATTTCGGCGGCTGGCAGCGTCCAGCCGCCTATCCGCGCGCGGGCGAGGATCTCGCGGCCGCCGCGCGGCGCGAGGCCGCGCATGTGCGCGCCGCCGTCGGCATCTTCGACGGCTCGCCCCTGGGCAAGATCATGG
The DNA here is from genome assembly GCA_903860935.1 of uncultured Rhodospirillales bacterium. GTDB lineage: Bacteria > Pseudomonadota > Alphaproteobacteria > CACIAM-22H2 > CACIAM-22H2 > CAIOSQ01. The sequence goes on along the minus strand of CAIOSQ010000119.1, from coordinate 1,252 downwards.
TCGAGGGGCCGGATGCCGCGACCTTCCTCGACCGGATCTATGTCGCCACAATGTCGACCCTGGCGCCGGGGCGCCTGCGCTACGGGCTCATGCTGACCGAGCACGGCGTCGTGACCGACGACGGCGTCTGCGCGCGGCTCGGCCCCGAGAGCTTCCTGGTGGGCACCACCTCGGCCGCAGCCTCGCGCATCGCGGCGACGCTCGACGAGTGGCTGCAGGGCGAATGGCCGGATCTGCGCGTCTTCGCCACTCCGCTGACCCACCAGTTCGGCGTCGTGACCGTCACGGGGCCTCGCGCGCGCGCGACGATCGCGGCCGCAGGCAGCGACATCGACCTGTCGCGCGCCGCCTTCCCGCATATGCATTGGCGCGAGGGCCGGATCGCCGGCCTGCCCGTGCGCGTGATGCGCGTCAGCTTCACCGGCGAGGCAAGCTACGAGATCCAGGTCCCGGCGGGCTCCACGACAGAACTCTGGGACCGCCTGGTCGATGCTGGCGCGGCCTTCGGCATCGCGCCTTTCGGCATCGAGGCGCTGATGACGCTGCGCATCGAGAAGGGCTACATCCATGTCGGCAGCGACAGCGATGGCACGACCCTGCCCGGCGATCTCGGCATGGCCGGCGGTATCGCGCGCAAGACCTCGGATTTCGTCGGGCGCCGCTCGCTGATGCGGCCAGAGGCGCTGCGCGACGACCGCCACCAACTCGTCGGCATCCTGCCCGACGATCCGCACCAGCCCCTGCGCGCCGGCGCGCATGTCGTCGCCGCGGCCGATGGGCGGTCGGAGGGCTATGTCACGTCGGCCTGCTGGAGCCCCGCGCTGGGGCGCCCGATCGGGCTCGGCATGCTGCGGCGCGGCCGGGCGCGGATGGGCGAGCGCATCATCCTCGTCGACGAGGGACGGCGCCGCGCCGCGCATGTGGTCGCGCCGTGCTTCGTCGATCCCGCCGGAGCGAATCTGCATGTCTGAGTGGCCCCGTTTCGAATCCCCGGGACTGGTCCTGACCCGCGCGCCCGCACCGGGTCTGGTCATGCTGCGTCTGCGCGCGGGCGATGCCGCCGCGCGCGCGGCCGCCGCGGCGCTTCTCGGTACTGGTCTGCCCGCCGGACCCGCGCATCCCGTCCTTGGCGCGCCGCAGGATCTGTTCTGGACCGCCCCCGATGCGGTGCTCGCCGATGCCGGCTCTGCCGTGGCCGCTGCCGATCTCGTCGATCGTCTGCGTGCGGGTCTGGTTGGTCATCATGCCGCCT
>CAIOSQ010000118.1 GCA_903860935.1 uncultured Rhodospirillales bacterium | reverse complement strand
TTCGGGGAGGTTTTTCGAGGGTCTCGCGCAGCAGGAACGGTTCACGCTGGCGCAGGGCATCGAGCATCTGCTCATGCTGACGGAACGCGCGCGTGACCTCGCATGTCGCGCTGTCCGACGTGGCGCGGATGATCACGCGCGCGGCGGTGCTCGACACGCTGATCCTGACCGATCGCTGCATGCGCGACGCCGGCTTCGAGCGTCCGCGCATCGCCGTCGCGGCGCTCAATCCGCATGCCGGCGACGGCGGGAATTTCGGGCACGAGGACGAGGGCGAGATCGCCCCGGCGGTGCGCGACGCCCAGGCACGCGGCATCGCCTGCGACGGGCCATTCCCGTCCGACACGGTGTTCCTGCGCGCGCGGCGCGGCGATTTCGACGCTGTGCAGACGATGTATCACGACCAGGGCCAGATCGCGATCAAGCTCATGGGCTTTGACCAGGGCGTGACGCTGAGCGGTGGCTACAAGGTCCCGGTCTGCACCCCGGCCCACGGCACCGCCTACGACATCGTCGGCCGCAACCGGGCCAATCCCGGCGCGAGCAAGGCCGCGCTGCTTCTCGCCGCGCGCCTCGCGCTGCGCCAGCGCGGCCTCGCGGCGGCGGCCGACTGACATCGCGCCGGCGCGTCGCGGCGTCGGCGTCACCGCAAGACCCAAGAAAAGCGAAAGAGGGGGACGACATCTTTGGACACGCAGCGCGCTACGCGGCTGGACTGGCCCTCGCGGGGGCGTTCGGCGTCGCCACGACTTCCGGTGCCGCGGCCTTCACCCCGACGAAGCCCGTGGAGTTCGTCGTCACCGTCGGCGCGGGCGGCGGGGACGGCATCTTCGCGCGCACGATCGAGACGGTCATCCAGAAGCACAATCTGGTGGCGCAGCAGATCGTCGTGCCGATCAAGGGCGGCGGCTCGGGTGCCGAGGGCTTCGTGCACGGCAAGATGGGCGCGGGAGATGCCCATCGAGTCGTCTTCGGCACCTCCAACCAATGGCTCCTGCCGCTGGTCGCGAAGGTCGGCTGGAAGCCCGAGGAACTGACGCCGGTCGCCGCGCTCGCCTTCGACGAATTCCTGCTCTGGGTGCGCCAGGACGCGCCGTGGAAGACCGCTGCCGATTTCGTCGCCGCCGCGAAGGCCGGCACCATGAAGATGGGCGGCTCGAAATCGAAGGATCTCGACGAGACCCTGGTGCGCCTGATCGACAAGGCAGCCGGCGCAAAGGTGACGTATATCCCGTTCAAGTCCGTCGGCGAGGCTGCGGTCCAACTGGCCGGCGGCCATATCGACGGGAACACCAACAATCCGGCGGAGAATGTCGGCCAGTAGAAGGCCAGCCAGGGCCGTCCGCTCTGCGCGTTCAGCGCCGACGCGTCCCGCGCTGACACGTCGCCGGCTTCATGCGGTCGTGCAACCGCAGGGGTGCTTCCCGCCCGGATTCGTCCCCTCGTATGGTGTCGACGCTTCGAGGATCGCGGCCGGCGGCCCCTGACTGTCGGGGGGCTCGTCGATCTTCGTTGCACGATGAAAGGGGAGACGACCA
>CAIOSQ010000117.1 GCA_903860935.1 uncultured Rhodospirillales bacterium | reverse complement strand
CTGCACGGTCGCGCGCTGTGCCGGCGTCATGCGGTCCCAGACCTTCTTGGAGAAGGCGACGTAGTTCTGGTCGACGAGGTGGCTGGTCAGAACGATCTGCTTCGTGACCTCGTAGAACTTCGAGTCGCGGTTGGTCGGCAGCGGATTGTCCTGCCCGTCGACTGCGCCCGTCTGCAGCGCGGTGTAGATCTCGGTGAAGGCGAGCGGCAGCGGATTGGCGCCGAGCGCCGTGCCCAGGAACAACCATGCCTCGGTGTTGGGCATGCGCAGCTTGAGGCCGGCGAGATCCTCGGGGCGGCGGATCTCCTTCTCCGTGCGCAGGTTCAGCTGACGGCGGCCCAGATACATGACCGAGAGCAGCTTGACTCCGAGGCGGTCTTCGACGGGCTTCTTGAGCTCGTCCATGATCGGGCTGGCGAACACCTTCTTCTGGTGGTCGGCGTCACGCAGCAGATAGCCCGCGGTGAAGATCGACCATTGCGGGAAGATCGTCGCCAGTTCCTGCGCCGAGGTGATCGACATCTCGAGATTGCCGCGCGCGATCGCCTCGAGCTCAGTACCCTGCTTGAACAGGGTCGAGTTGTAGTGCGGCTGATAGGTCGCGAAATCCTTCACCGCCGGCGCGAAGATCTCGGCCAGCGCGAGCGAGCGCTGGTCGGTCGGCGTCGCCGGCGTCGACATGCGCAGCGTGATCGGCGCCTGAGCGCCCGCGACGGTCGCGGCGGCGGAAGCGACGGCGGCGGCACCGAGGCCGCGGATGAAGGGGCGGCGTTGAAGCGAAACGGTCATCGAATTCCTCCCTGGGGGATCCTTGAACGGAGGCGGTACATAACAAATCCACCCCAGACGGGAAACATCCATCGGGCGATCCGGCCCCGCGCGCAGGGGCATCACGGGACCTGGACCGGCGGGTCGAGACGTTTGGTCGACACCGCTTGCGATCGCGCGCGCCGGCGGAGGACGATCCGACGAAATCCGAACCATGATGCGGCGCCATGAGGAGCGTCGGCCGCCGCGTTCACCCGGTCGCGCCACCGAACCCGAACCCGACCGCCTTCACCACCGCCCAGAGGGCCTGTCCGGGGCGCAGCCCCAGACGCTGCACGCTGTCGCGCGTGACACGCGACAGAAGCGTCGTCGGCCCGACCGCGAGACGCAGGAAGGCCTCGTGCGGAGACGGACCCGCGACGATCTCGGCGAGCGTGGCCGGCAGGATGTTCTGGACCGAGAGACCGGCGGGCGGCGCGATCGCCACCGCCACGTCGCGCGCACGCACCCGCACGCGGCCGACACTGCCCGGCGCCTCGGCGCGCAGCGGCACCAGGAAACTCCCCCCCGCGAAATCCAGCCGCGTCAGACCGCGCCGCGCGTCATGGGCGCCGACGACGCAGCCGATCAGCACGCCGGCATCGCGACGCGCAGCCAGCGGCAGGTCGGTGCGCGCAGCCAGCGCCTCGACCGGACCCGCAGCCAGAACACGCCCCGCTTCGAGCAGCACGAGCGTGTCGGCGAGCGCATCGACTTCGTCGAGCGCATGCGTGACGTAGAGGATCGGAAGTCCGGCGCGCGCGCGCAGCCGCGCCAGGAACGGCAGAACCTCTGCCTTGCGCGCAAGGTCGAGCGCCGCGAGCGGTTCGTCCATCAGCAGCAGACGTGGGCGCGACAGCAATGCCCGGCCAAGCGCAACGCGCTGGCGCTCACCGCCCGAAAGCCGTCCCGGCCGGCGCGCCAGCAAAGCCGCGATCCCGAGCAGATCGACGACCTCCTCCAGGCCGGGTCCCTCGGCGCCTGTCGGCGCGCGCGACAGGCCATAGCGCAGATTGGCCGCGACGCTGAGATGCGGAAAGAGGCGCGCCTCCTGGAACACCACGCCGCAGCGCCGGCGCTCGGGCGGAACGAAGATCCCGGACGACGAGTCGAAAAGCACCTCGCCGCCGCGACCGATGCGCCCCGAGGCTGGCCGCATCAGGCCCGCCACGGCGGAGAGGATCGTCGTCTTGCCGCATCCCGAGGGGCCGAACAATGCGGTGACACCCGCGCCCGGCGCCTCGAAGGCGACATCGAGCGCGAAGCCCCCGTCGGCGAAGCGATGCGAAAGGGACAGGCTGAGCATCAACCCCGTCCGAGCAGCCGGTGCATGCGCCGCGCGATGAGTTCGGCGAGCAGCAATCCCGCCAGCGCCAGCGCGAAGGAGATCCCGGCAAGCCGCGCGGCGATGGCGTCGCCGCCAGGCGTCTGCGTCGCGGTGTAGATCGCGAGCGGCAGGGTCTGCGTCTCCCCGGGAATGTTGGAGGCGAAGGTGATCACCGCGCCGAACTCTCCCAGCCCGGCCGCAAAGGCGACGACCGCGCCAGCCAGGATGCCGGGCGACATCAGCGGCAACGTCACGGTCAGGAACGTGTCGAACCGGCCCGCTCCCAGGGTGCGCGCGGTGGCTTCCAGCCCCGGATCGACCGCCTCGATGCCAAGACGCACGGCGCGCACGATCAGCGGGAAGGACATCACCGCGGTCGCCAGCGCCGCCGCCTCGCTGGTGAAGACCAGACGGACCCCGAACCACTCCAGCAGCGGCGCACCGATCGGTCCGCGCACGCCGAAGAGCATCAGCAGCCCCCAACCCACGACCACCGGCGGCACCACGAGCGGGAGATGGACCAGCGCATCGAGCAGCACCCGGCCGGGGAACCGTCCGCGCACCAGCAGCCACGCGATGAAGACAGCCGGGACCAGGGACACGGCGACAGCGCGCAGCGACACGGACAGGCTGAGACGCACCGCGTCCCACTCCTCGGGCGACAGCCACCCCATGGTCATGGGCGCCACCACGCGCGCGGCACACGCGAACCGCCCCTCATATGCGTCACCCCCGTCGATGCAGGCCAGGCGCGACGATACCCCCGCCAAGCCGCTTGGCAAGCGCGGCGGCGCGATCCAGGGTTGGATCGTTGGATTCCATCCCGCGCCGGATGCCCGGCCGCCGACGCCGGAGTCGCCGGCCTTCCCCGGCCAACCGATGACGGGATCACGCCTTTCTGGAGATCAGCCGCATGTGGATGATGACGACGTTCGGCTTTTTCAGCATCGTCGAGAAACCGTCGGATCGCGCGGCCGGAACGCTGACCGTCCGGGCACGGGCGCGCGCGGACCTGGACCATCTGCGGGCGGAGATCCTGCCCGGGCTTGGACCGACCGTCGATCATGCGGGCACCGACTATCCCTACCGCGCGGTCGCGCCACGCGGCGAGGTCGCCGTCGCGCTCGCCAATCTCGCGATGAAGCTCGACTACGCCAATTTCAAGGACGCGGTCGCCGCGCGCCAGGGCAAGCCCCGCGCCCAGGCCTATGGACAGGTCTGGAGCGTCCTCCACGACATCGAAGACCTCCCGCCGGCGGCACCCGCCACGCCTCCCCTCCGGCCCGCCAAGACGCCCGCCTCGGCCGGCGGCAGGAAGAAGGCCTATGGAGGCGTCCTGGTGGACGGCGAAGGACGCGTCCTGCTGCGCAAACCAACCGGGGGCTACGACGGCTACGCGTGGACCTTTCCAAAAGGCCGGCCGGACGCGGGAGAATCTCCCGAGGCGTGCGCGCTGCGCGAAACGCGCGAAGAGACAGGCTATTGCGCACGCATCCTTGCCCCCATCCCCGGTGCCTTCGCCGGCGGAACGACCGACAACCGCTATTTCCTGATGGCGGTGGCCGGAGAGCAGGGACCGCTCGACGCCGAGACCGCGGCGACGCGCTGGGCAACACCGGCCGAGGCACGGCACCTCATCGGCGAGACGACGAACACGGTCGGGCGCGCCCGCGATCTCGCCGTGCTCGACGCGGCCATCGCCGCGCTCCTGGCCAGACGCTGATCCGGCCGCCGCACATGCGGCGCGGAGATCACACGATCTGCCGCAAGGTCCGCATCAGCCGAACCATCTGGACCGGCGGCAGGGTGCGATCGATCACGCGCTCTACCGCCTTCGACCACACCGCGACGGCATGCTGGACGCCGTTGATGTTGCTGCCCAGGGTCCAGAAATGCCGCTTCGATTCGAGCATGAAATCGGCGAATTTCCGCGCCGACTGGCGCTTGTTGAACAACAGATCGAAGCTCTCTTCATAGCTGCGCAGGATCTCCTGCGTCTCGCCGACGACCTTGCGCAACCGGTCGCGCAGGATGCCCCTGTCTTCCTCGATCGACAGGCGGTCCTGACGATGCGCGGGACCACGTGTCTGCGCGGTCTGCACCCATTTCGAAAAGCTCCGCAACTGCTCGACGTTCCTGGTGAACTCGTAGTCGAAATAGCTGATGCCCTTCCACGCGTAGAAGAACTCCGGCGCCCGCTCGACAGGCAGGCCCAACGCGCTGAGGAAGGGAAAGAGGGGGTCGAGATTGCGCGCCTCCCAGAGACGCTCGACGAGCCGGTCGACCGTCGCGGCGTCAGCGCGCCCGTCACCGGCGAACCGGCACATGACCGCGAACCGGGCGCCGATATGGTCCCGGATGTTCATCCAGTCCGCCGCGCTGATCCGGAAATAGGCCTCGTTCACGCGCACCTTGGCCTGGACGAACGTGTCCTTGACCAGGAACGGATCGAGCGACGGCAACTGCTCGAACAGCTTGATCTTGAGCAGGTCGAGTTCGAAATTCTGCTCCGACACGCCGTCGCCGCCCGAGAGATGGCGCAAGGTCGGCACGAAGCGGACGTCGTCGGTAAAGACGGACTCGCCCCCTTCGTAGGGAACGTCGGTGTTGTAGGGCAGGAAGAGCTTGGTCCGAACCGGCAGGCTGCGCCCGTGAACGCCGGCCACATCGTCGAGGTTCGGCTCCTTGATGACGATCATGTTGTTGAGGCTGCGCGCGCGAAAGAACAGATCGGTCGCCACCGCGCCATCCTGCGCCGCGAGCACCTCCTGGGTGATCTGAAGGCAGTTGAAGACCCGCGACGCCCCGGATTCGAGCTTGGCCTTGAGGTTGAATGCTTCCATACCGCCGACCTCCGGGAAGGGCCGTCCGAGTGCTCGCCAAGCCATGCCAGGGCGACGGTGCCCGCGACCGGTCGGTCACCCTATTTCCAAATAGAATATATTTATTTTCCGCAATATCCACCATCGTCGGTGGCGAGCCGGCCGGCGAGCCGCCGCCGGCGACGACACCGAAGGCGGGCTCGGCAGTGGCCGTTTGACCTTCGGCCGCGACGGACCTATGAGATCGGTCGACATCCGCGCGGGGCTGCCCGCGCGCATCCGAGGAAGGCAAAGATGACCCGCAAGATCCCGACCCTGTCCCGCCGCGCCGCGCTGGCCGCGGGTGTCGCTCTCGCCGGAACGACCGGCCTCCCTCGCCCGGCGCGCGCCCAGGCGGCGGTCCCGACCCTGACCACGCTGCGCTCGACCGCCAAGTCCTGGCTTTGGGCTGCAGAGGATTTCGCCAATGCAGGCGGCTTCTTCGAGCGCGCCCGCGTGAAGGTCGAATCGAACGCCTCCAACCGCGGCACCAACATCGCGGCGTTGAGCGGTTCGGGCGTCGACATCGTCCTGGGCGATCCGGGCGAGGCGCTGCGTGGCCGCGGGTCAGGGCTCGCCATCAAGACCTTCATCCAGACCGTCAATAAATACGCATCGAACGTCGTGATCCGCCGCGACGTCCTCGAGCGTCTCGGCGTTTCGGACGCCTCTCCGGCCGATCGCAAGATCGCCGCGCTGAAGGGGTTGCGCCTCGGGACGACCGGGCCTGGCGCGGCGCCGGACGCGCTGTTCCGCTGGCTGGCGCTGCAAGGGAAGATGGACCCCAACAGCGACCTGCGTCTGGTGCCGATCCAGGGCGGCGGCCCGGGCATGCTTGCCGGCCTGCAGCAGAACGTGATCGACGGCTTCTGCCTGTCCTCGCCGACGTCGGACCTCGCGGTCCAGGACCGCGACTGCCGCTATCTCTTCAACATGGCGACCAATCCGCCGGAGTTCTTCCAGGACTATCTCTACATCTGCGCCTCGACCGCCGAGGCGACGATGCGCAATCCCGAGAAGCGCGAGGCACTGGTGCGGTACTGCCACGGCATCCAGATGGCGCTGCGCGCGATCAACGACCCCGCCGGACGCGGCAAGCTCAAGGAATGGTCGGACAAGTGGTTTGAGGGCCTGCCGCCGCAGATCGCGGAGGTCTCGTTCGATATCAATTCCAGGATCTTCTTCTCGGACTGCGTGCCGAAGAGCGACCTCTTCGCGAAGAACATCTCCTTCATCAACGCCGTCAACCGCACCATGAACGCCGAT
>CAIOSQ010000116.1 GCA_903860935.1 uncultured Rhodospirillales bacterium | reverse complement strand
CGACGCTGGCGCCCGGCCTGCGCCTTGCGCGGCTGCTGCGTGCCGCGCGCCGGCTGGACGAGGCCGATCTGGCGACGCAGGCCGCGCCGGTCTTCGCGATCGTCCTGACGCGCGCGCGGCTGGCGCTGGAGCTGGGGCGCCGCGAGGCCGCCTGGGCGCTGCTGCGGCGCTTCCTCGACAACACGGTGCCGGTCTCCGTCGATCTGCCCTTCCTGCCGCCGGCGCCGCGGCTGGACCGCGTCCTCATCGGCGCGGCCTTCGCGCCCTGGTACCGCGTCGCGATCTACGAGACCGCCGCGCGCGTCATTGCCGGCTGGCGAGGCGAGCCGGCGCGGCTGGGCGAGGCGTTGTGCGCCGCCGCCGCCGAGACCGGCCTCGCCGCCGCCGACACCGCCCGCCGCGCCCGGCTCTATCGGGTCAGGCGGGGCGAGACGGGGTGAGGGCGGGACCGTGGTGGAGCGTCGCGCATGCCGTTTCGCTCATCGGGCCGCGCGACGGCGCGCAAGCAGCGCGATGTAGGCGTCGGCCGTGCGGGTCCCGTGGCGCGCGTCCAAGATGCGCAGGATCTGCCATGCCAGATCCCAGGATCCATATGAATCGTCGAGCAGGATGGCGAGTTTCGCGAGCTTCTGGTCCGGAAACGAGTCAAGGCTGCGGAAATCCTTGACGTAGATGGCATTCGTCCAGAGCAGCTGGCGGACGGGCCGATTGGGGTCGCCATCCACGACGACAGGCTTGAAGGCCCGGCCGGTCATTCCTGTGAAACCATGGAACAGGAAGCCGTGGCGGCGCAGGCATTGGTCGATCTCGGCGAAGAGCGGCTGACCCTCGTAGATCGGGACGAAGGATACCTCCGTCTGGATCAGCATCGTGTGTGACAGGACGCGGGCACCGCCTTCGAAGGCCATCAACTCGCCGCCCTGGATGTCGATCTTGATCATGTCGACATCATCGGGCACGGCGTCGTCGAGCCGCCGGGTCGCGACAATGGGCGTGTCGACGACCTGCAGCAATTCGCCGAGATTGTTGAACCGGTCGACGATCGTTCTGTCCGGCCTGAAGAGGGACGCGGTCATGGGCCGGTTGGTGACGTGGAACGGTCGGGCGCGTCCATCGCCGATGAAATCGGGATAGTAGACGCTCCAGCGATGGCGGCGCGTCGTCTCCCCGATCGACGCCTGATCGGGTTCGAAGCCGATCACCCGCGCGATGCCGCGCTCGATCACGGCACCGTAGTCCTCGCCGCCCTGTGATGGCCGCGCGCCGATATCTGCGATCGCGATGGGTGTCTCGAGCGCGGGCAGGATTGTGTCGATGGAGGTGGGATGGCGCCGCACCGTGCCGGCGGCATTGCCAACGCGGGCGCGGCTCATGTCGATGCGCCGCGCGCCCTCGATCGTCAGACAGGGATTACGGTCGATCTGCTCCAGCAGCGCGGCGCTGCGGCGCGGGTTGAAATAGGACGAATACGCGGACGCCGCCTCGTAGGCCTCGATCGTGGCGGCCAGGATCCACGCCTTGACGCGGCCCGCGGCGGGCACCGTCTCGTGGCGTTCGTGCGGGGAGAGAAAGGGTTCGTCGAGGGCGAACGTCCCGCCGGCGCGCAGGAGATCGACCGCGCGCGCAAGGTCGGCGATCGCTTCCATGCGAAAGCCATAGGCGAGCGCGATGCGCGCGGATGTCAGCAGCCGTGGCAGGCTCGCCTGTGCGGCCACCGCCCGCCTCGCTGCCGCATGGGCGGAGGCGAGATGACCGGCCCGCGCGTCGATGGACAGGCCCGCATCCCCGGACGCGAAGAACGCGTCGAGCGCCGCTTCATGGTCGCGGCGGCCGGTATCCTGCGACGTCATGCCATTGTCGCGCCATGCGGGCAGCAGGGCGCGCGCCCAGATCTGCGCGCCGAGTTCGGTGCGCCAGCGCGACCCGGCCGGTGGTGGCGCCATGACGGTGCGCGCCAGAAGCCCACGGGCTGCGAGTTCGGCGGCCCGGCCGGGTCCGGCGGCGAAGAGGTTGAGCTGGAAGGCGTCGAGCGGCCGATCGCTTTCGAAGGGCACCAGGGCGTTCAGGCCGGGAGCGAGGCGATGGATGCTGAACCCAAGTTCAGCGAAGCGTTCCGCGATTTTCAGGTTCGCGGTACTGCCATTTTTGATTTCGAACATCACCACCGGGGCATTGCGTTCAAGGAACCGAAGCCCACCGGCGATGATGTTCAATTCCTCGCCTTCCGCATCGAGCTTCACGAAATCTATCTTTCGGTCGCGTATTTCTGCCGCGAAGGCATCGAGCGTGGTGAGCACGATCGGCTCCCCATCCCCCGACGCTGGACCGACATGGTTCAGTTCGGAGTTTTCGAGGGTCGACAGCACCGCGCGCCGGCGTGTGTCGGATAGGCCGGCCTTCACGAGATGGACATTTCCAAACCCGTTGGCGACGATGCTGCGTGCGAGGTAGTCGGCCGTCTTGCTGGCGGGCTCGAATGCCCATACGTGTCCATCCGGACCAGACGCCCTCGCCATCGTGAGCGTGTAGATTCCATAATTTGCGCCGACATCGACCGTGTTCATTCCAGGTGTGACCAGCGCACGGACGAAAGCAATCTCATGCTCGAACCAGTCGCGCTGCTCGGCAAGGATATACGGGGTCAGCAGGGACAGATCGTCAGGCAGTGTCACGAGGACGTTGCCGCGAGTCAGGAACGATCGGTCACTCATCGTATCCCCTCATGGTTTCTGGCATCACCGGCTGGCTTAGCGAGTTGTTTGATAAGCCTTGACGCGGCCGCCGCGAACACCTGATCCCATCCGCCTGGCCCCTCCTGGCGGAACATGCGCATCGAGGGGTACCAGGGCGTGCACGCGCCGCCCATGCCATAGAGCCAGTAGGGCGCATGGGGCAGGAGGTTCCAGATCGGCTTGCCCAGCGATCCGGCGAGATGGGCGACCGAGGAATCGGTCATGATCACGAGATCGAGCTGCTCTATGGCGGCGGCGGTGTCGGCGAAATCCGCGCAATGCCGGCCGAGATCGGTGACGATCGGGCCGAGCCCTGGCGCCGCCAGGTCGGCGGCCGGCGGGCCTTTCTGAAGGCTGAACAGGCGCAGGCCCGGGATCTCGGCGAAGGCGAGGAAGCGCTCGAGCGCGGTCGCGCGCTGGGCGTTGGCCTTGAACGTGACGCTGCCCGACCAGACGATCCCGACATTGAGCCGCCCGCGCGCCGGCGCGATCAGCGGCGCCAGGGCCGCGCGCGACACCGCCGGCACATGCAGCCGCGCGGGTGGCGGTGGCGCGTCGCCGGCGCGCATGGTCAGGCGCGGCAGGCTCATCATCGGGATATGCGCGGCGTGCGGCGGGGCGGCGACATTGGTCGGGACGAGGGCGTCGATCCCCTCGAGCGTCGAGAACAGGCGGAGCAGCTCCGGCTTGCAGGCCAGGATCACGCGCGGCACGCGTCCGCGCAGCGCCGCCAGGAAGCGGGCGCACAGGATCGTGTCGCCGAAGCCCTGCTCCGGCAGGACCAGCAGCGGTCCGTCCAGCGCCTCGCCGGTCCAGCGCGGCGAAGCGAGGCGCGGCAGCGCGGGCCGGTCGGCGGGGTCGAGGCGCCAGCGCCACTCGAATTCCTCCCAGCCTTCGGCGAAGCGGCCGAGACGGAGCAGCGCGTGCGCACGCTCGACATGGCAGCGGGCATAGGCGGGGTCGAGCGCGAGGGCGGCGTCGAAGGCGGCGAGGGCGGCGGCAGGATCGCCGGTCTCGTGGAGCGCGACGCCCAGATGCGTCCACACGATGGCCGAGGGCTGACGCTCCAGCACCGCGCGATACCACGCGGCGGCATCGGCGGGGCGGCCGGTCTCGCCGCAGGCCGCGCCGAGATTGAGCATCGCTGTGGGGTTGCCCGGATCGAGATCGAGCGCCCGCCGCAGGCAGGCGATGGCCGCGCGCGTGTTGTTCAGACGGCGCAGCGCGACCGCGAGCAGGTTCCACGCCTCGGCATTGGTCGGCGCCGCCGCGACCGTGCGTTCGGCGAGCGCGACGAGCTCGTCGTGCCGGCGCTCGCGCAGCAGCGTCTGGATCGTCTGCGCGACCGGACCGGGCCGCGGCGACGCGGCCTGGCTGTCCGCGGCGGTGGGCGGTGAATTCATGCGACCTGGACCTTACGCATTCCGACACCTTATCGCGCGCCGGATCGTCCTGCCATGCCGGCCCTTTGGCGGGAGGGGAATAGGTGTCCGGATCCGATCGCGCGCTCTTGGACATCCTCGTGATTGTGGATCCGTGGTCGTGGCGGGCGCCCAGGACTAGGCGGGGGAGCAGAGCATATCGGGCGCGGGCGCAGCTTCGTCACGGCCCATTTCGCGTTCCAACCTATGTCGGCTGAATACGGACCTGCGCCGGGGGGACGGATGCGGAGTCCTCGACTGCGACAAGTCCGAGTTTGGTCAGAAAACCAAGGCAGCGGTAGAAATGCGCTTGGTTCCTCACGGCAATCGATTGCGCCAGTTTCTCCGCAGTCATGGGACCGCTCGTCAAGCCGCGGATAATGGCATCTGCCATCTCATCGAAGGCAATCGAGGGCGCAAAGAACATCGCGGCACGCAACCCCGCAAACCGAGCGCGATCGTCCGACCAGGATGGGCTGAGCACGAGGTGTGTCGCCGGACCCAGGCGCGCGCTCGGATGGCCGGCGAAGACGCGGAACGGATCCTGGCGCAGGGGATGCTGAGCCGGCCCCCAGGCGTGGCCTGCATCGGAAGGCCGCGTCGTGGCGGCCCCGGCACGTCGTTCAGCCAGATCCGCCCATAGAGCGCGATAGGACGCCAGCACTGCGCTCCAGTCATAGGCTTTCGCACGGTCAAGCGCCGCCGCACCCATCCGACGGCGAAGATCAGGATCGGTGGCGAGCCTGACGATCGCCTGTGCGCAGGCTCCGATGTCGAAGGACGTCAGGAGGCTGGTCATGCCATGAACGCCATCCTCGGATAATCGCCCGTCCTCGGCAGCTTCCGCGATGATGGCGCCCGCACCATCGGGTGGGGTTCGGGTCGGGATGAGAAAGCCACTGGTTCCGTGGTCGATCGTATCTCGGTAGCCGTTCCAATCGGTCGCGATTGTTGGAAGGCCGCTCGCCATCGCCTCGACCGGAGTCAGTCCGAACGTCTCCTGGATCGTATCCGAGAGCGAGCAGAACACGTCGCCGGCGTACCAGATCGTGGTTCCTGTCGCCGGGTCGCGGGCATCCACCAGATGAAGCGTGACATCGGGGCAAAGCTGCGCTGCCGCATCTCGAAACGCCGCCTCCACATCCGCGTTCGCGAACCATCCTGCCAGGATCAGGTGAAGACGCGACGGCATGTGGCTCAACACCGCGCTCAACGCGACGAAGAGCGGAAGAGGGTTCGCCTTCTCGTGGAGGCTGAGACGGCCGACAAAGATCAGCGCGACGCTGTCCTCGGGAATGCCCAGTCGCGTACGCCACTCACGTCGTGCTTGTCGTGCATCCGTCCGATGCGGATCGCGGGCTCCGGCGTCGATCCCCAGCGGAATGATCGGCAGGGCCGGCCGTGGCACTGGGCCAGGGGCGCCCAGCCGCGCGCGGAGGTAGGTTTCGTGGCGATCGAGGATGCCTTTGACCGCGTCGTGCACTGCCTTCGACGGACAGATCAGGGCGTCCCATGCCGCCAGTGGGGCGACCAGCATGTCTCCGAGCGCATCATAAAGGCGGGAAGAGGAGATGCTGTGGGCGATCCCGCAGATCGAAAACCTGTCGGCACCGATGCGACGGCGTCGCCATGCCATCGGTATCATGCGCGATGGGCCTGGAATATACAGCGTCCCGGCTCGTGCAAGGGCCGGATCGCGAACGTCACCGATGCGGTATGCCCGCTGTCTTGCTTCTTTGCCGCGCGCAGCCTCGGTCAACGTCAGGAAGTCTTCGAACCAACCTTGCTGTTCGGTGTAGCAGGCTATCGTGTCGCCGACGTGCGAGCGCAGGAAAGCATCGAGGAAGCCTTGGCCGGCGATTTGCCGCCCGCCCAATTGGCGACGCTCCGGCACATAGCCGTCCGGCTGGAAATAAATCGCCGCATCGGTCATCTGTCGAACTTCAGGTCCGACGCTGCAGGCGCGCGTTGAATGCGATGCTGATACGTGGCGTCGTGCCGGCGTAGGGATGAACGAAATGCGCAAGATAGCCGGGAAATATGACAAGCAGACCGGGCTCAGGTTTGATCAGGATGCGGTACTGGTGGCTGAAGGCTGCACCGGTTCCGTCCAGACCCTGGCCGCGTGGATCGAAAAGCTCGAGATCCCCGCTGTTCGGGCGCGCATCCGCCGGTGGAGTGCCAACCTCGACATAGTAGACGCCAGACCATGTCGACGGCAGGTGGACATGGTGAGCGTTGTAGTCGCCGGCGTCGTTGATGTTGATCCAGGCCGTCAGATTCTCTTCGATGCCGAGAGACTGGGCGGGCGTGGCGAACACCACCGCGCTGATGTCGACGAGCGCCCCCAGCACGGCATCGCGCAGCGGCTTCACTGCAGGATCGGGATTGGCGAACAGGCTCGGCTCGGACTGCCAACCGCCATGGTTGCTCTTCTGGACCCCTGTCGCCATCTTACGTGATGTGCGGCAAAAGGGTCCGAGCGCTGCATTGATCGCCTCCGCATCCGCTACGTGCCGCCGCATCACGCATGTCGGAAAATAGACATGAATCTCCCGGTTTAGGATCGGCACAAACATGGGCGGGCAACTCCATCAGCCCCACCAGTATAACGCTCGGATTCGAGGTTTGCCATTCCAGCTCGCGCAGGATTCATGGCGTTTATCGTCTCATGCGCGAATTCGGATCCCGAATTCCGATCCAGACAACTATTCCAGCCGTGCCGGACCGCGGTCGCGTCGTTGCATGCCGGGCCGCGGGCGGGGAGGGAATGGTTGTCTGGATCCGATTGCGGGTGGCTCAGGCGCTGTCGCGCAGGACGACGTCGAAGCCGAGATCGACGCGGGGCGGGGCGGGGCGGCCGGCGAGGCGGTCGAGGATGAGGGTGGCGGCGCGGCGGCCCATCTCGCGGCCGGGGACGCGGACGGTGGTGAGGGCGGGATGGCATTCGCGCGCGACCTCGAAATCGCCGAAGCCCGCGATGGCGAGGCGCCCCGGGACGGCGATCCCGCGGCGCGCGCATTCGGCCAGGGCGCCGAAGGCGATGTAGTCGTTGGTGAACATCACCGCGTCGGCGGGCCGCGGGCCGGCGAGCAGCGCGTCCAGCATGCCCGCGCCGCTGCGCATGCTGATGCCGCGATCCTCGACCAGGCGATGGATCAGCGGGCGGCGCCCGGCCTCGGCCATCGCGTCGCGATAGCCCTGCTCGCGCCGGCGCGCGCGCGGCTCGGCCGCCGGATCGACGCCGACGAAGGCGATGCGGCGATAGCCGCGCGCGACGAGGGCGGTTGTGAGGGCGCGCGCGGCGTCGCGATTGGAAAACCCGACATTCATGTCGATCGCCGCCCCGCCCAGTTCCCAGGTCTCGACCACCGGGATCCCGGCGGCACGGATCTGCGCCCGCGCCGCGGCGGTATGGTGGAGGCCGGTCAGGACGATCGCGTCGGGACGCCGGCCGAGAAAGGCGGTCACCAGGCTTTCCTCGGTCTCCGGCGCATAGCCGGAATGGGCGAGCAGCAGCTGATAGCCCTCGGCGCGCAGGGCCTCGGTCATGCCCTCGACCGTCTCGGCGAAGATGGCGTTGGCGAGGGTGGGGACGATGGCGACGACGATCCGGCTGCGCTGCGATTTCAGCGTGCCCGCGGCGAGGTTGGGCACATAGCCCAGCGCGCGCACCGCCGCCTCGACGCGCGCGCGCGTCTCGGGCGAGACCCGGTCCGGCGCGCCGAGCGCGCGCGACACCGTGATCGCCGAGACGCCGGCGGCGCGCGCGACGTCCTGCATGCGGATGGCGCCGCCGCCCATGCGTCTCGTCACCGCTTGAATTCCTCCGCGCCCGGGGCTACCGTTGGGTTCGATGTTATCGATAACCACGACCGCGAGGCAAGCGCGCGGTCGACCAGCGGAGGATCCCATGCTCAGCCCGGCCGATATCGAACGCTACAACCGCGACGGCTTCATCGTCGTCCCGAACGTGCTGTCCCAGGCCGAGGTCGAGGCGCTGCGCCGGGCGACCGACGGCCTGGTCGACAAGTCGCGCGCGGTGACCGATCACGACGATTGCTACGACCTGGAGCCCGGCCACAGCGCCGCGATGCCGCGGGTGCGCCGGATCAAGACGCCGCATCAATGGGACCCCGCCTATGCCGCCTGCGTGCGCCATCCGGGCATCCTGTCCTGCCTGAAGTCGCTCTGGGGTCAGAATATCCGCTTCGACGTGTCGAAGCTGAACCTGAAATCGGCGGGCTTCGGCTCGCCGGTGGAATGGCACCAGGACTGGGCCTTCTACCCGCACACCAACGACGACCTCGCCGCGGTCGGCGTGATGATCGACGACATCGACGAGCATAACGGCGCGATGATGGTGGTCCCGGGTTCGCACAAGGGCCCGATCTACGATCACCATGTCGATGGCCGTTTCTGCGGCGCCATCGACCCGACCCGGGACGGCATCGATTTCGACAAGGCCGTGTACTGCAAGGGCAAGGCCGGCTCGATCACGATTCATCACGCCCGCGCCATCCACGGCTCGGCGCCCAACACCTCGAACCGCTCGCGCCGCTTCCTGCTGATGCAGTTCCGCGCCGCCGATGCGTGGCCGTTGATCCAGACGCCGGACTGGGCGACCTGGACGAGCCAGCTGGTGTCGGGCGAGGAGACGCTGACGCCGCGCATGACGCCCTGCCCGGTGCGCCTGCCGCTGCCGGTGGCCGCGCATCAGGGTTCGATCTACGAGAACCAGCGCGAGCTCAAGAACAAGTTCTTCGAAGAGCCCGGCCAGAAGCGCGCCGCGACCTGAACCCCACCCGGAGAAAAACCTCCCCAGCTTTGGTTCCGTCCCGCGCCGCGCCCCCGGTGCGATCGCCGGGTCCTTGACGGAACCAAAGCTGGGGAGGTTTTTCTCGGTCTGCGGGATTAAGCCCGGTTACGCTGTCCGCGCGCTTTCGCGGTCGGCGCGAGGCGGGCAGTCTCGCGCGATGGGCGGGACGGATCGGCATCGGCGCGTGGGGCGCCTCGCGGCATGGGCATGGGCACACGGCCGCGCCTGACGATGGCGGGCGTGCCCGTCCATGTCGTGCAGCGCGGCGTCAACCGGCAGGCCTGCTTCTTCTGCGACGAGGATCGCGTTTTCTATATCGAGCAGCTGGCCAGGCTGACGGCGGAGTGCGGCTGCGCCCTGCACGCCTACGCGCTCATGACGAACCATGTGCATCTGCTGCTGACGCCGGATTCGGACGATGGTCCGTCGCGTCTGATGATGCGACTGGG
>CAIOSQ010000115.1 GCA_903860935.1 uncultured Rhodospirillales bacterium | reverse complement strand
GGCCACTGGCGCGAGCCGCGTGAACGCGGCGCCGTCGCGTGCGGCGGCGGCGGCGGCCAGCGCGCCCAGGCGATCGCGCATCGGCGCGGCGACGAGTTCGTCACCGACCGGGATCCAGGCGATCCGCGCCTGGCGCAGTTCGATCGTGGCGACCCCGAAGGCCGCCAGCGCGGCGATGTCCTGCGGCCGCAGGCGTTCGCCCGCCGCGCGCAGGAGCGCCCCGGCTTCTGCGTCCTCGCCGGCCGCGCGCGTGCCGTCGCCAGCGGCCACCGCCTGGAGCGCCTGCGCGAAGCCGGCCTCCGCGGCGAGGTCGAAGGGCGCAAGCACCGCGTCGGTGCCCGGTGGCAGTGCCGTGCCGATCGCGACGCGTACCGGCTGGCGCGGGAGCGGTGACGGGCTGTAGGGCGACGCGCCGAGCGTGTCCTCCGCGGCCACCGCCCAGCCATCGCGTCGCGCCGCCGCCGCCGGTGGCAGGGCCGCCGGTGCAACGAGGTCCTGCGCCAGCACCCCGCCGCCGCCCGCGGCGACCTCGAGCGGCAGCGCGTGCGCCGGAACGGGGCAGGGGATCAGGGCGCGCAGCGTCGCGCACGCGGTGTCGAGCGGCATCAGGCGCAGGGGCGCGATGGCATCCTGCGGTGCGGGGCGAGCGTCCTCCATGTCCGAGAATGTCGTGCGCGCGGCACCCCTTGCCAACTGGTGCCCGTCTTTTTCCGGAAACCGTCGCGGGAACCGCGTCAGCCCTTCCAGCGCAGAAGCCAGGCCTCGGCGTGCTTGAGGCAGACATTGATCGCGGCGCCCACGATGCCGAGCGTGACCAGGCCCGCGAAGACCGAGGTCGTGTCGAACAGGCCGGTGGCCTGCGCGATCACGAAGCCGATACCGCGATTGGCGGACATGAACTCGCCGATCACGGTGCCGACCAGCGCGTAGGGCACGGACACCTTGAGCCCGGTGATCACCCAGGCTGCGGCCGAGGGCACCACGACATGGCGCAGGATTTCGGCCTGGGAGGCGCCCATGATGCGGGTCGTGTGCAGATGCAGCGGGTTGACGTCGCGCGTCCCGGCGTAGGTGTTGAGGAAGACGACGAAGAAGACGATCGAGGCCGAGACCGCGATCTTCGATTCGATGCCGATGCCGAACCAGATGATGAACAGCGGCGCCAGCGCGATCTTCGGCAGCGAGTAGATCGCGGTGATGTAGGGGTCGAAGATGTCGGCGACGAGCTTGTAGCGGCCGAAGAGCAGACCGAGCACGAAGCCCGCCCCGGCGCCGATCGCGAAGCCGATGGCGGTCGCGTAGAGGGTGATCGACAGATGCGTCCAGAGCTGACCGGTCACCAGCCAGCGCCACAGCCTGAACCCGACGGCGCTGGGTGCCGACACGAAGAGCTTTTCGATCCACCGGCCGGACGCGTATTCCCAGAGCGCCAGCAACACGATGCCGACCAGGATCCGTCCGGCCAGGACCGCGAGGCGGCGGCGGCCCTGCTCGGCGTGCCATGCGGCGACCGCGGTCGAGGCGCCGAACTGGGCCGGCGCGGAACCGATCGCCGCGGCTTCGTCGATGCGTGCGCTCATCGTCTGTCGCTCCTAGACCGCTTCGCCCTTGGCGATTTCCGGGGCCAGCGCGTCCCATAGCCGGGCATAGATCGCCTCGAATTCGGGCCGGAACCGGACGCGAAATGGGTCGCGCGGATAGGCGATGGGAACGTCCTCGATCGCCTTGATCCGTCCCGGCCGTCCCGAGAAGACCACGACGCGGCTCGCGAGGGTCACCGCCTCGGCGAGGTCGTGGGTTACGAAGACCACGGTCTTCCTGCTTTCCTCCCAGATCTTGAGCAATTCGGCCTGCATCAGCAGCTTGAGCTGCGCGTCGAGGGCACCGAAGGGCTCGTCCATCAGCAGCGTGCCGGGGTCGTAGACCAGCACCTGGGCGAGCGCCACGCGCTTGCGCATCCCGCCCGACAATTCCGACGGAAAGCTCGCCTCGAAGCCGGATAGCCCGACCCGGCCGAGCCAGTCCGCGACGCGGCGTCGCCGCTCGCCCGCCGGCACGTTCTGGAACTTCAGCGGCAGGTCGATGTTCTGCGCCACCGAATACCAGGGCAGGACGGAATCGCCCTGCGTCATGTAGCCGACACCGCGATTGATGCCGTCTATGCGCCGACCGTCGTGCAGGATCTCGCCCGCCGAGGGCGGCACGATCCCCGCGACCATGTTGAGCAACGTGGACTTCCCGCAGCCCGAGGGGCCGACGAAGGCGACGAACTCGCCGCTGGCGATCTCGAGATCGACGGGCGCGAGCGCGACGGTCTCCTTGCCGCGCGCGACGTAACGCTTCGCGACCCCGCGGACGGAAATGCCCATCTCAGGCCCGCGCGGCGCCCTCGCGGGCGATCGCGGTGTCGAATTGCTGCTCGAAGGTGAGGCCCTGGGGCAGGGGATCGGCGTTCATGGTGCGGTTGACGGCGTTGATGAAGGAGATGTTCTTCGCGAAGAGGTCGCTCTTCGGCACGCAGTCCGAGAAGAAGATCCTGGAATTGATATCGAACGAGACCTCCGCGATCTGCGGCGGCAGGCCCTC
>CAIOSQ010000114.1 GCA_903860935.1 uncultured Rhodospirillales bacterium | reverse complement strand
TGCGCCGGATGCGTGCCCGCAGGTCCTGCGTCGACGCGAGATAGAGCTCCGGTTCGACGGCGACGCGGCCGAGCGGAACGGCCATGCGCAGGATCTCGAGCGTCTCCTGGGTGCGCGCCGACTGCGAACACAGCACCAGGTCGGGGCGCCAGCCGGCCTCGGCCATCCAGCGCGCCATCGCCGCCGCGTCCGCGCGGCCGCGCGCGGCGAGGGGGCGGTCGCGATCGGGCTGGCCCGGCATCGGGGGCATCGCCTTGGCGTGACGAAACAGCACCAGATCCTTCACCGGGGCGATCCTCCTCGCGACGACGTCGGTCCGACGCCATGGCGCGAGGATAGCTCGCGCCGACCGTGGCGTGATATAGGCGCGCTGCGCCGAGGAAAGGCAGAAAACCGTGGCTGAGACGTCAGGCGATGCGGCGACCCGCGATCCGGCCACGACCGGTGGGGAAGCCCGTTACATCAACCGCGAATTGTCCTGGCTGGCCTTCAACGAGCGCGTCCTCGCCCAGGCGCACAACGACGCCCACCCGCTGCTCGAGCGGCTGCGCTTCCTGTCGATCTCGGCGAGCAATCTCGACGAGTTCTACATGGTCCGCGTCGCCGGTCTGCGCGGCCAGCATGCGGCCGGCGTCAAGGCGCCGAGCCTCGACGGTCTGACGCCGACCGAGCAACTTGCCGAGATCAATCGCAGGGCCGCCGATCTGACCCATGCCCAGCATGTCTGCTGGTCTGGCCTGCAGGCCGACCTGCGGAGCCAGGGCATCGCGGTGCTGTCGGCGGACGAACTCACCGGCGAGGAGCGCGGCTGGATTGAGCAGCATTTCCTGTCGACCGTCTTTCCGATCGTCACCCCCCTGGCGCTCGACCCGGCGCATCCGTTTCCGTTCCTGCCCAACAAGGGGTTCGGCCTCGCGCTGCAGCTCGCGCGCCCGTCGGACGGCACGACGCTGAACGCGTTGCTGCCGCTGCCGGCGCAGATCGAGCGCTTCGTGCGTCTGCCCGGCGCCCGCATCCGCTTCATCCCGCTCGAGGATCTGGTGCGGCTGTTTCTCGACCGCCTCTTTCCCGGCTTCGAAGTGCGTGCCCATGGCGCCTTCCGCCTGCTGCGCGACAGCGAGATGGAGATCGACGAGGAGGCCGAGGACCTCGTCCGCACCTTCGAGACCGCGCTCAAGCGCCGCCGTCGCGGCGTGGTGATCCGCCTCGAGGTCAGCGATTCCATGCCCGAGGAGGTGCTCGATTTCGTGCGCGAGGGGCTTAAGGCCAGCACCGAGGATGTCTTCCGCCTCGAGGGGCCGCTGGGATTGCCGGACGCCACGCAGCTGATCGTCGACAGTCGGCCGGACCTTCTGTTCACGCCCTACGCACCGCGCTTCCCGCAGCGCATCCGCGATTTCGGCGGCGACTGTTTCGCGGCGATCCGCGAGAAGGACATCGTCGTCCACCATCCCTACGAGAGTTTCGACGTCGTCGTGCAGTTCGTGCGCCAGGCGTCGATCGATCCCGACGTGGTGGCGATCAAGCAGACGCTCTACCGCACCTCCGACAACTCGCCGATCGTGCGTGCGCTCATCGAGGCGGCGGAGGCGGGCAAGTCGGTGACCGCGCTGGTCGAACTCAAGGCGCGTTTCGACGAGGAGCGGAACATCCGCTGGGCGCGCGACCTGGAGCGCGCGGGCGTGCAGGTGGTCTACGGCTTCATCCGCCTCAAGACGCACGCGAAGATCTCGCTCGTCGTGCGGCGTGAGGCGTCGGGCCTGCGGTCCTACGTGCATTTCGGCACCGGCAACTACCATCCGGTCACCGCGCGGATCTATACCGACCTGTCGTTCTTCTCCTGCGATCCGGCGCTGTGCCGCGACGCCGCGCGGCTGTTCAACTACATCACCGGCTATGCGCGTCCCGACACGATGGAGAAGATCAGCTTCGCCCCGCTGACGATGCGTCCACGGCTGATGCAGTTGATCGAGGACGAGATCGCGCATGCCGAAGCCGGGCATCCGGCCGCGATCTGGGCGAAGCTCAACGCGCTGATCGACGGCGAGGTGATCGACGCGCTCTATCGGGCGAGCCGTGCCGGCGTGAAGATCGAGCTGGTCGTGCGCGGCATCTGCGGTCTGCGCGCAGGCGTTCCGGGCCTGTCCGAGAACATCCGAGTCAAGTCGATCATCGGCCGCTTCCTCGAGCATAGCCGCATCGTCTGCTTCGGCGCCGGCAAGGGGCTGCCCCATCCCGAGTCGAAGGTCTTCGTGTCCTCTGCCGACTGGATGCCGCGCAACCTGTCCTGGCGCGTCGAGACGCTGATCCCGATCGAGACCCCGACCGTCCACGAGCAGATCCAGGACCAGATCATGGCCGTGAACCTGCGCGATGCGCGCAACAGCTGGTTTCTCGGCCCCGACGGCGTCTATCGCCAGGAGCCGGGGGCCGCGCAGGGCTTCAGCGCCCATGAATTCTTCATGACCAATCCCAGCCTGTCGGGACGCGGCTCGGCGCAGCGCCGCCCACCGCGGCGCGGACGCGACAAGGCGGCCGAGGCATGACGCGCGGCGCGCGCCCTGCCTCCGGCCCGGTCGGGGTCGTCGATATCGGTTCGAACTCGATCCGTCTCGTCGTGTTCGATGCGCCCAAGCGCGCGCCGCAGCCGGTCTTCAACGAGAAGATCCTCTGCGGACTCGGTCGCGGGCTGCAGCGCAGCGGCGAACTCGATCCCGATGGCATGAAGCTCGCGCTCGACAATCTCCAGCGTTTCGCCGCGCTCGCGCGGGCGATGGGGGTCGCCGAACTCAGCTTCATCGCGACGGCGGCGGTGCGTGATGCACGCAACGGACCGGATTTCGTGCGCGCCGCGGAGGCGCGGATCGGCGACCGGATCGAGATCCTGTCCGGCGCCGACGAGGCGCGGCTCGCGGCGATGGGCGTGGTCGCGGGGATCCCCGAGGCCGACGGTCTCGCGGGCGATCTCGGTGGCGGTAGCCTGGAACTCGTCCGCCTGTCCGGCGCGCGGGTCGGCGCGCATGCGACGCTGCCGCTGGGGCCCCTGCGCCTGCGCGACATCGAGGGGCGCGACAAGGTCCGCGCGCTCATCGACCAGCAAATCGGCGGCCTCGACTGGCTGGGCCAGATCCGTGGCAAGGCGTTCTATGCGGTCGGCGGCGCGTGGCGCGCCCTCGCGCGGGTGCACATGGCCCATGTCGACTACCCGTTGCACGTCATCCACCACTACACGCTGAAGCGCGCGCGCGCCGAGGAGTTCTGCGACCTCGTCGCCGGGCTGAGCCGCGATTCGCTGGAGCGCGTGCCCGACGTGTCGCGCAAGCGCATCGACACGCTGCCGCTGGCGGCGATGGTCCTGTCGCGGGTGCTGAAGCACGCGCGTCCGGCGGAGCTGGTCTTCGCGGCGACCGGGCTGCGCGAAGGCTGCGTCTACAGCAAGCTCCCGGCCACCGAGCGGCGCCGCGACCCGCTGATCGAGGCCTGCGCGGACATCGCCCGCACCAGCGCGCGCTTCGCGGTCGACGGCCAGGCCCTGATGGCGTGGATTTCGCCCCTGTTCCGTCGCGCGCCGCCCGCCGAGGCGCGCCTGCGCCTCGCGGCCTGCGATCTTTCCGACATCGCCTGGCGCGAGCACCCCGACTACCGGGCCGAAATCGCCTTCCTGCGCACGCTGCGCATCCCGTTCACCGGGATCGATCATCCCGGCCGCGCCTTCGTCGCGCTTGCGATCCACACGCGCTACGAAGGCCGCGCCGATGGCCCGGTGACCCGTCCGGCCTGGCAATTGCTGGACGAGGCGCGGCTGCGCCAGGCCCATGTCCTGGGACTGGCCCTGCGCCTTGCCTACACCCTGTCGGCGGGCACGCCCGAGGTCCTGCGCGCGGTGCGCCTCGGCCTCGACAAGGGGGCGGTCGAACTGGTCGCGCCGGAGGGGTTGCGCCCGATGATCGGCGAGGCGGTCGAGCGTCGGCTGGAGGCGCTGGCGCGGGCGATCGGCCGCAAGCCGCGGGTGCGCGTCAGGACGCGCTGAACCGCCACCGCGCGCAGGTCACTCCGCCGCGCGCGCCGCGGGGTGCGAGAACGCAAGCCGTCTTGCAGCGAGCCTGGCCTCGCGCGCCAGCCGCAGCGGCGCGTCGGCGGCGTTGACGCGCACGAACTCCTCGAGCGGCTCCGCGATGCCGAGCATGCCGGCCAGCGCCTGCTGCGCCGCGCGCTGGTCGAGCGCCGCATAAGGCCTGCCGCTTGCCGGTACCGCGGCGAGGCCACGCGGGCCGTCGCCGAAATCGAGCGCACCGAGCCGGCACACATAGGCGAAGGCGCCGGGGATGGCGGCCCCGTCGTCGCGACGCGTCAGCGCGACGCCGTCGAGGCGCAGGAAGTCGTAGAACGTCCCGATCCCCTCGGTCGCGTGCATCCGGGGCATCAGCGTGGGCGGAATCCAGGTGATCGAGATGTCGACCGCCACGCCCGGCGCCTGATGGAGGGTCGCGGCCAGCGCCGCGTACCCGGAAAGATGGGCGGAATGGACGACATCGAAGCCGGCCAGCCGCACGCGCTCGACGGCGATCTCGGCCTGCGGCATGTCGGCGAATTTTCGCTGGAGCTGCTCCGGGGCCCGGTTGGAGCCGATCGCGAGCACCGGCAGACGACCGGCCCGGTCGGTGTCGCGCAGGGCAGCGATCGGCGTGGCGGCACCGTCACGGAAGATGAAATCGTGGTCGGGGGCGGGGTAGGGATAGGTCAGGGCGCGGACGATGGGGTCGAGCGCGCTCGGCGGAACGAAAAACCCGCTCCCGCTCCCGCTCCCGCTCATGTGCCCGCGCCGGGCACGTCCAGGATGCGCAGCTTCCGCCCCTCGAGACCCAGCGCGAGGCGGCCATGCTTGAGGTCGATCGCCGAGCGTCCGTACAGCTCGTGGCGCCAGCCGCGCAGGGCGGCCACGTCGGCCTTGTCGTCGGCGGCGACGAGTTCGAGATCGGCCGTGGTCGCCACCAGCTTCTGCGCGACGCCGGCGGCCTCGCACTTGACCTTGAGCAGGACCTTGAGAAGTTCCACGGTCGCGCCGAGCCCGCTGGGCAGTTCAGGCGCAGGTTCGACCCGCGGGATCTCGTCGTCGGGCAGGACGAGGCCGCGCTCGATCGCATGCAGCAGGTCCATGCCGAGCCGCCCCTCGGCGAAACCCTTCGACATGCCGCGCAGCCGCGCCATGTCGTCGAGGGTGCGCGGCGGGTGCGCCGCGATCTCGACGACGCTTTCGTCGCGGATGATGCGGTTGCGCGGGATGTCGCGCTTCTGGGCCTCGCGCTCGCGCCAGGCCGCGACCTCCTTGAGGACGGCAAGGTAGCGCGGCTTGACGTTGCGCGGCTTGAACCGCATCCAGGCTGTCTCGGGCTCCAGCCTGTAGGTGGCCGGATCCATCAGCGTCGCCATTTCCTCGCCCAGCCAGTCCGCGCGCCCGGTGGCGGTCAGGCGCTTGGCCAGCGCCGCGTAAACCTGGCGCAGATGGGTGACGTCGGCCAGGGCGTATTCGATCTGCCGGTCGGAGAGCGGTCGCTGGGACCAGTCGGTGAAGCGCGCCGATTTGTCGATCCGGGCCTTGGCGAGCTGGCCGGCAAGGGTCTCGTAGCTCGCCGCCTCACCATAGCCGCAGACCATCGCGGCGACCTGGGTGTCGAAGAGCGGCCGCGGGACTTCGCCCGTCATATGGAAGAAGATCTCGAGATCCTGGCGCGCCGCGTGGAAGACCTTGAGCAGCCGCGGCTCGAAAAACAACTCGAGCAGCGGCGCGAGGTCGATCCCGGGGGCCAGCGGATCGATCGTCGACGCGACGTCGGGACCGGCGACCTGGATCAGGCAGAGCTGCGGCCAGTAGGTCCGCTCGCGCATGAACTCGGTGTCGACGGTGATGAAATCCGCCCGGGCCAGTCTGGCGCAGAACGCGGAAAGGGTGGCGGAATCGGCAATGACGGTCATGGTGCGAGACCGTTTCTAGCCCCAGATCGACGCATGCGCCAGCCTCGCGCCGCCTTGAGCCTGCCGCGTCTTGACAGCCCGCGGTCGAGCGTATCCTCTTCGCCGCCATTTCGGCGCGGGAGTCCGGTCATGCACGCCTATCGAAGCCATACCTGTGGGGAGCTGCGCCGGACGCATGTCGGCGCCACGGTCCGCCTGTCGGGCTGGGTCCATCGCAAGCGCGACCATGGCAATCTCCTGTTCATAGATCTGCGTGACCATTACGGCATCACCCAATGCGTCGTGGACACCTCCAGCCCGATCTTCGCGGCGATGGAATCCGCGCGGCCGGAGAGCGTCGTGACCGTCACCGGGAACGTCGTGGCCCGCTCGGCCGAGACCGCCAATGCCCGCCTCGCCACCGGCGAGGTCGAACTCCAGGTCCGCGCATTCGTCCTCCAGTCCACCGCCGAGATGCTGCCCTTCCAGGTCGCCCAGGAGGGCGACTACCCGGAGGAGATGCGCCTCAAGTACCGGTTCCTCGACCTGCGGACCGAGCGGCTCCATGCCAACATCGTCCTGCGCTCCAAGGTCATCGCCTCGATCCGGCGTCGCATGATCGACCAGGGGTTCATGGAGTTCCAGACCCCGATCCTGACCTCGTCCAGTCCGGAGGGCGCGCGCGACTTCCTGGTGCCGTCGCGCATGCACCCCGGCAAGTTCTACGCGTTGCCGCAGGCGCCGCAGCAGTTCAAGCAGCTGCTGATGGTCTCGGGCTTCGACCGGTACTTCCAGATCGCGCCGTGCTTCCGCGACGAGGATGCGCGCGCCGACCGCAGCCCCGGCGAGTTCTACCAGCTCGATTTCGAGATGAGCTTCGTGACCCAGGACGACGTCTTCGCGGCGATCGAGCCGGTCCTGGCCGGGGTGTTCGACGAGTTCGCCGGCACGCGCTCCGTCACCCCGCCGCCCTTCCCGCGCATCGCCTATGACGAGGCGATGCTGAAATACGGCGTCGACAAGCCGGATCTGCGCAACCCGCTGGTGATCGCCGATGTCGGCGAGGTGTTCGACGGCTCGGGCTTCGCGGTGTTTGCCAAGATCGTCGCCGCGGGCGGCGTCGTGCGCGCGATCCCGGCTCCGGCCACCGCCGGCAAGCCGCGCAGCTTCTTCGACAAGATGAACGCCTGGGCGCAGGAGCAGGGCGCGCCGGGCATGGGCTACATCGTTTTCGAGGAGGGCGCGGCCAAGGGCCCGATCGCCAAGTTCCTCGACGCCGACCGGCTCGCGCGGCTCAAGGAACTGGCCAAGGTCGGGGACGGCGACGCGGTGTTCTTCGCCGCCGACCGCAAGGCGGGCGCGGCGGCCAAGCTCGCCGGTGCCGCACGCAAGCGCCTGGGCGAGGATCTCGACCTCGTCGAGAAGAACGCCTTCCGCTTCTGCTGGATCGTCGATTTCCCGATGTACGAACTCAACGAGGACACGGGGAAGATCGAGTTCAGCCACAACCCGTTCTCGATGCCGCAGGGCGGGCTCGAGGCGCTGGAAACCCGGGATCCGCTGACGATCAAGGCGTTCCAGTACGACATCGTGTGCAATGGCGTCGAATTGTCGTCGGGCGCGATCCGCAATCACCTGCCGGAGATCATGTACAAGGCCTTCGCCATCGCGGGCTATGGCCGCGAGGAGGTCGAAAGTCGCTTCGGCGGGATGCTCAACGCGTTCAAGTTCGGCGCGCCGCCGCATGGCGGCTCGGCGCCGGGCATCGACCGCATCGTGATGCTGCTGGCCGACGAGCCGAACATCCGCGAGATCGTCGCCTTCCCGATGAACCAGCAGGCGGTCGATCTTCTGATGCAGGCGCCCAATGGCGTCGATTCCGCACGCCTCAAGGAGCTGCATATCCGACTCGACCTGCCGCCCGAGAAGCGCAAGGCCTGACCCTCAGGACGCGGGCGACGGCCCTGCGACGATGCGGGCGCGTTCCATGAGCCCCTGCTCGCCGAATTCACGCCGCAGGGCGAGGATCGTGCCGGTGGGATGCTCGGCAAGCGCGAGGGCGAAGCCGATTTCTTCGCGTGCCAGTTCCACGGCGAGCTCCGGGGTCGGCACTTCCCAGGCGTCCAGGAGATACGCGGCGAGCATGCGGGCGACCTGGTCCAGGTCGCTGGCGGCGATCGGGATGGTCTCCACCTGGAGCGCCGGCGCGAAACTGCCGATGCCGAGCCAGCTGCTGCCGAAGGCGGTGGCCTCGCGTCCCAGCAGGGACGCGGGGTCGCGATGGGCGTACCGGAAGGCGCCGGTCACCGCCCATTCTCCGGGCGAGGCCTGCGGCCCGGCGAGGCGCGGGATCTTGCCCTGCGGGGAAACGACGCGTGGGAATCGAACGGCCATGGGATCCTTCTCGGTGGACACTATCTATTCCCGCGGCGCGCCGCGTCGTGACGAAATCCTCGTCTGAGCGGGTTGCGGCAATGCGTGCGGAGACGGGGCAGATGACGTCGGCTTGGGCAGCGATGAAGGCGTCCGCGGTGGCGGCGGTTCTGGTGATGGGCGCGGCCTGGCCAAGCGCCCGGAGTGTGGCCCAGGAGGCCTCGTTCGCACCGCATCGGGCCGCCTATGTGCTGACGATGGGGGCGGCGAAGACCGGCGGCGTGGCAAGCATCGACGGCGCCATGAGCATCGACTGGCAGGAGACCTGCGACGGCTGGACGATGTCCCAGCGCATGCGGTTCCGGATCTTCGATGCCGATGGCGACTCCACCGACAACGACATCTCGTTCTCCAGCTGGGAGGCGCGCGACGGTACGGGCTACCGCTTCACCATGCGGACACTCAACGACGGCGAGGTGATCGAGGACCTGCGCGGCCGGGCCTCGCTCGGCGGACAGGGCAAGGGCGGCCGGGCGGTGTTCACCGAGCCTTCCGACGAGGTCATCGAATTGCCGCCGGGCACCCTGTTTCCCACGCTCCATACCCTGCTGCTCATCGACCAGGCCCGCGCCGGTACGCGCGGCTGGGCGCGCCCCGTCTTCGACGGCGCCACGGTCGATGGCGCGATGGAGGTCAATGCCGTGATCGGGCCGCGGCTGGAGCCCGGCGCGGGTGCCGGAGAACTCCTGACGGGAGCATCCTGGCGCGTCAGGCTCGCCTTCTTTCGCGCCGACGACCAACGCGGCAGCGAGCCGGAATACGAGACCGAGATGCGGCTGCACGACACCGGCGTCGGCAGCGAATTCGTCTTCGACTACCCGGAATTCTCGATCAAGGCGCGGCTGGAGCGCCTTGAACCGGTCCCGAAGCCACGCTGCTGATCCGCCGCCCGCGGCGGTGGATCAGGGTGGCCAGAGCCAGGCGGCGCCCCTGACGCCGCTCGAATCCCCGTGCACGGGCGGACGCAGCCGCGTCTCGACGGTGTCCGAGAAGATCCATCGGCCCCAGGCGGCCGGGACCTCCTCGTAGAGGGTCGAGACCTGCGACATGCCGCCGCCGAGCACGACGACCTCCGGATCGAAGATGTTGATGACCGTGGCGAGCGCCCGGGCGAGGCGGCCGACATAACGCTCCAGCGTCGCCTTGGCCGCCAGATCGCCCGCAGCGGCCGCAGCGACGATCCGGGGGCCGGCCAGTTCGCCGCCGCCATGGTCCGCGTGGTCGCGCGCGAAGCTCGGTCCCGACACGAACGCCTCGATGCAGCCGAGTCGGCCGCAATAGCAGCGCGGACCGGGGCGTTCGGCATCGGTGGGCCAGGGCAGGGGGTTGTGGCCCCATTCGCCGGCGATGCTGTTCGGGCCGCCGATCAGCCGTCCCTCGAAGACCAGGCCGCCGCCGACTCCGGTGCCGAGGATCACGCCGAAGACGCTGCGCGCCCCGCGCCCGGCACCGTCGACCGCCTCGGACAGCGCGAAGCAATCGGCGTCGTTGGCGAGGCGGACGTCGCGCCCCAGCGCCGCGCCGACATCGCGGTCGAGCGGATGGCCGATCAATTCCGTCGAGTTGGCGTTCTTGACCAGTCCGGTGGCGGGCGAGACCGACCCCGGGATGCCGATCCCGACGCTGCCGCGCCCGCCCAGCGTCGCTTCGGCCTCCGTGACGAGTTCCGCGATCGCCGCGACGATCGCGTGATACGCACCGCGCGGAGTCGGTTGCCGTCGGCGCAGCAGCTCGCGCCCCTCCCGGTCCAGGGCGAGGATCTCGATCTTGGTTCCACCGAGATCTACTCCGAAGCGGATCTGCTCTTTCGTAACCATGGCGTATCCGACGATTACCAAAATTTAACGAAGTCGGGTCGATGCTGACCCGGTGACGATCCGCGGCTCCCCGGGGATCGGGCACAGCGGTTATGGAAGGCATTCATGGCAAAGACAGTCCTGATCGTCGAGGACAACGATCTCAACATGAAGCTCTTCAAGGACCTGCTCGAGGCCCATGGCTATGGTACCTTGCGCACCAAGAACGGGCTCGAGGCGATGAAGCTTGCGCGCGACTTCCGGCCCGACCTGATCCTGATGGATATCCAGTTGC
Organism: uncultured Rhodospirillales bacterium; assembly: GCA_903860935.1. Classification (GTDB taxonomy): domain Bacteria; phylum Pseudomonadota; class Alphaproteobacteria; order CACIAM-22H2; family CACIAM-22H2; genus CAIOSQ01. Next base: position 2,263 of record CAIOSQ010000114.1, on the reverse strand, counting down.
CGGAAATCTCCGGGCTTGAGGTGACCAAATGGCTCAAGGAGGATCCCGATCTCGCGCCGATCCCCGTGATCGCGGTCACCGCCTTCGCCATGAAGGGCGACGAGGAGAAGATCCGCAAGGGCGGGTGCGAGGCCTATCTGGCGAAGCCGATCTCGGTCAGCCGGTTCCTCGAGACCGTCGGTCATTTCCTCGCCTGACCGCCGCGATGTCAGGGAAACGCTGACCCCATGACCGCGCGCGTTCTCGTCGTCGACGATCTGCCGGCGAACCTCAAGCTGTTGGAGGCGCGCCTCACCGCGGAATATTTCGACGTCGTCACGGCCGCCGACGGCGCCACCGCGCTCGCGCGCGCGGTCGAGGTCAGCCCCGACATCATCCTTCTCGACGTCATGATGCCGGGCATGGACGGTTTCGAATGCTGCCGTCTGCTGCGCGCGGATCCCCGCACGCGCCACATACCGGTCGTCATGCTCACGGCCTTGTCGGGAACCGAAGATAGGCTGCGCGGCCTCGACGCCGGCGCCGATGATTTCCTCAGCAAGCCGGTCAATGATCTTGCGCTCAATGCGCGCATCCGCTCGCTCGTGCGGCTCAAGACCCTGGCCGATGAATGGCGCCTTCGCCAGACGACGAGCATGGAACTCGCCGAGGAGATCGGTGTCGAGAGCGAGACGGCGGAGCGCTGTGCCGGCGCACGTCTCTTCCTGATCGGCGACAACCCGCTGCTGACCGAGCGCCTCGTGCGCGGTCTGTCGCCGGATCGCCACACGGTGGTGTGTAGCGAGGATATCGACGCCGCGCTTGTCGCGATGGATCGCGGCGGGTTCGATCTCGCCGTCGTCGATCTCCAGCTGCGCGCCGCGGACGGGCTCCGATGCTGCGCGCGCATCCGCGGCCAGCCAAGCACGCGCAACCTGCCGGTCCTGGCCCTGGTCGATCAGGGCGACCATGAGCGTCTTGCCCGTGCGCTCGACCTCGGCGTCAACGACTATCTGGAACTGCCGCTGGAGCGCAACGAGCTGCTGGCGCGCGTGCGCACCCAGGTGCGCCGCCATCGCTACCAGCAGCGTCTGCGAGCCTCGCTGCAGCAGAGCGTCGCCGCGTCCATCACCGACAGCCTGACGGGTCTGCACAACCGCCGCTATCTCGCGCGGCACCTCGATGCCCTGGTCGTCTCGGCCGCGCGCGGCGACAAGCCCCTGTCGTTGCTGGTGATCGATATCGACCGCTTCAAGAGCATCAATGACGGCTTCGGCCATGCGGCGGGCGACGCCATCATCCGTTTCGTGGCCAGCCGGCTGCAGCAGAACGTCCGCAATTTCGACAGCGTCGGACGCTGGGGCGGCGACGAGTTCCTGATCGCGATGCCCGAAGCCGGCCCCGACGTGGCCATGCTCGTCGCCGAGCGTCTGCGCCGCACCATAGCCGCGCTGCCGGTGGCGGTGTCCGGCCACGATGTCGACATCCCCGTGACCGTCAGCATAGGCATGAGCGCCTTCCAGGGGCCGGGTGATTCGGCGGATGCGATGCTGCGCCGTGCGGATGAGGGCCTCTACGCGGCCAAGCGAGCCGGCCGGGATCGCATCGGCAGCAGCGCCCCTGCCGCGCCGAGCTCGGCCCGCGCGTCCTGAACGTCTTTCTCGGGCGCCAAAGAAAAAGGCGGGCCGAAGCCCGCCTTTCATCGCGCCGGCCGTGCCAGCGTCGATCTTACTTGATCTTCGACTCCTTGAAGTCGACATGCTTGCGTGCGACCGGATCGTATTTTTTCAGCGTGAGTTTTTCGGTCGTCTTCTTCGGGTTCTTCGTCGTGACGTAGAAATACCCGGACTCCGCCGTGCTCACCATCTTGATGAGCGTCTGCTTCGACTTGGCCATGACGACCCCTGGTCAGGAATGAAGAAAGAAGATTTCGTCGCGGAACATACCGGCCACCGCCGCCCTGTCAAGCCAAGCCGCTGCGCCACAGCCGCATTCCGCCACGGCCGTCGCTGGTTCGATACGACCGTCCTCCCATCCGCGCAGTCGCGCGGACGGGAGGACGATCGCGGGGGGTGCCGAGCGCAGCACGGCGGCAGGAGGGCATGGGTAGCTGACGAGACCCGCGCACGCCGACGCGCGCGCGACAGGCCTGGCGTGCGTCGCACCCGGCGGCAGGCGTCGCGTTGCGCTTGAAGCCGCCCATGCCCTCCTGCCAGCGCGCTGGCGCGCGCTGTCTGTCCTCCCATCCGCGCAGTCGCGCGGACGGGAGGACGATCGCGGGGGG
>CAIOSQ010000113.1 GCA_903860935.1 uncultured Rhodospirillales bacterium | reverse complement strand
CCGGCGGCGATCTGCAGCGGCCCCGCCTCCATCGGCACGTCGATCAGCGGGATCCAGGCGGTGTAGACCTCGGTCGTGCCCTGGATGTTGGGATAGTCCTGATGCGCCTTGGTCGTGAACGCCTCGCGCGCCGGAAAGATGTTCCGCATGAGGACACGCGGATGCGGGAACACCTCGCCGTCCAGAAGGCGCTCCAGAAAGCCCAGCAGGACCGGGTGATGCTTGAGCGCGTGATAGCGCTCGAGACGGTTGATGCGCCGCAGCACCTCGAGATAGCGCGGCTCCGGATCGACACAGAAACCCGCGGGATCGGCGATCGCCAGCGCCGGCGACGCGTCGGCCCTGAGCCAGCCGGCGTCGCGCGCGATCGCCGCGATCTCCGCCTGGAGCGCATCGATGGGCGCCCGCGGCATCAGCCCGGGCAGGAAGAGATATCCGTCCCGTTCCATTCGCGCGCGCAGGGCGGGCATGTCGCCCAGCAGCGGCGACGAATCGACGAATGCGTCCATGGCTTCCTCTCCCTCGGCACGGCCGGCGCATCCCCGTCCGCATGTCGCGACCATGCCACAATAAGCCCCCTGGCAAGGAAAGTGGAATGCGCGGAAGATCGCCCTCGCACGGACGACGAGGATCCGCATGAGCCTGTCCATCAGACCCCTCCATCCCAGCATCGGCGCCGAAGTCCGCGGCATCGACCTGCGCCAGCCCCTGAGCCCGGCCGAGATCGCGGCGATCGAGGCGGGCATGGACCGCCACGCCGTGCTCGTCTTTCCGGAGCAGGAGATCGACGACGACCAGCAGGTGGCCTTCAGCCGCAATTTCGGCGAGATCGAGCTGTCGGTGGCCGGAGACCTCCAGAAACCCGAGGAAAAGCGCCTCGGCATCGCGTTCGCGGACGTATCGAACCTCGATCGGCACAACGCGATCAAGGCGCGCGACGACCGCCACCGCCTCTTCGCCCTCGGCAACCGGCTCTGGCATTCGGACAGCTCGTTCCGCGCGGTCCCCGCGAAGTACTCGCTGCTCTCGGGCCGCATCGTGCCGGCGCGCGGCGGCAACACCGAATTCGCCGACATGCGCGCCGCCTACGACGCGCTCGAGCCTGCGCTTCGCGCGCAGGCCGAAGAGCTGGTCTGCGAGCACTCGATGATCTTCTCGCGCGCGCAGCTCGGCTTCACCGAACTGTCCGCGGCGGAGCGCGAGATGTGCCGCCCGGTGCGCCAGCGGCTCGTGCGCACCCATCCCGTCACAGGACGCAAATCGCTGTTCCTGTCGGCGCATATCGGCGGGATCGTCGGCTGGCCGATACCCGAGGCGCGCGACTTCATTCGCGAACTGACCGAGCACGCGACCCAGCGATGCTTCGTGCATGCGCATGTCTGGCGCGCCTATGACCTCGTCATCTGGGACAACCGCCAGACCATGCATCGCGTCCGCCCCTTCGCCGACACGGTCGAGAAGCGCGACATGCGACGCACGACGATCGCTGGCGATGGCCCCACGGCGGAGCAGGCGGCATGACCACGCCGGATTTCGGGCTCGCGGGACGGCGCGTCCTCGTCACCGGGGCCGCGGGCGGCATCGGAAGCGCGCTGCTCGACGGTTTCCGATCGGCGGGCGCGCACCTCGTCGCCTGCGACCGGCCGGGGCCTGCACTCGAGGCGCTCGACGCGGAGCGGCGGCTGGGTTTCGATCTCGGGGCGCCCGATCAGATCGATGCCGCGCTCGCGTCGCTGACGGCCACCGGCGCCGTCCCCGACGTGATCGTCAACAACGCCGGATATACACGCCAGGAAACGCTGCGGCGCAGCGACCCGGACGAAGCGGCGCGCGAGATCGAGGTCAACCTGACCGGCACGTTGCGCCTGACCGCGGGATTGCTGCCCGCGATGGCCGCGCAGGGCGGTGGCGCGATCGTGTTCGTCGCCTCGGTCAACGCGCTGCTGCATGTCGGCAATCCCGCCTATTCGGCGGCAAAGGCCGGAATGCTGGCCTGGTGCCGGGCGGTCGCGGTCGAATATGGCCGCGCCGGTATCCGCGCCAACGCCGTATGCCCGGGATCGGTGCGCACCCCGGCCTGGGACCACAGGCTGGAAAAGGATCCGGAGGTGGTCGCGCGGACCGCGCGCTTCTATCCGCTCGGCCGTCTCGCGGATCCGCAGGAGGTCGCGGCCGCCGTCCTGTTCCTGGCCTCTCCCCTGGCTTCCGCCATCACCGGCGTGGCGCTGCCCGTCGATTGTGGTCTGTCGGCGGGGAATCTCGATTTCGTGCGCACCGTCCTGGGAGATTGACGCGATGGATCCGACCGCCACCCCCTTTCCCGCCGGCGATCCTGACCGACATGCCATCTGGGCCATGCTTGTCGAGCGCGACATCGACGCCTTCGTCGCGGCCGACTGGGGCATGGTGGCCGGCGATTTCGTCGCCACCGGATTTCTGGGCCTCGACGCGTGCCGCTCGGACATCCCGGACAGCTGGCGAATCGCCTTCCCGAGCGTCGAGGCCTATCGCGACGAATGGCTGCGCCAGGCACGCGCGACGCGCGACACGGCCTTCGCCGAGCCCCTGCGCGCGGCGATCTTCCGCGCCACCACGCTGCGCGACATCGACATCGCGGGCGACCGGGCGGTGGCACGCAAGAAATTCGACGGCATGATCCGCAAGGCCGATGGCGGCGTGGAAACCCTGAACTGGCAGACCCTCTATTTCTGCCGCCGCGAGGATGGCGTCTGGCGCATCTCCGGCTTCGTCGGCTACCTGCCGCACCCCATGGGCGGCGCGCGACGGGCTTGAAACGCGGATCCGGAACTGGTCTCGTCGCCGCATGTTCTTCGCCTCCGGAACGCCGCACGGGCTGCGGCACAATCCCTTCAACGCGATCGTCGTGCCGCGCCCGATCGGATGGATCTCCACCGTCGATGCGACCGGGAACGCCAATCTGGCGCCCTATTCCTTCTTCAACGCGGTGGCCTACACGCCGCCGCAGGTGATCTTCTCCGCCACCGGCAACCACGCCACCGATGGCGGCTTCAAGGACTCGGTCGCCAATGTCGAGGCGACCGGCGAATTCGTCGTCAATCTCGCGACCTGGGATCTGCGCGAGGCGATGAACCGAAGCGCCGCGCCGGCCCCGCACGGCGTCGACGAATTCGAACTCGCCGGCGTGACCAAGGCGCCCTCGCGTCTGGTCCGTGCGCCACGGGTGAAGGAAAGCCCGGTCCATCTGGAATGCCGCCACGTCCAGTCGGTGCGGCTGCCGAGCGCCGATCCCGCCGCCCCCAACATCCTCGTCATCGGCGAAGTGGTCGGCATCCATATCGACGAGTCGGTGCTGGTCGACGGGCTGGTCGACTACACGCGCCTGCAGCCGATCGGCCGGCTCGGCTATCAGGACTACACGCGGCTCGGTGAGGTCTTCGCGATGTCGCGGCCCGGCTGGCCCTGAGCGCCAGCCGGGCCGCCTCTCACGGCAGGTCGACCTGGTGGCGCGGCGCGTGCCAGTCGGCCGCGGCGGCCACGCAGCGCGGCACGTCCTCCTCCAGCATCAGCCGCTCCGCCACGAGCGCGCGCGCCGCCGCCTCGATCGCACGGACATAAGCGGCCGTGTCGGCGTAGCGTTCGGCGATCGAGCGGCGCGGATCGCGCGTCTGGGCGCGGTGCTCCGGCGCGTCGGGAAAGGGCAGCGTGCTGCCGCTGAATTCATGCATCGCGCCGTCGCCGAAACCGCGCGCCCGGAGATTCCAGCCCGTGTAGGTCGCGAGCGGCGCCTGAACCATCGGCGCGCGGACGCCCGCGATGTCGTTGCCGTCCGCGTCGACCGCCGGCACAAGCACGGCATAGCCCTCGCCCGGCAGCACATGCGGCGGCTCGCTCAGCACGCCACGTTCCGCATCTGGACCGAAATCGAGCCGCGGCAGGGCGTTGGGGCCGCGCGGCAGCGGCGCGCCGGGGATGGCCGGGAATTGCGTACGCCAGGTCTCGTACGGCACCAGCGTGCCGTCGGCGCGGCGCGGGATGCGGCTGTCCGGCGGCACGGTGCCATGGCTCGCCCATGCGTCCATCGCGTCGAGCATCCCGCGGAAGAGCATCGAGGTCCAGACGACGTTGATCTCGTTGCGGCAGATGCCGCGCGACGGCTTGCCGAGCCGCGGATCGGCGAAATGCTGCGAGCTCGACCAGAGATACGCGCGCACGTTCGGCGGCAGTTCGAGATCCTGCCCCTGGGTGTCGGTATGGACCAATGAACCGCGGCGCTGCCAGTACTCGGTCGACGTCTGGGTGTGGAGCACCAGGGGATCGGTGGCCGGCCGCTTGAGGATGGCGTCGGACTTGCCGGTGAAATGGTCGCGCGACGGCGCGTAGGAAAACGGGAACCGGTCCGCGGGATTGAAATGGTCCTCGTGCTCCTGGCCGGCCGCGACCACGAGGTTGGCGAAGCGGTGCTGCATCCACATCAGCCCCGCGCCCGAGACATGGGGCAGGACCCCGTCGAACACCCGGCGCCCCGACGGATCGGCATTGAAGCCGCGATGGACGAAGTCGCGCACGCAGCGGCCGGTCTGCGACCGCCCCCAGGCATAGGCCTTCTCGACCCGTCCGCCGCCGGTACGCAACGGGTTCGGCCGGCCCGCGTCATCGTGATCGGCATATTTGAGGAACGACGCGAAATCCCGCACCGCGACATGGCCGAGGCCGAGGACGAGCGGCGAATGCCCCTCGTAGACGAGTTCGTAGATCCAGCCGGGCCGGAACCCGGCGGGGATATGGATATGCGTGTGCGACGGAATGACCGCTCGCTCGCCGCCCTGATCGTCGAGACCTGTGCCGCCCTCGACGCGGGCGAACATCCAGCGATCCGGCGGCACAGGAATCCGCGCATCGTCCGCATAGCGGCGCATCGTCAACTGCGCGCGGCGTGTGTCGAGCGACACCGTGGGATGGCTGCGCGTCGAGGCACGGCTGCTGAGCGGGAACACGGTCATGCCCGGCCGGTCGGCGATGTATTCGACGCGGACCTGGCCGGTGACCGGACGGCCGTCTTCCATCGCGACCGGCGCGTCGAGCACGAACCGGTCGTCGCCCGGCAGCACATCCGCCTGCCACGCGATCCAGGCGATGGCATAGCCGCGCCGCATCAGGAAGCCATTCCCGGCATGGGCGGCGGTGCGCGGGTCGTTGGATCCCGGCGCGTCGTTGAAGAACTGCAGGCAGCGAATGTTGCCCCGGTTGCCGTAGTCGAAGAACAGTCGGCCATTGCCGCGCGCGGGCACCGCCGGGATCAGGAGCGAGAAATCGGCCGCGAACCGGACCAGCCCGTCCGCGTCGCGCGGCGCCTTGTCGAGGTCGACGATCCCGGCCTGGGCCGGTGCGCCAGGATCGACGGCGAAGCGCGCGCGTCCCTTGATCCGCTCGTAGGCGCCGGCCGCGCCGTAGTCCTGCCCACCCGCGAAGACGAAGCGCTCCGCGACATCCAGTTCGATCCGATTGCTCATGCCCATCGCTCCCTCGATCGCGGCGGCGGCCGCGCGGCCCAGTATAGACACATCCACGCACTTGAACCCCTGCCCTGGAAATCGGCTAAAAGGGGGCCATGGGATACGGGTTTCATGAAGAACGGCTGCGGACCAGACGCCGCGGCAGGATCGCGCTGATCGGCGCGAAATGGGCGGTCATGGCCGGCGTGCTCGCGATCACGGCCTATCTCGCCCATGTCGCGGGCATCCACCTCGCCGAAGCGCGGTCGGGCAATCTGAGCGACCAGGTCGAGGATCTGACCGCGCAGCTCGAGACGACGCGCCGGGAAAAGGATCAGCTGGCGCGCGACCTCGCCACCGCCACGGCGCAGGCGGAAGAGCTGCGCAAGCGCTACGAATCCGACGTTCCGACAGGCGCGATCTCCGACCTCCTGCGCGCCGTGCGCACGCGGCTTGCCGCGGGCGTCAAGCCGGAGCGACTCGCGAGCCTCATCGCGGTCGCGGAGAACACGCGCAGATGCGACGAGAAGCCAGTCTCGAAGCGGTTCCTGGTCCGCCTCGGGCCGCAGCGCACGCCCAGCGACACGGCTGCCTTCGCCGAACGTCAGATCCTGGTCAGCGCGCTGGGCGCCCCCGGCACCGACGCCTCGGGCCGCGCCGAGGGCTGGTTCGACACCGCAAAGCCGGTCACGGTCACCTTCACGCGGATCGGCGGCAGCGAGACGACGGCGACCGGCGTGCTGCCGCTGCAGCACGCCGTCGTGATCAAGGATCTCGAATACCGCTTCGTGGTCACCGCCGGCGAAGGCCGCAGCTTCGCCACCGCGACGGCGGATGCCTGCGCCTATCCGTGACGCCGGCCTGAACGAAGCCCGTTCAGTCGTGCAGCCGCATCACGGCCTCGATCTCGACCGAGATGTTGTTCGGCAGGGACCCCATGCCGACCGCAGAGCGCGCGTGGCGACCGCGGTCGCCCAGCACGTCGACGAAGAGGTCGGAGCAGCCGTTGATCACCTTGGGATGATCGCCGAATTCCGGCACGCCATTGACCATGCCCAGCACCTTGAGCACCTCGACGCGCGACAGATCGCCCGCCGCGAGCTTGGCAACCGACAGCAGGCCGAGCCCGACCAGCTTCGCGTGCTCGTAGGCCTCCTGCCACGTCACGTCGCGGCCGACCTTGCCCACGAACATGGTGCCGTCGGGGCGACGCGGGCCCTGGCCGGAGAGATAGAGCGTGTTGCCGTCGCGCTTGAACGGGACGTAGTTCGCGAGCGGCGAGGGCGCCTTCGGCAGGGTCAATCCCATCTCGGCGAGTTTCTCTTCGGGCGTCATGCGCATCTCCTGTTCGTGGGACGGTCTGGTTACCGCGACCGCGCGGGGCGGCGCAATCGCTGCGCCCTCGGCGCGGCGCCTGATGGGAGGAGGTCGCCATGACGGCGCTCTACTTCCACCCCGAAGGCTACTCGACCGCAGGCGGCAAGGTGATGGGCCGGCAATCGGCGGGCGCGTCCTTCCTGCGCGGCTTCCTCGCCCATGCGCGCACCGACACGTTCTGGATCGAGGTCGCGAAGCGCGAGCATGCGCAGCACTTCGCCGAAGCCGCGCGCGCCGCCGGCCGCCATGAACCGGTCCGCGCGATCGAGCGCGAGACGCTGGGTTCGCTCGCCGAACCGGGCACGCTGCACCAGCCGGGTCCGGAACTCGCCAACCATGCCTGGCCGCGCGGCCAGTATGGCCATGGCGCCTGGAGCATCACCGGGCTGACCCATACGACCTCGAGCGCGGCCGCGATGACGTCGATCACCGACTTCCTCGCCGCGCCCGTGCAGCGCTGGGATGCGCTGATCTGCACCTCCCGCGCGGTCAAGGCGAATGTCGAGGCGCTTCTCGAGGCGCAGGCCGCCATGCTGCGCGCCCGGCTGGGCGCGACCCGCTTCGTGCTGCCGCAATTGCCGGTCATCCCGCTCGGCATCAACACCGCCGATTTCGCCTTCACGCCCCAACAGCGCGCCGCCGCCCGCGCCCGCATCGGCGCCGACGAGGCGACGCGTGTCGTGCTCTTCGCGGGCCGGCTGTCGTTCCACGCCAAGGCGCACCCGCTGGCGATGTATCAGGCGATCGACGCGGCCGCGCGCGCCCTGGACGGCCGATGCAAGGTGCTGCTGGTCGAATGCGGCTGGCACGCCACCGAGGCCATCGCGAAGGATTTCCAGGCGGCGGCCGGGCTCGCCTGCCCGTCGCTGCGCTGCCTGACCCTGGACAGCCGCGACGACGCGGCACGGCTGGCGGGCTGGGCGTCCGCCGATGTCTTCTGTTCGCTGTCGGACAACATCCAGGAAGCCTTCGGCCTCACGCCCGTGGAGGCGATGGCGGCGGGGTTGCCGGCGATCGTGTCCGACTGGGACGGCTACAAGGACACGGTGCGCGACGGTCTCGACGGGATCCGTATCCCGACCCTGATGCCCGGTCCCGGGCTGGCGACCGACCTCGCGCAACGCCATGCGCTGGGACTGGACGATTTCGACCTGTTCAGCGGTCGCAGCTGCAACCTGGTTGCGGTCGACATCGCCCGGACGACCGAGGCGATGATCGCGCTGCTCGGCGACCCGGCGCGCGCGCGCGCGCTCGGCCAGTCCGGCCAGCGCCGGGCGCGCACGGAGTTCGACTGGGCGGCGCTGATCCCGCGCTATTTCGAGCTGTGGGACGAACTCAAGCGCATCCGGACCACCGAGCGCGACCGGTTGCCGCGGCTCGCGCATCCCTGGCCGGCGCGCATGGATCCGCTCTCGGCCTTCGCCGGCTACCCGACCGCCACGCTGGCGCCGGAGACGCGCTTCGCACGCGTCGATCCGTCGGTCGCGGCAGGGATGGAGCGTCTCGCCGCCTACCAGAACTTGTGGATGGGGTCGTTCGACCGCATCGTGCCGCCGCGGCCCGCAGAGATCCGCGCCGTGCTCGAGCGCCTCGAGGCCGGACCGGCCACCGCCCGCGACCTGGTCGCGGACGTCGCGCGCGACCGGGCCGCGCATGTCTTCCGCGGCCTCGTCTGGCTCGCGAAGCTGGGGCTCATTCGCCAGGTCGACTGACGGCCGCCCGCGGCTGCCAGAGCACGATGGCCGTCGACGCCACGCCGATCAGCCCCATGCCGATCGCCGCCGCGAGATCAGGGACCTCCCCGAACGCGATCCACCCGATCGCGAGCGCGGCCGGCAGCCGCGCGAAATCCATCGCCGCCATCGCCGAGAACCGTCCCAGCGCATAGCCGCGCGTCAGGCCGACCTGGCTGAGCCACGCCAGCGCGCCGGTCGCGAGCAGCCAGGGCAGCAATTCCGGCGCAGGCGTGACCCAGACAGCCGCGGCCGGCGGCACCGAGAGCAGGCTCGCGACGAGCAGGAACATGAAGGCGATGCGGCTCGTCGGCTCCGTCGTCGACAATCGCTTCACGGTCATCATCGCGACACTGGTGAGGACGGCATTCGCGAGCGCCGCGAGCGACGGCAGGAGCGGCGCCGCCATGACCCCCGGCTTGAGCACGAGCATCGCGCCGGCGAAGCCGGTCGCCAGTGCCGCAAGGCGCACGACGCCGAGCCGTTCGCCGAAGGCGAGCGCCGCGATCAACGCGGCCCAGAGCGGCTGCGTGAAGCCGAGCGCCATGGCGTCGGCCAGCGGCATCCGCGCGGCGGCATAGACGAAGGCGAGAAAGCCGGCATAGCCACAGGCCGCGCGCAGCGCATGCGCGCCCAGGCGCCGTGTGCGCAGGACCCCGACACCGATCGCGCCGAGAGACGGACCAAAAAAGACCAGCGCCAGGGCGAAGCGGCTGAGCACGATCACCTGCTCCGGCAGATACGCCGTGAGCATGCGGATGATCGCGATCCCCGTCACGAGGCTGACCGCGCTCAAGATCATATGAAGCGCGCCGCGTATGTCGCGGGCGCGGGACTGCCACGCGCTGTCTTCCATCCCTTCTCCCCCGACGGTCGCGAATGCGCGCGCTATGATCGCACGCCCCGCATCCAACGAGGACGGCAAATGGCAGATCCGCAGGACGACGCGACCGTCACGCCCTACGCGCTGCTCGGCGGCGACGCGGCGCTCCAGGCCCTGGTGGCGCGTTTCTACGCGGTGATGGACGAAGATCCCACCTATGCGCCGATCCGCCGCCTCCACCCGCCCTCCCTGGAGGGATCGGCGGACAAGCTCTACCGCTTCCTGTCGGGCTGGCTCGGCGGACCGCCGCTCTACGTGCAGACCTACGGTCCGCCGATGCTGCGCGCGCGCCACCTGCCCTATCCGATCGGGTCGCTCGAGCGCGATCAATGGATGGCCTGCATGCGTCAGGCGATGGCCGATTGCGCCGTGCCGGAACCGCTGGCCGCGGCGCTCGGCGAGGCGCTGTCCAGGACCGCCGACTGGATGCGCAACAAGCCTGGCGACTTGCCGAGGATGTCGGGATGACGCGCTTTACGACCACGCCCATAAAGTTTTAAGGATTCACGGGCATACTCCGAAAGTATTACGACTTCGGAGTTACGCCCATGCGGTCAGGTCTTCTGGCGCCGTCACGGCGCCGACCCGCTCCTCGCCACGCGCGGCACGAGCAGCCACGGGCGATTCCGGTCGGGACCGCCGCGCCATGAGCCGGCTCTACCGCATCGCCGCCTCGTCGCTGCGCGCGAAACTCTTCGCGGTCGGCGCGCTGCTCCTGATCGCCACGGCCGCCGTGCTCACCATCGTGCCGGCCTGGGACATGGAGCGCATCGTCGCCGAAAGCCTCGGCCAGAAGGGCCTGTCCCATGTCGTGATGATCGATCCGGCGGGCCGTCAGGTACTCGCCGCGGGATGGGATATCGGCCAGCAGGGGCCGCCGCCCGCCGCCGGAGAACCGATCCTTGGCCCGGATGGCGTGATGCGCCTGCCCTTCTCCATGCCGGTGACCGGCGATGGCGGCGACCAGGGGACGCTGCATTTCGCCATCTCCGTCGACCCGCTCGACCGCATGCGCGACGAGGTGCTGCAACGCGGGCTGGTCGTGGCCGCGGTCAGCCTGGTCCTGATGCTGATCGCGATGGAATGGTTCCACCGGCGACTGATGCGTCCGCTGGGCGATCTCCAGCGCGCAAGCGAACGCGTCCGCGCCGGCCGCTACGCGATCGACCTGCCCGCGGGACGCAACGACGACCTTGGCGCGTTGTGCGAGTCCTTCCGCTTCATGACCTCCGAGATCGCGCAGCGCATCGCCGCGCTGGAGGACATCCAGAAGGTCCAGCGCGCGCTTCTCGCCGAAGCCCATCGCCGCGAAGGCGAACTCGCAGCGGCCAAGAACCGCGCCGAGGCGGCAAGCCGGGCGAAGGCAGAGTTCCTCGCGCAGATGAGCCACGAACTGCGCACGCCGCTCAATGCGATCATCGGATTTTCCGACTTCATCGCGATGACCGCTTCCACGCCGGCGATGACCGCGAAGCACGGCGAATACGCCCGCGATATCCACGCCAGCGGCAGTCATCTGCTGTCGATGATCGAGGCGATCCTCGAGATGACGCAGCTCGACATGGACCGCCGCGTCTTCGCCGCGGAGGACATCGACATCGCCGACATCGTCGAGCAGGCCCGGCGCCTCGTCGCGACCGAACTGGAGTCGCATGGCATCGGCGTCACGGTCGAGATCGCGGGCGACATCGCCTGCATCGGCGACGCGACCGCCATCCGTCAGATCCTGGTCAACCTGCTCGGCAACGCCGCGCGCCACGCGCGGCCGGCCTCCGAGGTACGCATCAAGGCCCAGGAAAACGGACAGCGCGCCCTGTGCACCGTCACCACGCAGGGCCCGTCCTATCCGACGCATGTGCTGACCGGCTTCGGCACCGCCTTCCTGCGCCCCGCACAAGGCAATGGCATGGTCAGTTCGCGCCAGGGCCTCGGGCTCGGGCTCGCGATCAGCTACGAGCTCGCCCGACGCCAGGGCGGTGCGCTGACGCTGCGCAACCTGCCGACGGGCGCGGAAGCGACGCTGGAGCTTCCGCTTCCGTCCCGCGCCGCCGAGGCGCTGCCGCTGCGGCAGGCCGGCTGACGGCCCTCAGACGAGGTCGATCAGAATCGAGCCGCCCGCGTCGAGATGCGCGCGCGCACCTGGCGGAATGACGCAGGTCGCATCGTATTCCTCGACGATCAGCGGCCCGACGCGCGGGGTCGACAGATCGCTGCGGCGCAGCACGGGTGTCTCGACCCATCCATGCGCGGCCCCGAAATAGGCGGGACGCGGCGGCGGCGGCACCGGCTCGGAACGGGTCGGGCGCACGCGCTCCGGCACGCTCGGCCCCTCGCGCAATCCCTGGCCGACCACCTGCATCGCCACGAGTTCCACCGGCTCGTCGGGACCCGCGCGATGGCCATAGGTGCGCTCGTGCTCCCGGCCGAACCCTTCCTCCAGCAATGCCACCATGCGCGCGTCGATCGGCCCGTCGGGCATCGGCACGACCAGTTCGTAGCTCTGCCCCTGGTAGTGCAGCGCAGCCGAGCGTTTCAGCCGCGCGCGTTCTCCCGCATAGCCTTCGGAGGCGAGCTGCGCGCGCGCCTGGTCGGCGAGCTCGTTCCAGGCATGCCCGATCTCCGCGAGATCGGCCTTGCGCAGCAGGCGCCGGAAGCTGCGCGCGTAATGATGCTCGACATCCGCATAGAGCAGACCGAAGGACGAGAAGAGCCCCGCGCTCGGCGGCACCACGACGCGCGTCATGCCAAGCGCCGCGGCCATGCCGCATGCGAAGAGCGGCCCGTTGCCGCCGAAGGCGAAGAGCGCGAAGTCGCGCGGATCGCGGCCGCGCTCGGTCGACACGGCCTTGATCGCGCGGATCATGTTCGACGCCGCGATCTGGTGCGCACCATACGCGGCGGCCTCGATGCTCATGCCCAGGGGGCGCGCGACCTTCGTCTCGAAGACGGCGCGGGCCTTCCCGGCATCGAGCTTCACCGCGCCGCCGACGAGATGCTGCGGGTTGATGTAGCCGAGCAGCACGTTGGCGTCGGTCACGGTCGGCGTCTCGCCACCCTTGGCATAGCAGACCGGACCGGGGGTCGAACCCGCGCTCTCCGGCCCGATCTGAAGCGCGCCGCCCGCATCGATCCAGACATGGCTGCCGCCGCCCGCGCCGACCTCCGCGAGATCGATCGCCGGCACCTTGAGGATGTAGCCCGCGCCGGTCAGCAGCCGCGAACCGATCATGATCCCCGCGCCGACCGAATACTCGGCCGCGCGCGTGACCTCGCCGCTCTCGACCATCGCCGCCTTCGCGGTCGTGCCGCCCATGTCGAAGGTGATGATCCGGTCGAGCCCGCGCGCGCGCGCCAGCGACTGTCCGCCGACCACGCCGCCGGCGGGACCGGACTCGATGATGTTCATCGGCCGTGCCGCGGCGGCCGCATCGGTCGTCAACCCGCCATTCGACTGCATGAGCAGCAGCCGCGCCGGGACGCCGGCGGCGTCGAGGCCGCGCCGCAGCGCCTTCAGGTAGGTGGCGACGACCGGCATGACATAGGCGTTCACGACGGTCGTCGACGTCCGTTCGTACTCCTTGATCTCCGGCAGGACCTCGTAGCTCACCGACAGCGGCAGATCCGGGGCCTTGGTCCGGATCATGTCGCGCAGCATCAACTCGTGGACCGGATTGGCGAAGGAGTTGATCAGGCACACGGCAAGCGCCTCGACCTTCTCCGCAAGCAGGCGGTCGATGGCGCGCTCCGCATCCGCCGGGTCGAGCGCGCGCTCGACATTGCCCTGCGCGTCGATCCGCTCGTCGACCACCTGGCGCAGATAGCGCTCGACCAGCGGCGCGGGCTTGCTCCAGGTCAGGTCGTAGAGCCTGGGCATGCGCAGCGTGCGGATCTCCAGCACGTCGCGGAAGCCCTTGGTGGTGATCAGACCGGTCCGCGCACCCTTGTGCTCGAGGATCGCGTTGGACGCGACCGTGGTGCCGTGCCGGATCTCCTCGATGTCGGCGCCCGACAGCCCCTGCTCGCGGAACACCTCGACGAGCCCCTCGACGATCGCCCGCGCGTAATTGTCGACACTGGAGGAAATCTTCTTGGTGTGGATCGTGCCGTCGGACCCGAGCAGCACGATATCGGTGAAGGTGCCGCCGATGTCGACACCGACGCGGTAGCTGGTCATGGGATCGTTTCCGTTGGGCTGGATGGGCGGGTCACTCGGCGGCGCGTGCGGCGATCACGGGATCGTGCCACTGCACGACCGGCGTCTCGCGCCAGCCGCGGCGCTCGCGCAGCGCGGCGCGCGCGGCCGCGGTCGCGGCGGTATCGACGGTCCAGGCAACCGTATCGACGACGACCCCGTAATCGGCGCGCGCCTTGGCCGGCGAGAGCAATTCGTTGCGAACGTCCTTGAGCACGGCAGTGGGATCGCGCTCCAGGGGATCGCCCCAGCCACCTGCGCCGGCAAGCACATGGCGCAGCACGTCGCCGCGCCGCACGGTCATCGTGAACTTGCCTGGCAAGGCGCGGTTTTCGCCGTCCGGATTGAGCCAGTTGGCGCTGGGGGCGCCCGGCGATCCGCCATAGAGCCCGAAGGGCCGGTGGTCGCGGCGGTCGCTGCGCACCTGCAGCGTGCCTTCCGTCTCGTTGAAGCGGTAGTCGCGCAGGAAGGGCACGCCGCCGCGGAACTTCCCCGCGCCCGCCCGATCGGGCACGAATTCGTAGGCGAGCAGCGAGATCGGATGTTCCGCCTCGGTGACCTCGATCGAATGCGACGCCATGTTCGCGAACATGTGCGAGTTGCCGTCGAGCCCGTCCGCCCAGGGACGCGCGCCCCAGGCGCCGCAGGTGAAGTCGACATAGATGAACGGCTTGCGCGCGTCGTCATAGCCGCCGATCGAGATGCCCGTGTTGCCGCCGTCGCCGGCCGCCTTGACGCGATCGGGCAACATCATCGCGAGCGCGCCGAACATGCAGTCGGTCATGCGGAAGCCGGTCAGACCGCGCGCCGCGCAGGCCGCGGGCAGCACGCCGTTGCCCACCGTTCCCGGCGGACAGACGACCTCGATGGCGCGGAATACGCCCTCGTTGTTCGGGATGCCTGGCGGCAGGACCGATCGCACGCCGGTGTAGCTGGCGGCCTTGGTGAAGGAGAGGGTGTTGTTGATCGCCCCCTTCACCTGCGGGCTGGTGCCGGTCCAGTCGACCACCATGTGGTCGCCCGTCTTGCGGATCGTGACGAACAGGCGGATCGGCTTGCCGTAGTCGACGCCGTCGTCGTCGATCCAGTCCTCGAAGCTCCATTCGCCGTCGGGCAGCTTGGCCAGCGCTGCGCGCGTCATGCGCTCGGCATAGTCGACGGTCTCGCGCATCAGGGCGCGGGTCTCGTCGGCGCCGTGCCGCGCCACCAGCTCGGCGAACTGCTTCTCCGCGATATGACACGCCGCGAGCTGCGCGCGCAGGTCGCCGAAGACCTTCACCGGCACCCGCACGTTGCGGTCGATGAAGGTCATGATCGTCGCGTCGAGGACACCCGCCCGGTAGAGCTTGAGCGGCGCGATGCGCAGACCCTCGGCGTAGATCTCGGTCGAGTCCGACGCGTTAGAGCCGGCGACACGGCCGCCGACATCGGTGTGGTGGCAGACCGTGCAGGCGAAGGCCAGCCGCTCGCCACGGTGGAAGAGCGGCTTGAAGATGAAGATGTCCGGCAGATGCATGCCGCCGTCGAAGGGGTCGTTCATGATGAAGACGTCGCCCTCGGCGATGTCGTCGCCGAAATGGCGCATGATCGACGCCATCGCGGTCGGGACCGAACCGAGATGGCCAGGCAGCGTGAGCCCCTGCGCGACCAGCTTGCCATCGGCGTCGGCGAAGCCGGTGGAGAAGTCCATGTTGTCCTTGAGCACGCCGGAATAGGTCGTCCGCACGATCGTGAGCGCCATCTCGTCGGCGATCGAGAAGATCGCGTTCTTGAAGAGCTCGAAGGTGATCGGATCGACCTTCCGGGATACGGGCTGTTCGGTCATGCGCTGCGCTCCGCGTTGAGGCACCGATGTTGCGCGCAACCGGCACGCGCCGACAAGCCCGGCCTGCCGCGGCTCAGGAACCCGTCGCGGGCGCGGTGCGCGACGCCACCCGGCCGATCGCGGCGGCGAGGTCGCCCTGCCGTACCGGCTTGGACAGGAATCCGGTGATCCCGGACGCGGCGGCCAGGTCCCGATCGGACGCCTGGGTGAAGGCCGACAGCGCCAGGATCGGAACCTGACCGCCATGGGCGCCCGCTGCGCGGATGCGCCGCGCGGCCTCGTAGCCGTCCATCACCGGCATCTGGATGTCGAGGATCACCAGGTCGAAGCGATCGTCGCCGAACCGGCTCACAGCCTGCGCCCCATCCCCGACGAGTTGGACCCTGTGTCCCAGCCCTTCGAGCATCAACCGTACGACGAGCTGGTTTGTCGGCGTGTCCTCCGCGACGAGGACACAGAGCGGCCCGGATGCCTCCGTCGCGACCGGACCGTCATGCGCGACGTTTTCCGGCGACGCGACCGCGAGCGGCAATGTGAGAACGAAGCACGCACCGCGCTCCGCCTTCGGCGCGAGCATGATGTCGCCGCCCATGAGACGCGCGAGGCCGCGGCTGATGGACAGGCCAAGCCCGGTTCCGGCATGCGGGCGCAGGCGCTCGGAACGGCCCTGCGTGAAGGGTTCGAAGATCTGGGCGCGCAGTTCTTCGGGGACACCCGGACCGTCGTCGCGGACCGCGAAACGCAACATCGGCTTCGCCGCATCGGCGGCGTCGACGCCGATATCGAGGCGCACCGCACCGTCGCGCGTGAACTTGACGGCGTTGCCCATGAGGTTGGTCAGGATCTGCATCAACCGGGCCTCGTCGGCGACGATCCTCGCCGGCACGTCCGCGGAGATCGCACCCGAGACATGGAGCCGCGCGGCGTTCGGCAGGCCGTTGACGATCAGCAGCAGGCGATCCACGAAGCTGCGCAACGCAACGGGGCCGCTGACGAGCTCGACCCGGCCGGCCTGGATGCGCGAAAAATCCAGCACGTCGTTGACGACCTGCAGCAACTGACCACCCGCCGCTTCCATCGTCTCGACGAAATGACGCTGCTGCGGCGCCAGGCTCGTATTGCCCAGGAGGTTGGACAGGCCGATCACCGCATTGAGCGGGGTCCGGATTTCGTGGCTCATCGTCGCCAGGAAATCGCTCTTCGCCCGGTTCGCCTCCTCGGCGGCTGCGCGCGCGGCCTGCGCGTTGCGCAGACTCTGCTCGCGCGCGCGCAGGAAGAACAAGGTGGCGACGATGCCCACGACGAAGCAGGCGAAGGAAACCGCGACGCTGGTGTCGAGGACATGGAGCAGGTCGCGCTCGGCCTGCGCCTCGCGCCGCAGGAAGATCAGCGAGACGTCGCGCAGGACGAGCGCCGCGGCGGAAATCCGTTCCGCGAGAAGCCGCACGCTGTCCAGCCCCCAATCGGGCATGTTCCGCGGATCGATCGCGGGTTCGATCGTGTCGATGCGCGCCAGCAGCGCGCGCCCGTCGCCGGTCGCCGAGAGCGCCTCGTTGACGACACCGGAGCGAAAGAGTTCAAGCCGGCTGACGAAGATGTCGAACCGGAACGCGGCGTCCGCCAGGGCGTCAGGTGCGGTGCCGCCAGTCGCGACGGCACGCAGAAGGGCGTTCGAGTAGCGCGCCAGTTCGACCTCGGCCTGGGTCGAGACCCAGAGCAGGTTCTCCTTGGTGACGTAGTAGCCGGAAAACAGCGCATGCACGTAGTACAGCGAGCCGGCGATCCCCAGCACCGAGAGCAGCACCGCGACCTGAACCAGCGGCGCGCGGCGCAGCCGATCGGTCGCGATGGTGGCGAGCGCCTTGTCCATGACGGGGCCCGCGTCCCGGCTCAGCCGTCTACTTGACCCGGATCTCCTTGACCTGCCAGACCCATTTGCCTTGGACCTCCTTGGTCCTGAGCGCGCGGAAATCGTCCTGCGGATAGACGATCCAGAGCGG
>CAIOSQ010000112.1 GCA_903860935.1 uncultured Rhodospirillales bacterium | reverse complement strand
GCGGGCTTGCGGGAGCCACGCTCGCGCCGGCCCTCATCGCGGGCGCCGTGCTCGCGGCGGGTGCCGTCGGTGCGATGCTCGCGGCTGGCCCGGGGAGGGGTGGGCCGATCCGCTTCTTCTTCACCTCGACCTGGACGGTCTTGGTCCGGCCATGCGGGAAGCTCTGGCGTACCTGTCCCGCCTCGCCCCCTGTCGGCGCGCGCAACTCAAGCCGCGTGCCGGGCTTGGCGAGGCCGAGCCGCTTCTTGATGTCCTGGTCCTTGCTGTCGGTCATCGTCGGTCCGATCGGGTGATTGGCGTCTGGTTGTCGGGTCAGTCGGTGGTCGCGGCTGGGCGGAAGCCGGCCAGGCGCGCGTGTTCGGTGGTGAGCCTCTCGGCCCAGCCGGCATTGAGGATGCCGATATTGACGAGGGCGTCGCGGCCGAAGGCTTGGCCGAGCTCGTCGCGTGTCAGCAGCCCGAGACGCGGAATCTCCGGTCCGGCGAGGCGGGCGCTCTCGGCGGGGCTGGCATCGTTGGCGGCCACGATTAGGACCAGCCGGCCCCGTGCCAGCGCCGCGCGCGTCTTCTCGAACCCGGCGACGGCGGCGCCGGCGCGGCGCGCCAGCCCGAGCCAGTCGACGAGCCGCCGGACGAGGCCCGCCTCTACGCGCGCAGACAGATCGGGCGCGATGCGCAAGGGGCCGCGCGCCGCGCGGGCGAAGGCGTTGCGCGCCAGGGCGCGCTCGAGGGCGGTCCGGTCCGCGCTCACCCACAGGCCGCGACCCGGCAGGTCGCCGGCCAGGTCCGGAACGAGCCCCAGCGCCGGGTCCGGCGCCACCACGAAGCGCAGCATGCCGACGCGCGGACGCACCTCCCCGGTGCCGAGGCAGCGGCGTTCGCTGTCGGCCATCGGGACGTCGTCGTCGAGCGCTGCGGCTGCGGCTGTCATCGGGTCAGGTCTGCTCCTCGCCGGCGAACCAGTGCTCGCGCGCCTTCATGATGATGGCGTTGGCGGTCTCCTCGGACATCTCGTCCTTGCCCAGGATCTCGACCAGCTCGTCGCCGGCGAGATCGGCGAGGTCGTCGAGCGTCAGCACGCCCTTCTCGCCGAGCGCCACCAGCATGGCGGGCGACAGGACCTCGAAGGCGGCGATGTCGTCGGCGACGCCCATCTCGCGGCGCTTCGCGTCGTACGCGGCGTCGCGGCGCGCGATCCAGTCCTGGGCGCGGCTCTGCAGCTCCTCGGCGATCGCCTCGTCGAAACCTTCGATCGCGCCGAGATCCTCGACCGCGACGGCCGCGACCTCGTCGACCTTCGTGAAGCCCTCGGTCACGAGCAGACCGGCGATCACGTCGTCGACGTCCAGCGCCTCGACGAACAGCGCGGAGCGGGTGCGGAACTCCTCCTGCCGGCGCTCGGATTCCTCGGCCTCGGTGAGGATGTCGATCGCCCAGCCCGTCAGCATCGAGGCGAGGCGGACATTCTGGCCGCGGCGGCCGATCGCCAGCGACAGCTGGTCGTCTGGGACCACGACCTCGATGCGATGGTCGTCCTCGTCGAGCACGACCTTGGCGACTTCGGCAGGCGCCAGCGCGTTGACGACGAAGGTCGCGGGATCGGGCGACCACGGGATGATGTCGATCTTCTCGCCCTGGATCTCCTGCACGACCGCCTGGACGCGGCTGCCGCGCATGCCGACGCAGGCGCCGACCGGGTCGATCGAGGAGTCGTTGGACACGACGCCGATCTTCGCGCGGCTACCGGGATCGCGGGCGACCGACTTGATCTCGATGATGCCGTCGTAGATCTCGGGCACTTCCTGCGCGAAGAGCTTGGCGACGAATTGCGGATGGGTGCGGGACAGGAAGATCTGCGGCCCGCGCGCTTCCTTGCGGACGTCGTAGATATAGGCGCGCACGCGGTCGGAGACCTTGAAGGTCTCGCGCGGGATCGTCTCGTCGCGGCGCATCACCGCCTCGGCACGGCCCAGATCGACCGTGACGTTGCCGAACTCGACGCGCTTGACGATGCCGTTCACGATCTCGCCGATGCGGTCCTTGTACTCGCCGAACTGGCGCTCGCGCTCGGCGTCGCGCACGCGCTGGACGATGACCTGCTTCGCCGTCTGCGCGTTGATGCGCCCAAGATCGATCGCCGGCAGCGGATCGGTCAGGAAGTCGCCGATCTTGGCGTCGGGGTGGATGTTCTGCGCCGCATCGACGCCGATCTGCGTGAATTCGTTCTCGACGGGATCCGCGACCTGGCGGTAGCGGAAGAGCTGCGTCTCGCCGGTCTGCCGGTCGATCATCGCGCGGATGTCGTGCTCGGGACCGTACTTGGACTTGGCCGCCTTCTGCAGCGCCATCTCCATCGCCTCGAGCACCTGCTCGCGGTCGATCGACTTCTCGCGCGCGACGACATCGGCGGCCTGCAGCATCTCGATGCGGTTGTAGGCTGTCTTGGTCTCGGCCATGGCGGCTAGGTCCCTGTGGGGTGGTTCAATGCGTGACGTGTCCCGCCTGCGCGGCGCGCAGCAACTCGTCGGTCAGGACGAGCTTGGCGCGGGCGATGGCGGCGATCGGCAACTCGATCTCGCCGGTCTCGATGGCGAGACGCAGCGTGGTGTCGTCGGCACCCAGGATGCGGCCGGTGAAACGACGCTGACCGGCGACCGGTTCGCGGCTTTCCACCTTGGCCACATGGCCGGCGAAACGGACGTAGTCGGCGGGGCGCACCAGCGGGCGGTCGATGCCGGGCGAGCTGACCTCGAGCGTGTAGGCTTCGGGCAGCGGATCCTCGACGTCGAGCTTGGCCGAGATGGCGCGGCTGATCGTCTCGCAATCCTCGACCGTCATCGGTTTGCGATCCCGCCGTTCGGCCATGACCTGCAGCGTCGGACGCTGGCGGCCCGAGACCACCACGCGCACGAGATCGTAGCCGAGCCCTTCGACGGTCGGCTGGATCAGTGTCTCGAGGGTCGCCTGACGTTGGTCCATGCGTTGCGAACGACGATCTTTCCGGTGCGGGCGCGCGGGGCGCCGGGCCAACAAAAAAGCCGGCCGCTTGGCCAGCTTTCTTCTTGCGCAGCGCTGGCCTAGACACGGCCTAAGCGTTATTGCGGCGGACTATATGCATCGCGCGCGTCCAGGCAAGTGGAATCGTGACGCGCCGCGGCCGACCACCCGCCGCATCCCCCGGCTCATGTCATCCGCGCCCTCACGCGTGCTGCGCCGACCACGACGCGTACCACGCCTTGAACAGCCGCAACTGAGACTCGGCGTGGTGGCGCTGGCTGCGCGACAGCGCGTCGCTCGGCTCGAAATTGAGCGCGTATTCCAGATGCCCCTCGAGCACGAGCAGATACTTGTAGAAAAGGACGAGATCCGTCCCCTCGTCGTAGGAAGACAGGACGCCCAGCGCCTCGTCCAGCTCGCGCGCCCGGCGCCGCGCCGTGGCGTCGCCGGTGGCCGCGCGCTCGCACAGTGAGACCAGATGGAGCACTTCCTTCGGCAGGACATTGCCGATCCCCGTGATCGCGCCGACCGCGCCGCAATTGACGTAGCCGTGATAGACCTGGGTGTCGACGCCGACCAGCAGCGCCAGCGACGGATCGCCGCCGGTGATGTGCTCGGCCGCGTAGCGCAGCGCCGCCGCGCCGCCGAACTCCTTGAAGCCGACGAGGTTGGCGTGGCGGGCGCGCAGGGCGAAGAACAGCTCGGCGCGCGTCTCGAAGCCATAATGCGGGCTGTTGTAGATGACCGCCGGGAGATCGCCCGCGGCCTCCAGGATCGCCTCGAAATGCGCGCGCTGCGCGATCGCCGATGTCCCGCGCGACAGGACGCGCGGGATCACCATCAATCCCCGCGCTCCGGCGGTCTTCGCATGCGCGGCGAGGGCGACGGCGCGCGCCGGGCTCTGCGCGCCGGTACCGACGATGACCGGGATGCCCGCGCCGACCAGGCGCTCGACGCCCTCCTTGCGCTGCGCGTCGTCCAGCAGCGGCCAGTCGCCCATGGAGCCGCAATAGACGACGGCGGACATGCCGGCCTCGACCAGCGCGCCGGCGCGCCGCACCAGCGCGTCGAAATCCGGCGTGCGATCGGGTCGGCACGGGGTCATGAGGGCGGGGATCGTGCCCCTGAAGACGCTGGACGCCATGGCTGGAACTCCGCAACGGCGACGGGATGTCGCCAGGGCCAGCGATAGACCGCCGGCCGCATCGCGGCAAGATGGCAGGCTGCGGCTTGACGGTCGGGGTGCAGGGATTTTAACGTTCAACTATGGGGTCCGGTGTGTCGCGGGGGTCTTCATTCCCGCCGGCGCGCACGAACTCCGACAAGCTCTGGGGAGGGAATATCATGATGCGTCCATCTTTCCTGCGCCGCGCGCTGGCGGCGACGGCTCTGGCGGCGATCGGCATCGCGGCGATCGGTGTCGCGGCGATGCCTGCGGCACAGGCGCAATCCGTGCTCAAGGTGCTGATCGACGGCAACGTCACGACCGTGGACCCCGTGGTCACGACCGAAAGCATGGCCATCCAGCATGGCTTCATGGTCTACGACCAGCTCTTCGCCCTGGATGCGCAGAGCCGGCCGCAGCCGCAGATGGTCGCCAGCTACGAGCGTTCGGCCGACGGCCTCAAATGGCGGTTTGTCCTGCGCGACGGCCTCAAGTTCCACGACGGCTCGCCGGTCGAGGCCAAGGACGTGGTGCCGTCGCTGCGCCGCGGGGCGGCGCGCAAGGCCAGCGGCGCGGCGCTGTTCCGCCATGTCGAGGCGGTCGAGGCGATCGACGCGCGGAGCTTCGAGTTGCGCCTGTCCCGGCCCTTCGGACCGGTGCTGGAGATGATGGCCGATCCGCTCAACGCGCTGTTCGTCATGCGCGCGGCCGATGCCTCCACCGATCCCGCCAGGCCGCTGACCACGTCGATCGGCTCAGGCCCGTTCCGTTTCGTGCAGGAGGGCTGGAAGCCCGGTGACAGGGCCGTCTACGTGAAGAACCCGGATTACGTGCCGCGTGCCGAGCCGCCCAGCGCCATGGCCGGCGGCAAGGTGGTCAAGGTCGACCGGGTCGAGTTCTCGCACATCCCCGATGCCACGACCTCGGCGCAGGCGCTGATGTCGGGCGAGGTCGACGTCCTCGTCTTCCCGCAGCTGGCCCTGATGCAGGTGCTGGAGCGCGCGCCCGGCGTCGAGGTGCAGATGCTCAACCCGATCGGCGAGCAGGGCATCTTGCGCGTCAATCACCTCGTGCCGCCGTTCAACAACCCGAAGGCGCGCCAGGCGCTGCTCTACCTGCTCGGTAACCAGACCGACCATCTCGCCGCGATCGTGCGCCTGCCGAAGCTGCAGAAGCCCTGCTGGGCGGTGTTCGGTTGCGGCACGCCGCTCGAGAACACGGCCGGGATCGGCGACTGGGCCAAGGGCACCGATGTCGAAAAGGCCAAGGCGTTGCTGCGCGAGGCGGGGTATGACGGTCGACCGATCGTCATCATCGATCCGCCTTCCAACGACCGCATCCACGCGATGTCGCTGGTGACCGCGCAGAAGCTGCGCCAGGCCGGCGTGACGGTCGACGTGCAGGCGATGGATATCGGCGCCTGGGCCTCGCGGCGCAACGAGCGCGGCGATCCGAAGACGACGCCCAATGGCTGGCACATCTTCCACACCCACGGAAAGATGATCTCGCAGGGCGATCCGCTGGCCAACAGCGCGGCGGTGGCCACCTGCGATGGCAAGAACTGGGTCGGCTGGCCTTGCGACGAGGACCTCCAGAAGCAGCTCGAGGCCTATGCCTTCGTCGCGCCCGAGGGACGTGCCGCCTGGGTCCAGTCCTACCAGGCGCGGTTCTTCCAGGCGCTGCCCTATGTCCCGGTCGGCCAGTTCCTGCTGCCGACGGCCAGCCGCGCGGTCGTCAGCGGTCTGCTGCCGGTGCAGGGCTATCCGGTGATGTGGAACGTCCAGAAGCGTTGAGCCAGGAGCGTGACGGCCCGCCGCCGCGATGCGGCGGGCCGTTCCGCGCGAAGGCCTCACGATGCTGCGCTATATCCTCAAGCGTCTGCTGATGGTCGTCCCGGTGATGGGTGTCGTCACCGTGGTCGTCTTCGTGCTGTCGCGCGTCGGGCCGGGCGATCCGGTGACCATCATGCTGGGCGAGTTCGCGACCGCCGAGCAGATCGCCCGCACGCGCACGGCGCTCGGCCTCGATCTGCCGTTGCCGGCGCAGTATTTCGCGTGGCTGGCACAGACGCTCCAGGGCAATCTCGGCCTGTCGCTCTTCACCCGCAAGCCGGTGCTGGAGCTGATCGCGCAGAGCGCGGCGCCGACGGTGCTGCTGACGCTCTGCGCCATGGTCTACGCGGTGCTCGTCGCCGTGCCGCTGGGCGTGCTGGCCGCCGCGCGCGCAGGCTCGCTGGTCGACCGCGCGGTGATGGCCGGCGCGGTGCTCGGGTTTTCCACGCCGGTCTTCGTGCTCGGCTACATCCTGGCCTATGTGTTCGGCCTGCGGCTGGGCCTCCTGCCGGTGCAGGGCTTTCCCGGTCTCGAAGCCGGCCCGGTGGCGGTGCTGCGCGCGCTCACCCTGCCCGCGCTCGCCATCGGCGCGACCTTCGTGGCGCTGATCGCGCGGGTGACCCGCGCCAGCATGCTGGAGGTGCTCAACGAGGATTACATCCGCACCGCGCGCGCCAAGGGGCTGCGCCGGCCGGTCGTGCTGCTTGTCCACGCGCTCAAGAACGCGGCGGTTCCGGTGGTGACGATGATCGGCATCGGCTTCGGCATCCTGCTCAGCGGCGTGGTCGTGACCGAGAGCGTCTTCGCCATTCCCGGAATCGGCCGGCTCACGGTCGATGCCATCTTTCGCCGCGACTTCCCGGTCATCCAGGGCGTCGTGCTCGTGATGTCGGCGGTCTACGTGCTGCTCAACCTGCTCGTCGATCTGTCCTACATGCTCTTCGATCCGCGGATCCGTTACTGATGGTCGAGTGGCTTGCCGCCCTGCGCCGTCTGGCGCGCGAGAGCCCGACGCTGGCCGTCGGCGGCGGTACGCTGTTGCTGATCGCGGCGCTCGGGCTGGTCGCACCGTGGATCGCGCCGCATGATCCGCTGGCGATCGC
This sequence comes from uncultured Rhodospirillales bacterium, assembly GCA_903860935.1. Classification (GTDB taxonomy): domain Bacteria; phylum Pseudomonadota; class Alphaproteobacteria; order CACIAM-22H2; family CACIAM-22H2; genus CAIOSQ01. The sequence continues at coordinate 8,354 of CAIOSQ010000112.1, read as the reverse complement.
GCCGACCAACAGCCTCGAGCCGGCCTCGGCCACGCATCTCCTTGGCACCGATCAGCTCGGCCGCGACCTGTTCTCGCGCATCCTGGTCGGCACGCGGATCTCGATCCTCGTCGGCGCCGCCGTCGCGGCGCTCGCCACCATCGGCGGCCTGGCGATCGGCCTGCTGGCCGGCTTCGTGCGCGTACTGGACGGGCCGCTGATGCGCGTCATGGACGGCGTGATGTCGATCCCCGGCGTGCTGTTCGCGATCGCGCTGATGGCGGTGTTCCGCGCCAGCGTCGAGACCGTGGTCATCGCGCTGGCCATCGTCGAGATCCCGCGCGTCGTGCGGCTCGTGCGCTCGGTCGTGCTCACCTTGCGCGAGTTGCCCTTCGTCGAGGGCGCGATCGTCTCGGGCGCCACCACCTTCGGCATCGTGCGCCGCCATATCCTGCCCAACACGCTGGCGCCGCTGATCGTGCAGGCGACCTACATCGCGGCGTCGGCGATCATCATCGAGGCGGCGCTCAGCTTCCTCGGCGCGGGCACGCCGCCCGAGGTGCCGAGCTGGGGCAACATCATGGCTTCGGGTCGTGCCTTCTTCCTCATCGCGCCGATGCTCGTGCTCATGCCCGGCGTCGTGCTCACGCTCACCGTGCTGGCGATCAATCTGGTCGGCGACGGGTTGCGCGACCGGCTCGATCCCAAACTCCGAGCGGCGCTGAAATGAGCGGCTCCCCACCTCCCGCGCTCGAGGTCGCGGATCTCGCCGTCGACCTGCGCTCGGGCGGACGGACGATCCGCGCGGTGGACGGCATGTCGCTGACGCTGGACGCGGGCGAGACCCTGGCCATCGTCGGCGAATCCGGCTGCGGCAAGAGCGTCACCGCGCTCGCGATCCTGCGCCTGCTGCCGCAGCGCATCGCGACGATGCGCGCATCGCGGCTGCGCCTGGGCGGCGAGGACCTCGTCGGCCTGTCGGAAGAGGAAATGCGCCGCCTGCGTGGAAACCGCATCTCGATGGTGTTCCAGGAGCCGATGACCTCGCTCAACCCGGTGCTCAGCGTCGGGCGGCAGATCATCGAGACGATCCGTACCCATCGCGGTCTGGATCGTGCCGCCGCCACGGCCGAGGCGCTCGACCTGCTGCGCCTGGTGCGCATCCCCGACGGCGAGCGCCGCCTGGGCCAGTATCCGTTCGAGATGTCGGGCGGCATGCGCCAGCGCGTGATGATCGCCATGGCGGTCGCCTGTCGTCCCGCCGTTCTGCTCGCCGACGAACCCACGACCGCGCTCGACGTGACCGTGCAGGCGCAGATCCTCGACCTGCTCCAGGATCTGCAGCGGCGTATCGGGACGGCGATGGTGCTGATCACGCATGATCTGGGCGTGGTCGCGCAATCCGCGCGCCGTGTCGTCGTGATGTATGCCGGCCGCAAGGTCGAGGAGGCGCCGGTGGGACGGCTCTTCGCCGATCCGCGGCATCCCTACACGCTGGGCCTCCTGGCCTCGATGCCGCGCCTGGGCTCCTCGGCGGCGCACGGGCCGCGTGGCCGCCTGCGCGAGATGTCGGGCAGCGTGCCGGTGATGGATGGGCGCATCGAGGGCTGCCCCTTCGCCGCGCGCTGCGCGCATGCGCTCGATCTCTGCCGACGCTCCGCGCCCGAGCCGGTCGAGATCGCGCCCGATCATCGCGTCGCATGCTGGCGCGCGCAGGAGCGGCTGGAGATGGCGCATGGCCGGGTCTGAGATCGCGCTCGAGGTCGAGGGGCTGGTCAAGCATTACGCGATCCGCGGCGCCGCCGCGCGCGGTGCCGTGGTGCGCGCCGTCGACGGCGTGTCGTTGCGCATCGTTGCGGGCGAGACGTTGGCGCTGGTGGGCGAGAGTGGCAGCGGAAAGTCGACCGTGGGTCGCATGATCCTGGGCTTGACGCCACCCACCGCCGGAACCGTGCGCCTGTTCGGGCAGCGCATCGACGACCTCGATCACCGACGCATGCGCGCGTTGCGGCGTGACCTGCAACTGGTCTTTCAGGACCCCTACGCCTCGCTCAACCCGCGCATGCGCGTGGTCGACATCGTCGGAGAACCGCTGGCCAATTTCGGGCTGGTCCCCGCGGCCGAACGGCGCGACCACGTCACGGAGATCTTGCGTCGCGTCGGGCTGGGGCCGGAGCATCTCGACCGGTTGCCGCACGAGTTTTCCGGCGGTCAGCGTCAGCGCCTGGGCATCGCGCGGGCGATCGCCTCGCGGCCGCGCGTGGTGGTCTGCGACGAGCCGGTCTCGGCGCTCGACGTCTCGGTCCAGGCGCAGGTGATCAATCTGCTGCTCGACCTGCAGGCCGAGTTCGGGCTTGCCTATCTGTTCATCGCGCATGACCTCGCGGTGGTCGAGCATGTCAGCCACCGCACCGCGGTCATGTATCTCGGCGCGCTGGTCGAGGTCGCGCCGACCCGCGACCTGTTCGCAGCGCCCCGCCATCCCTATACCCAGGCGCTGCTCGCTTCGGTGCCGGTCCCAGATCCCACGGTCCCGCGTCGGCCGCCGATCGAAGGCGAGTTGCCGAGCGCCGTCGACCCGCCCTCCGGCTGCCGTTTCCACACGCGCTGCCCGCTGGCCGAGCCGCGCTGCCGGACGGTGGCGCCGCCTTTGCGCGTCGTCGCGCCGGGGCACGAGGCGGCCTGCCACCTCGCTTGACGCGCGATTTATTTTAACGTTCAAATATGAGGTAGGGACAGACAGGATGCGGGCGACGATCAAGGACATCGCGAGGCTGGCCGGCGTCTCGGCACAGACCGTGTCGAATGTCGTCAACGACCGACCCGTGGTCGGCGAGGCGACGCGGCGCAGGGTCCTCGATGTCTGCCGGCAGCTGTCCTACACGCCCAACGCCGCGGCGCGCGGGCTGGTCACCGGCAGCCGCAAGGTGATCGGCCTGGTGGTGCCGCATATCGGCAACCCGTCCTATGGCGACCTGATCGCGACGCTGACCCGCATCGCCGGCGCCGCGGGCTATTCGGTGGTCGTCGGCGATACCGGCTGGAACGCCGGGCCAGAGCGCGAGTTGCTGCGCAGCCTGATCCGCCAATCCGTCGACGGCGTGATCCTGGCCAGCGGCAACGACGCCAGCGGTCTGCAGGCGTTGCGCGACGCCGGCGTGCCCACGGTGCTGGTGTTCAACTATTTCGAGGGCTGCGACGCCGATGTCTTCCGCATCGACAATCTCGCGGCCTTCCGGATGGTCACGCGCCATCTGATCGGGCTGGGCCATCGTCGCATCGGTTTCGTGCGCGGCCTGATGAGCACGGTGGTGAAGGCGCGCGAGGATGGCTGGCGCAGCGCGCTGGCCGAAGCCGGGCTCGAGGCCGGCGACGAGCTGATCTCCGCCTCGACCTTCGACCAGCATGGTGGTCATGCCGCGGTCACCGCCCTGCTCGGTCTCGCCGATCGTCCCACGGCGGTGGTCTGCACCAGCGACATCATGGCCTGCGGCGCGATGGACGCGGCGGCGGATCTCGGGCTCGACGTGCCGCGCGACCTCGCGGTCACCGGCTTCGACGACATCTTCGTCGCCGGCATGCGCCGCGTGCGCCTGACGACGCTGCGCTACGACCGCGCGCGTCTCGCGCAGCAGGCTTTCGATCGGCTGCTGCAGGTCATGGCGGCGCCGCCGGGCCAGTCGCCCGGACCGCGTCAGTCGATCGCGCTCTCCTGCGAACTCGTCGTGCGCGGCAGCTGCGGCAGCCCGGCCGGCGCCGATCCCGCCGCCACGCGAATCCGGACCCCAAAGGAGGTCGCCCGCCCATGAGCCTTCGTCTCCTCACCGATGCCCAGATGCGATCCTTTGTCGCCAACGGCGTCGTGCATGTGCAGCCGACGCTGCCACCCAGCTTCCATCGCGCGATCTACGAGGCCTTCGACAAGATCGTGCCTGCGGATCATGTCGAGCATCCGGGCAAGGCCAAGCCGAACAATCCCGGCAACAACATCCTGCCGCTGCTGCCGCAGCTGGGCGAGCTGTTCGAAGATCCGGTGGTCAAGGGCGCGTTGACCAGCCTGCTCGGGCCGGGCCACATGCTCGATCCGCATCGCGCGCTGCACAACAACATGCCCCATGACGGGCCGCAGCCGCTGCACAAGGACAGCTTCTTCGCCTTCAAGCGCCATGTGCGTACGCACCGACCCTGGTCGCTGCTGCTGTTCTACTATCCGCAGGACACGCTGCGCGAGCGCGGTCCGACCGGCGTCGTGCCAGGCAGCCAGTACGCGCTGCGCAATCCCGGCATCGATGCCGACGACGCCTTTCCGCTGGGCGGTCCGGCCGGCAGCATCGCCATCGGCGCCTTCGACGTCTGGCATGCGCGCATGCGTAACTTCACGAACCAAAAGCGTTTCATGCTCAAGTTCCTGATGAACCGCATGGCGCTGCCGACGGGTCCCAGCTGGGATTGCGCGGATGATCGCTGGCAAGATCCCGAAGACGCGCCGGCACGCTTCGCGCTGTCGCCGCTCTGGCGTGGCACGTGGAACTGGCTCGCGGGCAAGCCGGTTCCGGGCGAGGCCACCGGCGGACAGAGCGAGGCCGAACTGGAGGCCGCGCTGGGCGCCGCCGACGAGGAGCGCTCGCTCTCGGCGGCCTACGAGCTTGCCGGGCGCGGGCCGTCTGGCGTCGCGCGCCTCGGTCGCGTCTTGCTGTCCGGGTCGGGCGAGAACCTGCCCGAAGACCTGACCTCGACCGCCGAGCGCGGCGACCGCTATGCCGAGGATCCGGCCGCGCGCGCGGCGGCTTTCGGCCTCGCCGCGTCCGGCGCTGCGGCGGCTGGCCCGGTCCTCGCCGAGGCGACAGGCGCGACGTCGGGCGTGGTGCGCAAGCTGGCGAGCTTCGCGCTGGGCGAGATCGGCGCCGACGTGGCCAGCGACGACGCGCTCTCCCGCGCCGCCTGCGATGCCGATCCGCAGGTGCGCATCAACGCGCTCTATGCGATCGGCCGGCGCTGCACGATGAACGGCTTCGCGCCGGCGCTGCGCAACGCGCTGACCGACCCGGAGGACGAGATCCGCGTCCATGCCGCGCTCGCCTTCGTGCGGTGCGCGCAGCGCGGCGACGACAGCCTCGTCGATCTCGCGCAGGCGGGCCTGCGCGACGCCAACCGCTACGTCGTCGGCTACGCCACCGAGACGCTCGAGCGCATCGGCACGCCGCGCGCGATGCGCGTCCTGCTGCCCTTCCTCAAGACCGCGCGCTGGTGCCATTTCACGAAGTCCGGCGAGAGCATCTACTGACCCGCCCTCACCGGCCGGTCCGCATGGCGGCGAGGCGCGTCTTGAGCGTCTCGTTCGCGAGGACGTAGAGCACGACGAGCGCCGCGCCGGTCGCCAGCAGCGACGGCGGCAGGGGCACGAAGCCGAAGGCGGCGGCAACGGGACCGAGGAACGGGATGGCCAGCGCCGCCGTCGCGACCAAGGCCAGCAATGCCGCAAGCAGGGGGCTGGGGCGGCTCTTCAGGAACGGCCCGTCGGTGCGCAGGACCAGGATGATCGCCAGCTCGGTCAGCAGGGAGATCGTGAACCAGGCCGTCTGGAACTCCGCCTCGCCGGCGCGGAAGACCAGCAGCAGGATCGCGAAGGCGGCGAGGTCGAAGACGGAGCTCAGCAGCCCGAAGCCCAGCATGAAGCGGTGGATCGCGGCGACGCTCCAGCGGCGGGGTGACACGATCCGCCCGGCGTCGACGCGGTCGCCCGCCAGCGCCATCATCGGCAGGTCCGAGAGCAGGTTGTTGAGCAGCACCTGCTTCGCCGCGAGCGGCAGGAAGGGCAGCAGCGGCGTCGCCAGCGCCATGCTGACCATGTTTCCGAAGCTGGCGGAGGTGGTGATGGCGACATAGGTGAGCGTGTTGGCGAAGGCGCGGCGTCCGTCCTCGATGCCCGCGCGCAGCACGTCGAGACCGCGCGCGACCAGCACGATGTCGGCGCTTTCCCGCGCCACGTCGACCGCGCCCTCGACGGAGATGCCGACATCGGCCGCCAGCAACGCCGGCGCATCGTTGATGCCGTCGCCCATGTAGCCGACCGCATGGCCCGTATGCTGCAGGGCGCGCACGATGCGCGCCTTGGCTTGCGGGTCGATTTCGACGAACAGGTCGGTGCGCGGCGCGCGGTGCCAGAGCGCCTCGTCCTTGAGCGCGGCCAGCTCCGCGCCGGTCATGATCGCCGCTGGGTCGAGGCCGACCGCGCGCGCGACATGGATGGCGACATGGCGATTGTCGCCGGTGACCATCGCGACGCGGATGCCGAGCGCGGCGAGGTCGGCGATCGTGCGTGCGGCGTCGGCGCGCGGCGGATCGGCGAAGAGCAGAAAGCCGCGGAACACCATCGCGGTCTCGTCCTCGCGTCCGTAATGAGGGCGCGCCGCCATGCGCCGCGTGGCGAGCGCCAGGACGCGCAGCCCGACCGCGCCATGCGCCGCGCCGATCGCCTCCAGCGTGGCGCGGCGCGGTGCGTCGAGCGGCTGTTCCGTATCGCTGGTCGCGACGGTCGCGCAGGCGTCGAGGACATTGGCGAGCGCACCCTTGGTGACGACCAGATGCGTCGCGCCGTCTTCCGGCACGGCAAGTACGATCGTCAGGCGCCGTCGCTGGAAGTCGTAGGGGATCTCGTCGATCTTCGTCATCCCCGCGGTGGTGAAGCCGGCCACCTCGCCGGCGGCGACCAGGGCGGCGTCGAGCGGGTTCTCGATCCCCGTCTCCAGCGCGGCGTTGAGGAAGGCGAGCCGCGCGACCTCGGCCGCGGCTCCGCCCGCGGGATCGAGCGCGGCGTGCAGCGCGACCCTGCCCTCCGTCAGGGTGCCGGTCTTGTCGGTGCACAGCACGTCGATCGCGCCGAGATCCTCGATCGCTTCCAGCCGGCGCACGATGACGCCGCGCCGGCTCATCGCCCGCGCGCCGGCGGCAAGCGTCACGGCGACGATCGCCGGCAGCAATTCCGGCGACAGCCCGACCGCCAGCGCGACCGCGAAGAGCAGCGAATCGATCGGCGGCCGTTCGAGCAGCAGATTGGCGGTCAGCACGAAGAGCACGACCACCGTCATCACCCGCACCAGCATGGCGCCGAAATCGCGGATGCCGCGCATGAAGGCGGTCTCGGGCTGGGCGGCGGCGAGGCTCGCCGCGATCGCGCCGTACTCGGTGCGCCGTCCCGTGCGCACGGCCAGCACGCGCGCGGTGCCGCTGCGCACCGAGGCGCCGAGGAAGACGCAGTTGCCGCGTCGTGCGAGCGGTGCGTCCGCGGGGACGGCGCCCGGTCGCTTCTCGACCGGGAACGACTCGCCGGTCATCGCGGCTTCGCTGACCAGGAAGTCCTGCGCCGCCAGCACGACGCCATCGGCGGGGATCAGATTGCCGGCCGCCAGCAGCACGATGTCGCCGGGCACGACATGCTCGGCCGGCACCAGCGTCTCGGCACCGTCGCGCAGCACCCGCGCGCGCAGCGCCAGCCGCCGTTCCAGCGCCGCGACGGCGTGCGCCGCGCGATGCTCCTGCACGAAGCCGATCAGCGCGCTGCCGAGGACGATGGCGAGGATGATCGCGGCGTCGATGAATTCCCGCAGCGCCAGCGACACCGAGGCCGCGACGATCAGGACGAGGACCAGCGGGCTCTCGAATTGCCGCAGCAGCAGGCGCAGGCCGCGTCGCCGCGCGCTCTCGCCGACGCCGTTCCCGCCGAGCCGCGCCAGCCGCGCGGCCGCGACCTCCGTGGCGAGGCCGCCAGCGCCGGTGCCGAGCCCGGCGAGAAGCGTCGCCGCATCGCGGCTCCAATAGGGGTCGTCTGGCTGCATCCTGCGGATCAGCCTAGTCCCGGGCCCGCGCCGCGGCGCCGCACGCGGTGCGCGGCGTCTTGACGCAGGGCGTCCCGGCGCGCGGTCCCGACGGGCCGGCCGGTCGCGAAGATCGTGTCGCTGGCGGCCGTTCCGCGCTCTGCAAACCTCCCCAGGTTTGGTTTTGCGGATCATGCGGCTGTGGATGAGCCGGGCAGCGGCAGGCGGCGAAACCAAACCTGCGGCGAAACCAAACCTGGGGAGGTTTGGAGGTTCGTCGCCGCGCGCTCTCGCCGATGCGGTTGCCGCCTAGCGCAACCCGTCGCGCGGTCGCCGCCGCAGCAGCATCGTGTCGCCAAGCCCCGTATCCCGCCCCTACCGTCGCGCGCCGGGATCTGCCACAACCCATCGCCATGACGTCCAGGGAGCCGAACCGATGAAGTACCTGCATACGATGATCCGCGTCTCCTCGATCGAGGACACGCTCGCCTTCTTCGAGGTCATCGGCCTCAAGGAAGAGCGGCGCTATTCGAGCGAGAAGGGCCGCTTCACGAATGTCTT
>CAIOSQ010000111.1 GCA_903860935.1 uncultured Rhodospirillales bacterium | reverse complement strand
TGCCGGTGACGCAGGCGCGCGGCGCGTACTGGCTCGGACGCGCACACGAGGCGCTCGGCGATACCGAGACGGCGCGCGGATGGTACCGCCAGGCTGCCGCGCTGAACGTCACCTTCTACGGCCAGATCGCGCTGCTGCGGCTGCCGGATGGCGAGCGGTCCGCGCCGGGTGGCCCGCCCGCACCGACCCGCGAGGAGCGCGCGCATGTCGAGCGCAGCGACCTCGCCCGGGCCGCGATCCTGCTCGCCGACATCGGCGAGCACGACAGCGTGAAGCATTTCGTACGCCGCATGATCGATGTCGCCCGCAGCCCCGGCGAAAAGCGCGCGGCGGCGCAGATCGCCATCGGCCTCGGGCGTCCGGACCTCGCCGTCTCGATGGCCAAGCGAGCCGCCCAGCGCGCCGGTGTCATGCTGCCGGACGAAGGATGGCCGACGATCCGCACGCCCCCCGGCAATGCGCCCGAGCGCGCGCTCGTCCTGGCGACGATCCGGCAGGAAAGCGCCTTCGAAGCCGATGCCGTGAGCCCGGCCGGCGCCCGTGGGCTGATGCAGCTGATGCCTCTGACGGCACGTGCGGTCGCGGAGCAGCTCGGCCACGGCAAGCGTCATACGCCCCAGCGCCTGACGGCGGAACCGCTCTACAACATGACCCTCGGGCAGGCCTATCTGGCCGGGCTCCTCGCCGATTACGGGAACGCCTCGATCATCGCGCTGGCCGCCTACAACGCCGGACCGGGGCGTGTCGCGCAATGGATCCGCGAGCACGGCGATCCGCGGGCCGACGATGTCGATCCCATCGACTGGATCGAGATGATCGTCTTCGACGAGACGCGCAACTACGTCCAGCGCGTCAGCGAAAACCTGATGATCTACCGCCAGAAGCTCGGCCAGCGCGACTGGCTGGCGGCGCTGGAGCGCGATTTCGCGCGCGCCGGCAAGTGAACGCACCGCAGGACAGGACAAGGATGACGATGCCGCAGACCCAACCACATCCCGCCGCTCCCGATTTCGCCGCGATCGAGGACGCCGCGCGCCTCATCGCCGGGCACGCGACGCTTACCCCGCTGCTCGAATCGCCCCTGCTCAACGCGCGGCTCGGCGGTCGTCTTCTGGTCAAGGCGGAGCCGCTGCAACGCACCGGGTCCTTCAAGTTCCGCGGCGCGTTCAACCGGATCGGCCGGCTGTCCGCCGCGGAACGGCGCACCGGCGTCGTCGCCTTCTCCTCCGGCAACCATGCCCAGGGCGTCGCCGCCGCCGCGCAACTGGTCGGCGCGCCGGCCGTGATCGTGATGCCCGCGGACGCCCCTGGCATCAAGGTCGCGAACACCCGCGCCTACGGCGCCGAGGTCGTCAGCTACGACCGCTTCGGCGAGGATCGCGAGGCGATCGGCCGACGGATCCGCGACGAGCGTGGCGCGGTGCTGGTGCCGCCTTACGACGATCCGCACATCATCGCCGGTCAGGGCACGGTCGGGCTCGAGATCGCGGCTCAGGCCCGCGCCGCGGGGATCGCCATCGACGCCGTCGCCGCCTGCGCCTCGGGCGGTGGACTGGTCGCCGGCATCGCCCTCGCCCTCGAGGCGACGAGCCCTGGCACCGCCGTTCATGTCTGCGAACCCGCCGGGTTCGACGACCACGCCCGCTCCCTGGAAGCCGATGCGCGCCTTGCCAACGCACCCGGCGCGCAGTCGATCTGCGATGCCCTGCTGGCGGCGACGCCGGGAGAGATCACCTTCTCGATCAACCGCCGCCTGCTGCACAGCGGCATCGCCGTCACCGACGACGAGGTGCTGCGCGCGATGGGCGTCGCCTTCCGCGACCTCAAGCTGGTCGTGGAACCCGGCGGCGCCGTGGCGCTCGCCGCCGCGCTGAGCGGCAAATTGCCGGTCGCGGGCCGCACCGTGGTGGTCGTGTGCTCGGGCGGCAATGTCGATCCCCTGACGTTCGGCCGGGCGCTGGCGACGCTCTGAGCCAATCCGCGCGTATGGCCTGACCGGCGGCACGACGGGTGTCGCCGTGTCGCGGCGTTTTTGCCCTTGAAAGAACAAAACAAGAACATCATCATGCGGTTTACGCTCGAACGGGATCACCGCCACAAATATCATGTGATACATCACATTAATTATAGACTTCAAAATATTGATTTACATGAATTCACAAGGCAAAATTCATAAACTGGATGAGGACGCGGCACGAGAATCGCGATGGCAAGACCTCGTCGCCCGCGTGCGCGCCATCGAGGCATCGAGCGGGCATTCTTCGGATATCGGCGGCGACGATGGCGCATCTCCGGCCCGGTCAGGCCCCGGGTCCCAGCCTCCGTTATCGCTCGGCATCGCCGCGATCGACGCCCGGCTGGGAGGCGGTATTGCCGCGGGCAGCCTGCACGAGATCTCCGGTCCGGCCGAGGATGGCGCGGCACCCGGCTTTGCCGCCGTCCTGCTCGCCGGCTTCGCCCAGCGGGGGCCGGTCGTCTGGATCTCCGCACGCCGCGCCACGCTCTACGCGCCAGGGCTTGCGGCGTTCGGCCTCGTCCCGACCCGCCTGCTGACCATCGACGCAAGCGCGCGCGCGCAGCGCCTCTGGGCATTCGAGGAGACGCTGCGCGCAGGAGCGCCGGTCGCCGTGCTGGCGGAATTGGACAATGTCGATTTCAACGCCTCCCGTCGCCTTCAACTGGCCGCGGCCGCGAACCGCACCGCCGCCCTGATCCTGGACCAGGGGCCCGAACGCACGCATCACAGCGCCGCACGCACGCGCTGGCGCATCGCCGCCGCGGGCAGCGATCCCGGGCCCGCCTTCGCCGACCGTCACGCGACATCGAAGGGCGTGGGCATGATGGCGGGTGGGGGCATGATGGCGGGCGTGGACCTTGGGCCAGGCGCGCCGCGATGGCATGTCGCGTTGCGCCGCGCCCCGCATGGCCGGCCCGGTACGTGGGTGATCGACCATGCCGCGTCCGGATTGCGCCTGGCCACGGCAGACCGCGCCGTCGTCCAGCCCAGCCACCTCCCCGGCGAGCACATCGCAGGCCCTCACATCGCAGGCCCTCACATCGCAGGCCCCCACATCGCAGGCCCCCACATCGCAGGCCATGCCAATGGACCGACGCTTCCTGGCGCTCTGGCTACCCAGCCTGCAACTCGACAGGCACGCGCGAGATGAAGCCGCCACTGCGGGGGCGTGGCCAGCATCTGGCGACATCGGGGCGCCGCGTGTCGTGGCCGTCCGTCAAGGCGGCGCGCTGCGCCTGACCGCCGTCGACGACCGCGCCAGGGCGGCCGGGCTTTGCCCTGGCCTCAGCCTCGCGGACGCCCGCGCCCGGCTTCCGGACATCCGCGTCGTCGCCGACGACCCCGCTGCCGATGCTCGTTTCCTCGAGAAACTGGCGCGCTGGGCGGAACGCTACACACCGGACGTGGCCCTCGATCCGCCGGACGGATTGCTGCTCGACATCACGGGCGCCGCGCATCTGCATGGCGACGAGCACGGGCTGCGCCGCGACGCGCTCGCGCGGCTGGAGCGCGGCCGCATCGTCACCCGCGCGGCGGTCGCCGGAACGGCGGCGGCGGCCTGGGCACTGGCGCGCTTCGGCCCACCGTCTCACACGGGCTCCGGCGAGAGCGGCGCGGCGATCCTGCGCGACGGCGATCCGGAGCGGGTCCTGGATGCCCTGCCCTGCGCCGCGTTGCGTCTCGATGCAGCGACGCTCGACCAACTGGACCGACTCGGCCTGCGCAGGATCGGGGACCTGCGACGCATGCCGCGGCGCGGCCTGGTGGCGCGCTTCGGCGATGCTCTCGCCCAGCGGCTCGACGCAGTGTCCGGTCAGCGCGACGTCCCCTTGTCCCCGCTTCCGCCGGCCTGCGACTGGGCGGTCCGGCGCGCCTTTCCGGAGCCCATCTCGACCCCGGAGGATATCGCGCGCCTCGCGGACGACATGATCGCCGCCCTTTGCCGCCGGCTGGCCGCGGCCGAGCGCGGTGCCCGGGCGATCGAGTTTCGCTGCCGGTGCCTCGATGGGCGGATCGAACGCTGCGGCGTCGCCACGGCCGCGCCGGTCGCCACGCCTGCCCGCATCATGAAGATCCTCGCCGAACGGCTCGGACATCTGCGCCCCGGGCTCGGCATCGAAAGCGCCGAGATGATCGCGACCCGCGTCGAAGCCCTGGCGCCGAGTCAGCGCGGGCTGGGTGCCGGGATGGGCGCGGCGGACCGCGACGCAGACCTCGCCCCCCTTGTCGATGCAGTGTCGAACCGTCTCGGGGCGCAGGCTGTCGGCCGGCTCGTGCCCGTCGCGCGGCATGCACCGGAGGTGGCGCAACGCCTGCTTCCTGCACTGGCGCCGATCGGTGGCGGGATCGCGGAGGCGCCTGCGTCCTGGCGCAGCCCGTGGACGGATGGAGCGACAAGACCGCTGCGCCTGCTCGAAGCCCCCGTGCCGCTCGATGTGACCGCGGAGATTCCCGACGGCCCGCCCCTGCAATTCCGCCTACGTGGGCGGTTGCACCGCGTGCGCGCCGCCGATGGTCCCGAGCGGATCGCTCCTGAGTGGTGGAACGACCAGGATGGCCGTGACCAGCCACAGGACTGGCTGCGCGACTATTACCGCGTCGAGGATCGCGACGGCCGGCGCTTCTGGGTCTTCCGCCGCCTCGCCCAGGACGGCGCGCAGCGCGGCGCGACGCGCGGCTGGTTCCTGCACGGGGTCTTCGCATGACCGAACCGGGCGCCTATGCCGAACTGCAGGTCGCGAGCAACCACGACATCCAGCGTGGCGCCTCCCATCCGCACGAACTCGTGGCGCGCGCGAAGGACCTTGGTCTTGCCGCCATCGCGATCACCGACACCAACACGCTGGGCGGCGTCGTGCGCGCGCATGTCGCCGCGCGCGAGCACGGCATGCGCCTCGTCGTCGGCGCGCGGCTCGCGCTGGCGGACGCGCCGCCGCTGCTCTGCTGGCCCACCGATCGCGCCGCCTATGGCCGTCTTGCGCGTCTGATCTCCGCTGGCCGGCGGCGCGCTGGACCGCGCGGGTTCTGCCTCGCCCTGGCCGAGATCGGCGACGCCCTGTCCGGCTGCGTCGCCGCGGTGGTCGCGCCTGCCGCGCCGGATCCCGCCCTTCCACGTCAACTGGCCGTGCTGCGCGACGCCTTCGGGCGCGACCTGCATCTTGCCGTCCAGGTTCTCCAGCGCGGCGACGATGCCCTGCGCCTCGCCCACCACGCCGCGCTGGCATGTGCCGCGCGGATAGACCTGCTTGCCACCAACGACGTCCTCTATCACGACCCCGCGCGACGACCGCTCCAGGACGTGCTCGCCTGCATCCGGACGGGCCGCCGGATCGAGGAGGCCGGCCAGCTGCTCCTCGCCCATGGCGAACGTCATCTGAAGCCTCCCGCCGAGATGCGCCGCCTCTTCGCGCGTCATCCGGCCGCGATCGAGGCCGGACTCGCGATCGTCGACCGCTGCGCCTTCAGCCTCGACATGCTCCGCTACGACTATCCGGACGAGCCCGTCCCGCCCGGCGCCACCGCGCAGTCACATCTCGCTGCCCTCTCCTGGGCCGGCGCCGCGCGGCACTGGCCCGATGGCGTGCCGGCCAAGGTCCGCGATCAGATCGTTCACGAACTGGCGCTCATCGACCAACTCGGCTACGCGCCATATTTCCTCACCGTCCACGACATCGTCGCCTTCGCGCGCGCGCGCGGCATCCTCTGCCAGGGGCGCGGCTCGGCGGCGAATTCGGCGGTGTGCTTCGTCCTCGGCATCACCGCGGTCGATCCGGCGCAGAGCGACCTGCTCTTCGAACGCTTCGTCTCGGCGGCGCGCGACGAGCCGCCGGACATCGACGTCGATTTCGAGCACGAGCGCCGCGAGGAGGTCATCCAGTACATCTACGACCGCTACGGGCGGGCCCGCGCGGGCCTCGCGGCGACCGTGATCAGATACCGGCCCAAAAGCGCCATCCGCGATGTCGGCAAGGTTCTCGGCCTGTCGCTCGACCTCGTCGGCAAGCTCGCGGATGTCGTCTGGGGACGCGGCCGCGACGGGCTGGAGGAGCGTCATATCCGCGAGGCCGGCATCGACCCAACGAGCCCGCGCATCGCCCTCGCCCTGCGCCTGACGCGCGACCTGATCGGGTTTCCGCGCCATCTCTCCCAGCATGTCGGCGGCTTCGTCATCGCCCGCGACCGTCTCGACGAACTGGTGCCGGTCGTCGATGCCGCGATGCCCGGGCGCACCGTGATCGAATGGGACAAGGACGATCTCGACGCGCTCGGCATCCTGAAGATCGACATCCTCGCCCTGGGGATGCTGACCTGCATCCGCAAGGCCTTCGATCTGATCGAGCGCCGGACCGGAGAACAGTTCGATCTCGCCACAATTCCGCGCGATGCGCCGGAGGTGTACGCGATGCTCTCGCGCGGCGATTCCCTCGGCGTCTTCCAGGTCGAGAGCCGGGCCCAGATGGCCATGCTGCCACGGCTGCGTCCTGCCTGCTTCTACGATCTCGTCATCGAGGTGGCCATCGTCAGGCCTGGACCGATCCAGGGCGACATGGTCCATCCCTATCTGCGCCGCCGCGAGGGGCGCGAACCGGCCGATCTGCCGTCGGAGGAGTTGCGCGCCGTTCTGGGCAAGACGCTCGGCGTGCCGCTGTTCCAGGAACAGGCGATGCGGATCGCCATCGTCGCCGCCGGCTTCACCCCCGCCGAGGCCGACCGGCTGCGCCGCGCGATGGCCACGTTCCGACATACCGGCACGATCCACCAATTCGCGGATAAATTCGTCTCCGGCATGCTCGCGCGCGGCTACGAGCGCGATTTCGCAGAACGCTGCTTTCGCCAGATCGAGGGCTTCGGGACCTATGGCTTCCCGGAATCCCACGCCACGAGCTTCGCGCAGCTCGTCTACGTGTCGGCCTGGCTCAAGCGCTTCCACCCCGCCGCCTTCGCGGCGGCCCTGCTGAACAGCCAGCCGATGGGGTTCTACGCCCCCGCCCAGATCGTGCGCGACGCGCAGGAGCATGGCGTCGACGTGCGTCAGCCGGATATCAACACCAGCCAGCGCGACGCGATCCTGGAGGAGGATGGCGCGATCCGGCTCGGCCTCGCCCAGATCAAGGGCCTGTCCGATACCGAGATCGTGGCGTTGATCGCCGGGCGGGGCGAGGGCTATGGCGACCTCGCCGCGTTGCGCCGCCGCGCCGGCACGAGCGACGCGACGCTGGCGCGCCTCGCCGCCGCGGACGCCTTCTCCAGCCTCGCGCTCGGACGGAGGCCCGCGCTCTGGCAGGCGCTGGGCCTCGCCAGCGAGCACCCGGAATTGTCGGATGCCCCCCTCTTCGCGGCCCTGCCTGCCCGTGCGGTCGCGCCACCGCCCGGCCCCCTGCCGCCGACGTCATTGGGCGAAGCGGTCGTCGCCGATTACGCCATGCTGCACCTGTCGCTGCGCGCCCATCCCATGGGGCTCCTGCGCGCCGACCTGCCAGCCACCCGCCCGCGACTGCGTCCGGCGGCGGAACTGGCGCAGGCCGGGGACGGTGCGCGCGTCTGCGTCGCCGGTCTGGTCCTGGTCCGCCAGCAGCCCGGATCGGCGAAGGGCATCGTGTTCATGACCATCGAGGACGAAACCGGGGTCGCGAATCTGATCGTCCGCCCGCCGCTGTTCGAACGGTTCCGCCCGATCGTCCTCGGAGGTCGCCTCGTGATCGCCCGCGGTCGGCTGCAATGCCAGGGCGAGGCGCCGCTGCAAGTCCTGCATGTCGTCGTCGAGACGCTGGACGATGCGAGCGATCTTCTCGCGCGGCTGGACGGGCTGACCACCGCCAGCCAGGCACCGCTCGCCCCGCCCTTGGCACGCGCCGACGAGGCCGGCAAGGGCCCAACCCGGGAGACGCGGCGCGCAACGAGCGCCACGGCCGCGACCCCATCGCTTTTCCCGAGCCGCGACTTCCACTGATGCAAAAATGCAACATGCGACGCAAGCCCGCAACAACGGGCATGGCCGGTCCAAAGTGGAGTGATAAAAGATCGCCGAGCTAGCGAGTCGCGTCGCATCGACTCGATCCCTGGCAAATCGCCCTGGACCAACGACGCACTCCTGCCTTCTTCAACCAATCGAGGACATCCCGATGCGCCTTCGTAACGCCCTCCTCGCCGCGACCCTGCTGACCGCGGTGTCCGGCGCCGCCCTCGCCCAGGGCAATCAGCATCCGAAGGGTTTCTATGTCGGCGGCGCGCTCGGCGCGAACATCACCGGCGACCTGGACGCGAAGATCAATTCGACCAGCCTCGGGGTGAACAACAACAATCTCACCTTCGACATGAAGACCGGCTACGCCGTTCTCGGCGCCGTCGGCTATGCCTACGGCAACGGCCTGCGCACGGAGATCGAACCCGGCTATCGCCGCAACAGCATCGACGGCGTCAGTGGTGCCGCGGCCGCAGCCAACCTCTCCGGCAAGCTCGACAACCTGTCGGTCATGCTGAACGCGATCTACGACATCAACATCGGGTCGGCCCTGGTGCCCTATCTCGGCGCCGGCCTCGGCACCAGCCGCGTCAACGGCAAGGTCGATGGCGAAGGCGACAGCAAGTGGAAGCTTGCCTATCAGGGCATCGCGGGCGTCGCGTACTCGCTGAGCAACCAGGTCAAGCTCGACCTCGGCTATCGCTATTTCGCGACGCCCGACGTCAAGGTCGGCGCCGATGTCGGGACCATCGAGTACGAGAACACCAACCACAGCGTGCTGCTCGGCCTGCGCTATCACTTCGCGCCGCCGGCCCCCGCCGCGGCGCCCGTCGCCCAGGCCGCACCGGCGCCGGCCCCCGCGCCCGCCCCGGTGCCCAAGGTCGACATCCAGCGTTCGTTCCTGGTGTTCTTCGATTTCGACAAGTCCGACATCACGACCGAAGCAGCGCGCGTGATCGCGCAGGCGGCCGATCACGCCAAGCGCGGCGGCATCGCCCGCATCGTCGTGACCGGTCACACCGACACCTCGGGCGCGCCGGCCTACAACCAGCGCCTGTCCGAGCGTCGCGCGGCGAATGTGCGCGAGGCGCTCGTGCGCCAGGGCATGGCCGCGAACGCGATCTCGACCGTCGGCAAGGGCGAGAGCGATCCGCTGGTCAAGACCGGTGACGGCGTGCGCGAGGCGCAGAACCGTCGCGCCGAAATCGTGCTCCAGTAAGCCGACGCGATCGCTCGGCAGCGTCGCGACGCGACACTGCCGGAGCGATGCCGGTCACGTGATATCGGGCACGTGATATCGGCTGAGGGAAGAGGGCGCGGATCCCAGGATCCGCGCCCTTTTTCGTGGCGGCTCTTCCGGCGTCGCAGCGAATGCTATTTCGACGGCTTCTGCGTCGCCGTGCGCGCTGCGCCGCAATCCGGAACATTCAACGGATGGCTTGCCGCGCGCTCCGCGGCGAAGCCTCGAAGGTCCTTGGGCACCACCTGCGCCGCGCGCTCGAACAGCGTGTCCTGCTGCGGACAGAATGTGCCGGTTCCCATCATGCTCGCCCGCGACAGATCGTTGGCGAGCGAGGTCACGTAGCGGTCAAGCTGCGCCTCGCCCTTGCCGCCGAAACTGCGCTTGAAATGCTCGCGAAACACCGTGGCATGGGATTTGAGGGCATCGCGATGCGACTCGACGAAGCTGTTGTATTGCGCCGAGAAATCGCGGTTCCCGACACCGCGGCAGGTCAGCGTCGCGACCATCAGCTCGGTCTGGAGGACACGCATCTCGAAGGCCGTTTTCTCGGCCGGGGTCAGGCAGCGCGCATTGCCCTGCGCCAGCGCAGGCTGGAGGGCGACGAGCGCCGCGATGACGGGACGGAACAGGCGAAGCGCTTTCATGGCTGGCTTATAACCAACGGGCCACGAGCCGCCAATATCGTGCTCCGCGACACCGCCCCCTTCTATGCCAGCCCAGGACCGCCGAGGCCAAGATGACCGATCCCGCCAGCCAAGATGTCCAGATCCTCCAGCGCGAGCGGTTGTTCAAGAACTACCTCGCCATCGACCGCTGCGTGCTGCGCCACCGGCTGCATGCCGGCGGGATGAGTGCGCCGATCAGCCGCGACGTGATCGCACGCGGTCCCGCCGTCGGCGTGCTGCTCTTGGATCCCGCCCGCGACCGGGTGATCCTGGTCGAGCAATTCCGGATCGGCGCGCTCTGCGCGGGCATGGATCCCTGGGTGATCGAGATCGTCGCCGGGGTGGTGGAACCCGGGGAGGATCCGCGCGACGTCGCGCGCCGCGAATCCCGCGAAGAGGCCGGCGCCGAGGTCGACGCGCTGATCCCGATCGCGCGGCACCTCGCCAGCCCCGGCATCACCGACGAGACGGTCGAGACCTTCCTCGGGTGCGTCGACTCGGACGGCCTGGGCGGGATCCACGGCCTCGCCGAGGAAGGCGAGGATATCCGCGTGGTTGCCATGACGGTCGACGAAGCCCTGGTTGCCTGCAGCGACGGCCGGATCGCCAACGCGATGACGCTGATCGCGCTGCAATGGCTGGCGCTGAACCGGCGGACGCTGGAAGCGCGCTGGCAGCCGGCCTAGAGTTCCGCTGCTTCAGGAGATCCAGATGTCCGACCCGATTCCGTCTCTCGTCTCGACCGAGTGGCTCGCCAAGCGCCTCGGTTCCCCCGGCCTCGTCATCGCCGACGCGACCTATCACCTGCCCCATACGGGACGGGAGGCGACGTCGGAATACCAGGCGGCACATCTGCCCGGCGCCGTGTTCTTCGACATCGACGGGATCAAGGACCACGCGAACCCGCTACCGCACATGGTGCCTTCGCCCACCGAATTTGCCGAAGCGATGGAGGCGCTGGGGATCTCGAACGGCGATCACGTCGTCGTCTACGACGCTCACGGATTGATGAGCGCGAGCCGCGCCTGGTGGATGCTCCGTCTTTTCGGTCATGATCGCGTGTCGGTCCTCGATGGCGGGCTGCCGAAATGGCGCGCCGAGAACCGCCCGATGGCAGCTGGCGCCGTGAGGCCCCCGAAGGGCCGCTTCTCGGCGGGGTTCCGCCCGGCGCTGCTGCGCAGCAAGGCCCAGATTGCTGCGAACCTCGCGAGCCATCGCGAGACCGTCATCGATGCCCGCGCGGCAGGACGCTTCGAAGGCACCTTGCCCGAGCCGCGTCCGGGGCTGCGCAGCGGTCACATCCCGGGCAGCCGGAACCTGCCTTATGACCGGCTCCTGGACCCCATGTCGAAGACCCTGCTGCCCCCGGATCGCATCGCCGCCGCCTTCGCACAGGCGGGTGTTGCCATGGATGCGCCACTCGTCTGCAGCTGCGGATCCGGCGTGACGGCCGCCGTCCTCGCCTTCGCGCTCCATGTCGCGGGCAAGCCGGATGCGGCCATCTATGATGGCTCCTGGTCGGAATGGGGCGCGGAGCCCTACACGCCGGTTGCGACCGGCCCCGCGCGATGACCTTGCGTATTTCCGCCTTCCAGCCCGCGGACCGCGACGACGTGGTCGCCCTTTGGCACAGCACATTCCCGGGCTATGCCGACGATCCGGCCGTCCAGCTCGGCCACGCGCTCGCCACGGCGAGCAGCGCCGTATTCGTGGCGCGCGACGCGGCGGGGCTCGCCGGGACGGCGATGGTCGGAAGCGACGGGATCCGGGGCTGGCTGCATTACGTCGCCGTCGCGGCCGAGCGACGCGGCACCGGGATCGGCCGCGCGCTCGTGGCGCATGCCGAGGCGTGGCTTGCCGCGCGCCAGGGCGTGACGAAAGTCAATCTCCAGGTCCGCGGCGACAACGAGGCCGTGATCGGATTTTACCGGCGGCTCGGCTACATGCAGGAAGACAGGGCGAGCCTGGGCAAGAGACTGGCCCCACCGGGCGGCGAACCGCCTCCGGCACCAACCCGTGGCATGCCCGGCTCTCTCGATGTCGTCATCACGCATCTCGAGATGACCGCGCCCCCAGGCCCCGCCCATCCGCCCGCACCGGCGCTCAAACTCGCGCTGCTCAAGGTCGATGCGATGACCGTCGCCTATTATCGCTTCCTCTACGCCGAGATCGGCCGCGACTGGGTCTGGCACGAGCGCCGACTGCTCGGTGACGACGAACTCGCGGCGGAAGTCTCGGCCCCTGGGGTCGAGATCCATGTGCTCCACGCCGAGGGGCAGCCGGCCGGCTATGTCGAACTCGATTTCCGGCGCCTGCCGGAAGAGGCGGAGTTGAAATTCTTCGGCCTCGTACCCCGCTTCATCGGGCGCGGCATCGGTCCGTGGCTGCTCGACTGGGCCATTCGCGAGGCCTGGCGCCACGACCCGCGGCGCCTCGTGGTCAACACCTGCACGCTGGATCACCCCAAGGCCCTGCCGCTCTATCAGCGCCTGGGATTCCGTCCATACCGGCAGGAAACGAAGACCATCCTCGACCCGCGCCCGCTTCCCTGAGGTGTGGCAGACGTCAGCAACGCCGCCTCCAAAACGAGCGGCGCGGCCCACAGATTCGGCAAACGACGCACAGGCTACAGCGCGGAGGCCGCTGTTTGCGGTTTCCGCGATGGCGCGAACGTTGCTAGTGTCTAAGTCTTCGGTCCTTATCTTCGACCATTCCCCCAGTCCAACAATCGAGGTTTGATCATGGGAGCTATGAAACTTCTCGCGCTCGGCGCCGGTCTCGTCGCCGGTCTCGGTGCCTTCGACGCGTCCGTCGCGCAGACGAAGAGCACGCTCGACATCGTCAAGGAGCGTGGTCGCCTGCGCTGCCAGCACGGCCAGCCCTCCCCGGGCTTCTACGAGCAGACAGCCGACGGCAAGTGGCGCGGTCTCGACCATGACGTCTGCCGCGCGATCGCGGCCGCCGTCCTCGGCGACGCCGACAAGATCGACGTCCAGTCGGTCACCAACGCCGTGCGCTTCACCGCGCTGGCGAATGGCGAGTCGGATGTCCTCGTCCGGACCACGACCGCGACCCTGCTGCGCGACTCGCAGCTCGGCCTCGACTTCCAGGGCATCCATTTCTATGACGGCCAGGGCTTCATGGTCCGCAAGGACAGCGGCATCAAGAGCGCCAAGGAGCTCAACGGCGCCACGATCTGCGTGATCACCGGCACCACGACCGAGCTCAACCTGGCGGATTATTTCCGCACCAACAACATGACCTACAAGGCCTTCACGACCGCCGACTCGAACGTCGCGCGTGAGACCTACGAGAAGGGTGCCTGCGACGCGAACACCAACGACAAGTCGTCGCTCGCCTCCAGCCGCGCGACCTTCGCGAAGCCCGCCGACCACATGATCCTTCCGGAGACGATCTCCAAGGAGCCGCTCGGCCCGGTGACCCGCCACGGCGACAACCAGTGGGGCGACATCGTCCGCTGGGCGGTCAACGTGATGATCGCCGCCGAGGAGTTCGGCATCACCTCCGCCAGCGTGGACAAGGTGAAGGCCGAGACAAAGGATCCGGAGATCCGCCGCATGCTCGGCCTCGAGGGCGAGCTTAACAAGGGTCTCGGCCTCGACAAGGATTGGGCCTACCGGATCATCAAGCAGGTCGGCAATTACGGTGAGAGCTACGAGCGCAATGTCGGCCCGAACACGCCGATCAACATCCCGCGCGACGGCAGCCTCAACGCCCTGTGGACCAAGGGCGGGTTGATGTACACGCCGCCGTTCCGCTGATCGGCAGCGTTCCAACGGACGCGGGGTCCGGTCGCGACACGGCGGCCGGGCCTCGTGGCCTCTTTCGCGTGGCCAGCTCCCTTACCCGAGCAAGCGGACCCGACGGTCGCTTCGTCACCACGCACGCGACACGAAATCTCGCCCGAACGGGATCCACGCAATGACCCAGGCGCATGGCAGCACAGGCGAGGCCCAAGGGCCGATGGCCTGGCTCTACGACAGTCGCTTGCGCTCGATCGTCGCCCAGACGCTCGTCGTCGGCGCGATCGCCTGGACCTTCTGGTATCTCGCCACGAACACCCAGGCCAACATGGCCAAGCGCGGGATGTCGACGGGTTTCGATTTCGTCTTCGGTACCGCCGGTTTCGACATCAGCTGGTCTCTCTTCGAGGTCAAGGCGGGCGCCACCTATTTCGAGATCTACCAGGTCGGGATCGTCAACACGCTGGCCGTCTCGGTCCTGTCGATTGTCTTCGCGACCCTTCTCGGCTTTTTCATCGGCATCATGCGCCTCTCGAGCAACTGGCTCGTTGCGCGTATCGCCGGCTGGTACATCGAGATCCTGCGCAACACGCCGCTGCTGCTGCAGGTCTTCTTCTGGTTCATCGGCGTCTTCACCGGATTGCCGGCGCCGCGCCAGTCCTATCAGCCGATCGAGGGCTTCGTCCTCAACAACCGCGGCTTCTTCCTGCCCGCGCCGGTCCCGGGCGAGCTCTTCTGGATGACGGCCGTCGCCGCCGCTGTCGCGGTGGCCGGCGCCATGCTGCTGCATCGCTGGGCGCGTGCCCGGCAGGCGGCCACCGGCGAGCGTTTCCCGTCGCTCCTGGTCGGCATCGGCGTCGTGATCGCCCTGCCCGGGCTGGTCTTCCTCGCGACCGGATCGCCGCTCGACTGGAACATCCCCAAGCTGCGCGGCTTCAATTTCGTCGGCGGCATGACCGTTCCGCCGGCCTTCTGCGCCCTGCTGCTGGCCCTGTCGGTCTATACCTCCTGCTTCATCGCGGAGATCGTCCGCGCCGGCATCCAGTCGGTGAGCCACGGACAGACCGAAGCCTCCTACGCGCTCGGTCTCAAGCCCGGCTGGACCATGCGCCTGATCGTCATCCCCCAGGCGATGCGCGCGATCATTCCGCCGCTCATCAGCCAGTATCTCAACGTCACCAAGAATTCCTCGCTCGCGGTCGCCATCGGTTACCCGGACCTCGTGGCCGTGTGGATGCAGACCTCGCTCAACCAGTCCGGGCGCGCGATCGAGATCGTGGCGACGACCATGCTGTTCTACATGTCGTGCAGCCTGTTCATTTCGCTGCTGCTGAACATCTACAATCGGCGCATGCAATTGAGGGAGCGCTGACATGGCTGCCCCGACGACCGAAGCCGCCGCGGCACAGGTATTCGTCCCGAAACCAAGCCTCCCGCCCCCGCCCTTCACGGTCGGACCAGTCGGTTGGCTGCGCGCGAACCTCTTCAACTCGCCGTTGAACACGGTGTTGACCCTGATCTGCGCATGGCTGGTCTATCGCGGCCTCGCCGGCTTCCTCGAATGGGCGTATTTCGACGCGGTGTTCGACGCCAAGTCCCGCCGCGAATGCCTGGATCGCAGCCCGACCGGTGCGTGCTGGGCGGGCGTCAAGGCGAATTGGGGACGGCTGATCTACGGCCCCTACCCCCTTGCCGAGCGCTGGCGGATCGATTTCGCCGCAATCGTGCTCATCGCCTGGATGGCACCGCTCTGGATGCCGCGGGTCACCGGCAAGATCGGGATCGCCGCGACGGTCGTCTGCGCCTATCCGTTCTTCGCGACCTACATGTTTCTCGGCGGCGAGAAGGACGCGTTCCTCGCGGTGATGTTCTCCGTGGCCATCGCGGCCGGTGGCGCGGTTCTGGCCCATGTCGCGACCTGCCTTCTTGCGAACCAGTCGCTCGGCGACCTGCTCCTGCGCTTGAGCGGCGCAAGCGCGGCTCCTGAACGGACCCGCATGCGCGTTCTCGCCGCGATCGCGGCTGCCGCGATCGTCCTCGCCTTCGTGATCCAGCTCTCGATCGACCTCGTCGAGGTGAAGACCGATCGCTGGGGCGGGTTCTTCCTCACCATGGTGATCTCCGGCATCGCCATCACCACCGCCCTGCCCTCGGGGATCGTCCTGGCGCTGGGGCGGCGCAGTTCGATGACGCTGATCCGCATCGTCTGCGTCTGCTACATCGAACTCGTTCGCTCGGTTCCGCTGATCACGATCCTGTTCATGGCCAAGACCATGTTCCCGCTTTTCCTGCCGCCAGAAATCTCGGTCGACGAGCTTGTGCGGGCGATCGTGGCGGTGTGCCTGTTCGCCGCCGCCTACATGGCGGAGATCGTCCGTGGTGGCCTGCAATCGATCCCGAAGGGCCAGTACGAGGCCGCCGACGCGATGGGCCTGTCCTATTGGCAGAAGACGCTGTTCATCATCATGCCCCAGGCACTCAAGATGATGATCCCGAACATCGTCAGCAACTTCATCGGCCTCTTCAAGGACACGACCCTGGTGGCGATCATC
>CAIOSQ010000110.1 GCA_903860935.1 uncultured Rhodospirillales bacterium | reverse complement strand
CCGTCGCAGCGACCGCTCGTCCTGGAGGCTGATCAGCCGCCTGCCGCTTTACGCTCGGCAATCAATTCGGCGACGAACGTTTTCTTGTACTTCATCGCCCAGTGCGGATAGTTCCAACCGCTGATATCGGGTTGGAGCGGGCTGTCGGTACCTGGGGCGAACAACAGCGCCTCGCGCGGACCGTTCGACACGTAGGCGTTGACCCGCATCAACTGGTAGAAGGGGCCCTCGTAGGCGACGAGCGCACGCCGCGACAGCGTGTCGAGGCCGCTCACGATGACGCCGTTGACATGCTCCCCCGGCCTCTGGACGACCACGGGATAACTGACGCCCTGCGTCGCGCGGCGCTCCCAGTCGAAGAGCACGGCATCACGGACATGCGCCGCCAGCGAGGCCTCCCGACCAAGCACGATTGCCCGGACATCCGGGTCCATCAAGGTGCCGTAGAAGAAGAACCGCATCCGACCTACAACTCCTGTGGTGCGTCCACCCCGCTTGCCTTCAATTCTGCCACCAACGCGGCCTTGAGGCGAGAGAGTCCGGCCGTGTCGCGCGACTCGCAGCGCGCGACCAGCACGTCCTGGGTGTTCGAGGCGCGCAGCAGCCACCAGCCATCCGCCGTCGAGACGCGCGCGCCATCGACGTCGTTCACCGCCGCCCCGGCCGCGCGCAAGCGCGCCCGCACCTCGTCGACGACGGCGAATTTCCGGACCTCATCGACCGGGAAGCGCAATTCCGGCGTGTTGACCGCCGCCGGAAGCGTGTCGCGCATGGCCGCGAGGCTCTCCGGCGCGCGGGCGACGATCGACAGGATCCGGATCGCGGCATAGAGCGCGTCGTCGAAGCCGTACCAGCGATCGGCGAAAAAGATGTGGCCGGACATCTCCCCCGCCAGCGGTGCCGCTGTCTCGTGCATCTTCGCCTTGATGATCGAATGGCCTGTCCGCCACATCAGCGGCGTGCCGCCCAGCCGGGCGATCTCGTCGAACAGCGTCTGGCTGGCCTTCACGTCGGCGATGATCGTCGCGCCCGGCCGTTCGGCCAGTATTTCGCGCGCAAACAGGGCCATCAACTGGTCGCCCCACAGGATACGGCCCTGTCCGTCGACGACACCGATGCGGTCCGCATCGCCGTCGAAGGCGACACCGAGATCCGCCCCCTCGCGGGCGACGGCCTCCTGCAACTGAACGAGATTTTTGGCCACGGTCGGGTCGGGATGATGGGCCGGAAAGGTCCCGTCGATCCGCTCGTTGAGCAGGATGTGGCGTCCGGGAAGGCGCCGTGCCAGCCCCTGCATCACTTCGCCGCCGGCACCGTTCCCGGCGTCCCAGACCACGGTCAGATCGCGGCCGGGCCGGTAGTCGCGCAACAGACGCTCCAGATAGGCCTCGCCGACCGCCGCCGTGGTCACATGCCCGGCGCCCGCCGCGAAATCGCCGGCGGCGCAGCGCGCGCCCATGCGGCGGATGTCGTCGCCCCAGAAGCTCTTGCCGGCGATCAGCATCTTGAACCCGTTGTATTCGGACGGGTTGTGCGAGCCGGTGACCTGTATCCCCGCATCGACGTCGAGCGTATGGGCGGCGAAATAGAGCATCGGCGTCGGTCCGAGACCGACATCGACGACATCGAGACCGGTGGCTGCGAGACCTGCGATCAGCGCGGCCTGCAGCCGCGGCGAGTGGAGGCGGCCGTCGCGCGCCACGGCCACGCGCTTGCCGCCACGCTCGCGCACGGCCGTGCCGAAGCCGAGCCCGACGGCGCGCGCGTCGGCCTCCGACAGGGTTCGATCGACGATCCCCCGGATGTCGTATTCGCGCAGGACAGACGGGTCGAAACGATGGGACGGGCCGGTGGTCATGCGCGCGCCCTCCTCAGGTGTCGCTGCCATGGGCCGTCACCGGCCGTCCGATCGATCGGTAGTCGAGGCCCGCCGCGACCATGTCGGCCGGCGAGTAGACATTACGCAGATCGATCACGATCGGGGTCTTGAGCAGCGCGCGGATGCGCGCCGGATCGAGCGCCCGGAACTCGTTCCACTCGGTCAACAAGGCCATCGCGTCGGCGCCTTGCATCGCCTCGGCGGCGCTGGCGCAGAACTCGACGCCCGGCAGAAGTTGGCGCGCCTCGCCATGCATGCCCTCTGGATCGTAGGCCTTGATCCGGGCGCCGGCCGCCAGCAGCGGCGGCAGGATCGCCAGGCTCGGCGCATCGCGCATGTCGTCGGTATTCGGCTTGAAGGTCAGGCCAAGCACCGCGATCGTCTTGCCCGCAACGGAGCCGCCGCAGGCGTCGACGATACGCGCGGCCATCGCCGTCTTGCGCTTGTCGTTGATGTCGACCACGGCCTCGACGATGCGCAGCGGGCTGCCATGGTCCTGGGCCGTCTTGACCAGCGCCAACGTATCCTTGGGAAAGCAGGACCCGCCATAACCCGGGCCAGGATGAAGGAACTTGCGGCCGATGCGCCCGTCGAGACCGATCCCCTTGGCGACGTCATGCACATCCGCCCCCACCTTCTCGCAGAGATCCGCCATCTCGTTGATGAAGGTGATCTTGGTCGCGAGAAAGGTGTTGGCGGCGTACTTGATGAGTTCGCTGGTCTCGAGCGAGGTGAAGACGATCGGCGTCTCGATCAGATAGAGCGGCCGGTAGAGTTCCCGCATCACCGCGCGGGCGCGGTCGCTTTCGGTACCGATGACCACCCGGTCCGGGCGCATGAAATCGGAGATCGCTGCGCCCTCGCGCAGGAATTCAGGGTTCGACGCGACGTCGAACTGGGCCTGCGGCGCCACCGCCCGGATCCGGCGCGCGACCTCGCGGCCAGTCCCGACCGGCACCGTCGATTTCGTGACCACGACCGCATAGCCGGTCAGCGCGCGCCCGATCTCCTCGGCCGCGGCGTAGACATAGGACAGGTCAGCATGCCCATCGCCACGCCGCGAGGGCGTCCCCACGGCGATGAACACAGCGTCGGCACCCGGCACGGCGCGTGCGAGGTCGGTCGTGAAGGTGAGCCGCCCGGCCGCCTTGTTCTTGGCGACCAGTTGGTCGAGGCCAGGCTCGAAGATCGGGATCTCGCCGCGCTCCAGGCGTTCGATCTTGCCGACATCCTTGTCGACGCAGGTCACGTCGACCCCGAATTCGGAGAAACAGGCCCCTGTCACGAGCCCGACATAGCCGGTGCCGATCATCGTCACGCGCATGCTGAAGACCTTCCTGCCGGTGTGCCGGGTTGCGTGGTGGCGTCAGACATAGGACTGCATCGCGGCGCGAGCAGCTGCGCCGATGTCGGGGCGAGCGAGCGCGAAAGCGAGATTGGCCTCGAAGAAGCCGACCTTGTCGCCGCAATCGAAGCGTGTGCCCGTGAAGCGCAGCCCATGGAACGGCGCCGCGCCGATCATCGCCGCCAGGGCGTCGGTCAACTGGATCTCGCCGCCGGCGCCGCGCGTGCCCTTGTCGAGATGCCGGAAGACGCTGGGCTCGAGCACGTAGCGGCCGATCACGGCGCAGGTCGACGGCGCCTTGTCCGGCGTCGGCTTCTCGACGAGCCCCTTAACCTGAACCAGCTTTCCGTCGTCCCGGCCCGGGTCGACGATCCCATACCGCTTCGTATGCTCGCGCGGGACATCCATGACGGCGATCATGTTGCCGCGCACCTCGGGATAGGCGTCCACCATCTGGGCAAGACAGGACCGGTCCGCGAGGATCAGGTCATCGGCAAGCAGCACCGCGAAGGGCTCGTCGCCGACGAGGTCGCGCGCGCACCAGACGGCATGCCCGAGCCCCATCGGCGCCATCTGTCGCGTATAGGCGACGCGGCCGGGCTTGGGCAGCCAGCGCCGCAGTTCTTCGAGCTCCGCGGTCTTGCCGCGCTCCTCGAGCGTCTTCTCGAGTTCGAAGGAATGGTCGAAATGATCCTCGATCGCGGTCTTGCCGCGGCCTGTCACGAAGATGAACTCTTCGATCCCGGCGGCCTGAGCCTCCTCGACCGCGTACTGGATCAGGGGCTTGTCGACGACCGGCAGCATTTCCTTCGGCATGGCCTTTGTGGCCGGCAGGAAGCGCGTGCCGAGACCTCCGACGGGGAAGATCGCCTTGCGGATGCGAACGGACATGACAGGATTCCGATATGTGGCGGATGAATGAACCCGCTCTGGGCTCCGCACTCAACGATCCGTGGCGACGGGTTGTTCCGCGCGGCGGGCAGCTTTTGCCATAGCGCGCGGCGGTGCGGCAAGCGCCCGACCAGGACCATCGGGACTAGCCCAGGAGCGTGTCCTTGGCCTCGTTGATCCGTGCGGCGAGATAGGCGGACCCGCCCTGGTCCGGATGGTTGCGCTTCATCAGCTCCCGCCAGGCACGGACGATCTCCTCGCGCGGGGCATCCGGCGGGACCCCCAGGATTCGGCCCGCCTCGGCGCGATCCATCGCCCCCGCCCCCGTGGCGGCGCGTGCCTGCTGCTCTCCCCCGGGGGACGCCTCGCCGGCATCTCCGCCCTGCCGCCAGGCGGGGTGCAGGGCATCGAGATACGTTTCCAGCAGAGCGGCCGAATCGCCGTCGGCGATGCGCACTTCGGCGAGCAGATCGAGCAACTGGGTCGGCGCCAGTTCGCCGAGCTTCCGCCCCTTGAAGGCACCGGCCAGGACAAGCCCATCCATCGCCCCGGTCTCGTGATCCAGATGCATCCGCAGCCAGGCGGTCTCGACATCCGACCCCTGCCCCGCCGCCGGCGGCACGGCGGCGCCGTGGCGTTGCCACCACCGGCGAAGGACCGGCAACAGCGGCAGGAGGAGGTAGAGCGTCTGGACGGCGCGTCCGGTCGCCAGCAACCACAGCGCCGCGAGCCCGCCGCCGCCGATGGCGGCCCAGCGCAACCCTGCGGCGACATGCCGCGCCGAGGCATTGGTGAACCAGCGCGCGGCGGCGAGCAACAGCAGCAGGATCCCCAGGCCGAGCAGAAGGTAGAAAAGCCCCATCATGCGCCCCGCGGCTTGCCGATCTGGGCGGCAAGCAGCGCCACCGGGCCGCCGCGCCGCCGGGAAAAATCCTCGAGCGCCACGCGGCCACCCGCCGCGAAGGTGGC
This sequence comes from uncultured Rhodospirillales bacterium, assembly GCA_903860935.1. Lineage (GTDB taxonomy): Bacteria > Pseudomonadota > Alphaproteobacteria > CACIAM-22H2 > CACIAM-22H2 > CAIOSQ01. The sequence goes on along the minus strand of CAIOSQ010000110.1, from coordinate 5,403 downwards.
GACCGCCGCCAGGAGATCGCGCAGTGTCTGCGCGCTCGCCGCGTCGAAAGGCGCGAAGGCGCCGCCGCTGAGCCGGGCGATGCGCTCGAAGCCGGTCCGAGCGACCTCGTCGCGCCCCTCGAGGAACATGAAGCACGGCAGCCCAAGCAGGCCCAGCGCGCCCGCGCGCTGCGCGAGCCGGTCCAGGCTTTCCTCCACCGCGTCGCCGACGAAGACCAGCGCGGCGACCTTGCGCTGGCGCGTCTGCGCGGCGGCATGATCGAGGACGCGTTCGATCTGCGTCTCCCCGGCGGCGCAGGCCACGCCGCGCATCGCCTCGAGAAGCGTCTGCGAGCGCGCGGCGAAGGGCGTGGCCGAAAAGAACCCGGGTCCGCTGTACCAGGCGAGTTGGATCTCGAGATCGCCGACCTCGCGCGCCGCCTGGAACATGTCGGCCTGCAGCGCGCGCGCACGCTCCCACATCGGCTCACGCGACGCCGTGGCGTCGAGCGCGAAGATCAGGCGGCCCGGGCCGGGACCGGCCCGCAGCGCGGGCACGCGCCGCGCCGCCTCCATGAAAGCGGCGACCTGCGACGAGACGGTCCGGGCGGGTGGCTTCGTCATGCCCCTAGACCTAGGGAAGCACGGGCAGCGGCGCCAGGGCGAAAACGCGTCCGGGGAGGCTTACCCGCACGAGGCGAAGGCGTCTGCGGGTTTGCGCCGTCCGACCGCATCTTCCAAGATCGGGCCCTCGCATTCGACGGGAGGCACGCCTGCTCACCGAGGCCAGCGACCATGACGCGCTCGCCGCCGCTTTCGCGTGGCGGATCCCCGAGCGCTACAACATCGGCCACGATGTCGCGGATCGCCAGCGCGCCGACGCCGACGCGCTGATCGTCGTCGGCGACGACGGCACGGCGGAGCGGCGCAGCTTCGGCTGGGTCGCACGCGCCTCCAGCCGGCTCGCGAACGTCTTCCACGCCGCGGGCCTGCGTCGCGGCGACCGCGTGGCCATCCTGCTCGGCCAGGCGCCGGAAACGGCGCTTGCCCATGTCGCCGCGTACAAGCTCGGGGCCGTCGCCGTCCCGCTTTTCGTGCTGTTCGGCGAAGAGGCACTCGCCTACCGGCTCGCCGATTCGGGCGCGCGCCTGATCGTCACCGACATCGCCAACTGGCCGAAGGTCGCGGCGCTGCGCGAGCGCCTTCCGGCGCTGCGCGCCGCGATCGTCGTGGACGGTCGTGGCGTCGACGGCACGCTCGATTTCGCCACGTCCTGCGCGGCGGCGCGCGACAGCTTCCCGGTCGCGGACACGAGAGCCGAGGATCCGGCGATCATCATCTATACCTCCGGCACCACCGGCCCGCCGAAAGGCGCGCTGCATGCGCATCGGGTCCTGCTCGGCCACCTGCCGGGCGTCGAACTGCCGCAGCGCTTCTTCCCGAAGCCGGGAGACGTCTTCTGGACGCCTGCCGACTGGGCGTGGATCGGCGGATTGTTCGACGTGCTGCTGCCCGCGTGGCATCACGGCGTGCCCGTGGTGGCGCGGCGCAGCGCGAAATTCGATCCGCTCGAAGCGCATGCGCTGATGGCGCGCCATGGCGTGCGCAACGTCTTTTTGCCGCCGACTGCGCTCAAGCTGATGCGCCAGGCCGGCACGGCGGCGGCCGGCGCAGTGCGGCTGCGATCCATCGGATCGGGCGGCGAGACGCTTGGCGCCGAGTTGCTCGACTGGGGACGCGCCGCCTTCGGCCTCACGATCAACGAATTCTACGGCCAGACGGAATGCAATCTGGTGGTGGCCAACAATGCCGACATCATGCCCGTGCGCCCGGGCTCGATGGGCCGCGCGGTACCCGGCCATCGCGTCGCGATCATCGACGAGGCGGGCGCGGTACTGGCCGACGGTGCCACGGGCGAGATCGCGGTCAGCCGCCCGGACCCCGTGATGTTCCTCGGCTACTGGAACAACCCCGAGGCGACCGCCGCGAAATTCGCCGGTCCGTGGCTGCGGACAGGAGATATCGGGCGACGCGATGGCGACGGCTATCTCTGGTACCAGGGCCGCGCCGACGACGTGATCACCTCCGCCGGCTACCGGATCGGTCCCGCCGAGATCGAGGATTGCCTGCTCCGCCATCCCGCCGTGGCGATGGCCGCGGCGATCGGCGTTCCCGACCCGATCCGCACCGAGATCGTGAAGGCCTGCATCGTGCTCAAACCCGGCATCGCCGCGCATGACGACCTCGCGCGCGCCATCCAGGACCATGTCCGCACGCGCCTCGCCGCCCACGAATACCCGCGCATCGTCGAGTTCGTCGACGCCCTGCCCTTGACAGCTACCGGTAAGGTGATGCGGCGCGTATTGCGCGACCGCGACGCCGAAGCCCGCACGAAAGGAGCAACGCGATGAACATCCTCGAGATCCCGCGGAAGCGGCGGAACTGATCCGCGAGGCGATCATCCGCGAGGGCGGCGCGCCTCCGCCGCCGGTGAAAACGCCCGCGACGAAGCGATCCGCCGCGAAGGCGCCGCGGGCCAAGCGCGCTCAGGCCCGCCGCAAGAGATAGCACCCGCCGATCACCGGACGGTGCAGTTCGGTCCGCAGCGTGACCTCGGCCTCGCTCAGCAGCGCAAGGCCAGCGGCCGCGGCGGCCGCGCGGACGAAGGCGTCGGAATGCGCATAGCGGCCGCTCGCGCCGAGCACGTGCCCGTCGCCGTCGCAACGCTCGACCGTGAAGGCAAAGAGGCCGCCGGGCTTGAGCGCCACGGCGACGGCGACGAAAGCCGGAGCAAGTTCGCCGAAATAGCAGAAGACGTCGCAGGCGACGGCGAGCGTGTACTGGTTGCGGCGCGAGGCGAGGAAGCGGCCGATCTCGTCCTCGAACAAAGCGTCGTAGCCGCCGCGCGCACGCGCCCTGTCGAGCATACGCGGAGACAGATCGACGCCCTCGAGCCGCTTCGTGAGCGGCCGCAGCAGCGGCGCGGCGAGGCCGGTGCCGCAACCCAGATCGATCGTCGCCGCCGTGGTCCGCCCCTCGCCCAGCGCCGCGCGCACCGTATCGGCGACGTGCTGCGGCGCCCGGTACTCGAGCCAGTTCGCAAGGGTGGCGTCGAAATTCTCGGCGAAGGAGTCGAATTCCTGCCGCACATAATCGTCCGACGCGCGTGCCGGGCTCTGCGCGCCCGACAACGCCGCGATCATGTGGCGCAGATCGGCGCGCGCGGGCGCGAGACGCTGCAGGTGGCGGTAGACGTCGAGCAGTTCGGATCTGCGTTCAAGCGTCTTGAGGCAATGGGCCTTGGCCTCGAGCAGGACGACATCGTCGGGCGCGGCGCGCAGCGCGGCGTCGAGACCGCGCAGCTTGTCCTCCTGCTTGTCGCGTTCGCGCAGGCGATTGAGCCGGACCGCAGCCGCATCGACAGGCGCCGCGAGCAGTTTCTCGATCGCGTCGAAATCGACATCCGTCGCGGCACGGATGCCCATATGGTCCATGATCACCTCGCCCAGGGCCGGGGCTCGGGACGGCGCGCGGCGCGGAGGCGGCTGTCGGGTCTTCTTCATCGCCTCCCAGTCTAACCGGCAAGCCTGGGTTTCCAAGCCTTCCGCGTGCGACGCTTTCCGGCTAAAAGCCAAGAATCCGGAAGCGAGGACAACATGGATCCAAGAGCCGTCCGCACCGCCGACGACGCCCGCACGATCGTGCGCGAGCGCAACCTCTCCCACGTCAAGGTCGGCGTCCACGACATCGACGGGATCCTGCGCGGCAAGTACCTGCATCGCGACAAGTTCTTCTCCGCCCTCGATGGCGGCTTCGGCTTCTGCGACGTCGTGCTTGGCTGGGACTCGAACGACCAGCTCTACGACAACGTGACCTACACGGGTTGGCACACGGCCTATCCGGACGCTGCCGTGCGCATCGTGCCCGAGACATGCCGCGACCTGCCCTCCGAGCCCGGCGGGCTGTTCTTCCTGTGCGAATTCGCGCCGCCCGCGGAGTCGATCTGTCCGCGTGGCACGCTGCGCCGCGTGCTCGACCGCGCCGCCAACCTGGGCTTCGACGTCAAGGCGGGGTTCGAGTACGAGTTCTTCGTCTTCGAGGAAACCCCGCACAGCATCCGCGAGAAGGGCTACCGCAATCTCAAGCCGATCAGCCCGGGCTTCTTCGGCTATTCGGTCCTGCGCAACTCCGTGCACGCAGAGTGGTATCGCGACCTGCTGGAGAAATGCGAGGCGATGGACATGGGCCTCGAGGGATTGCACACAGAGACCGGCGCTGGCGTGCTCGAGGCCGCACTGCGCGTCGACGATGCGCTCGGCGCCACCGACAAGGCGGCGCTGTTCAAGACCTTCGTGAAGGTCTTCGCGCAGCAGCGCGGCTGGCTCGCCACCTTCATGGCGAAATGGTCGAAGGACTGGCCGGGCTGCGGCGGGCATGTCCACATGTCGCTATGGGACCGTGCGCGCGGCGTCTCCGCCTTCCATGACGACGCGGGGGAGCATCGCATGTCGCGCACGATGCGCCAGTTCGTTGCCGGCCAGCAGGCGCTGATGCCCGAGATGCTGGCCATGGTGGCGCCCACGGTGAATTCCTACCGCCGCCTCATCCCCGGCTTCTGGGCCCCGACCCAGGCGGCCTGGGGTGTCGAAAACCGGACGACTGCGCTGCGCGTCATTCCGGGATCCGCGAAATCGACGCGCGTCGAGTATCGCGTCGCCGCGGCCGACGGGAACCCTTATCTCGCCCTCGCGGCGGCGATCGGCTCGGGTCTGTGGGGCATCGAGAACGACCTCGACCCCGGGGCGCCGATCCGGGGCAACGCCTACGAGGTCAAGCGCCCCGCGAAACTGCAATTGCCGCGCACGCTCACCGAGGCTGCCGGCCGGCTCCACGGATCCAAGGCCGCGCGGTCGATCTTCGGCGACGCCTTCGTCGACCATTACGCCGCGACGCGCGAATGGGAGGAACGCGAGTTCCGCAAGCACATCAGCGATTGGGAACTCGACCGCTATTTCGAGATCATCTGACCATGACCAACGCCACGACCCTGCGCTGCGTCTCGCCGATCGACGGTAGCCTCGTCGCCGAACGCCCTCTCGCCTCATCGGCCGATGCCTTGGCCGCCGTCGCGCGCGCGCGCGCCGCCCAGGCCGAATGGCGCCGCGTCCCCCTCGCCCAGCGCATGGCGATCTGCGTCGCCTTCGCCGACGTGATGGGCGCGGACAAGGCCCGGCTTGGCGCCGACCTGACGCGCCAGATGGGCCGCCCGATCCGCTACACGCCGAACGAGATCGGCGGCGGACTGGTCGAGCGGACGCGCAAGATGGTGGAACTCGCGCCGGACGCTCTCGCGGATCTGCCCGCCTCCGAAAGGCCCGGCTTCACCCGCTTCATCCGCAAAGATCCGCTCGGCGTGGTCTTCGT
>CAIOSQ010000109.1 GCA_903860935.1 uncultured Rhodospirillales bacterium | reverse complement strand
GTGCTCGCGCAGCTCATAGAGGATCTCGTCCATCTCGAAGCTGGCGAGGATGGTCTCGATCAGCACCGTGGCCTTGATCGTCCCGCGCTGGATCCCGAGCTTTTCCTGGGCCCAGACGAACACGTCGTTCCAGAGCCGCGCCTCGAGATGGCTTTCCATCTTCGGCAGGTAGAAATACGGGCCGGTGCGGCGGTCGAGCAGCTCGCGCGCGTTGTGGAACACGTAGAGGCCGAAATCGAAGAGCGACGCCGACATCTCGGCGCCGTCGATCGTCACGTGTTTTTCCGCGAGGTGCCAGCCGCGCGGCCGGACGAACAGGACCGCGACCTTGTCGTTGAGCTTGTAGTGCTTCTGCGTCGTCGGGTCGGTGAAGCTGATGGAGCGGCGCACGGCGTCGCGCAGGTTTTTCTGGCCCTCGATCATGTTGGTCCAGGTCGGGGTCGAGGAATCCTCGCAATCCGCCATGAACACGCTGGCGCCCGAATTGAGGGCGTTGATGACCATCTTGCGATCGACAGGGCCGGTGATCTCGACACGGCGGTCCAGGATGTCCTTGGGCAGCGGCGCCACCTGCCAGTCGCCCGCGCGCACGGCGGCGGTCTCGGGCAGGAAATCGGGCGTCCAGCCGGTATCGAGCTTCGCCTGGGTCTCGCGCCGGCGCGCCAGCAATTCGAGCCGACGTGCGTCGAACTTGCGATGCAGTTGGGCGAGGAATTCGAGCGCGCCGCCGCCGAGGATCTCGCCGGCCGACGGCGTGGGCGGCGCGGATACGTTCACACCGGCAGGGAACTTCAGGGCCTTCGCGGCGACCGGCCGCGCGGTGGGCTTAGGCGCGGTGGGCTTAGGCGCGGTAGGCTTCGCCACGGTGGGTTTCGGTGCTGTCGGCTTCGGCGCAGGCGACGCCTTTGCCGCCGCCGCCTTGGCCGCGGGAGCCTTCTTGACGGGGGCCTTCTTGACGGGGGCCTTCGCGAGGGGGGCCTTCGCGACGGCTTTGCGCGCCGCCGGCTTCTTCGCCGCTGGCTTCTTCGCCGCCGGTGTCTTCACCGCGGTTTTCTTCGCGGTCGGCTTCTTCGCCGCGGCCTTCTTCGAGACGGGAGCCTTGGTCGCCTGGGCCTTCGCGGGCGCCTTCCGTGGTGCCGGCTTCCTGGCGACCGGCTTCTTCGCGGCGCTTGCCTTCGCGGGCGTCTTCGCGGCCTTGCCGGCCTGGCGGGCGGCGGGCTTGGAGGCGGCTTGTGTCTTGCTCTTGGCCATCGCTTGCGACTCCGTCACGGGTGGCCTCCGGGCGACCCCGGAGCGGGGGCTTCTTACCGAGGGGACCGGTCCGGGGCAAGCACGGGACGCTATTTTGCCCGCGAAACCCGAGGCTTGACGGCCAGCGGATGATGCGTTTCGACGATGCGGCGCAGCCGTTCGCCGGCGACATGGGTGTAGATCTGGGTGGTCGCGATGTCGGCGTGCCCCAGCATCTGCTGCACCGCCCGGAGATCCGCGCCATGGTCGAGCAGGTGGGTGGCGAAGGCGTGCCGCAGGACATGGGGCGACAGGCGGGCCGGATCGATGCCGGCCGCCTGTGCCAGCTCCTTGAGCACCTGCGCGATGCGCGCCGTGGTGAGATGGCCGGCCGCGCCGCGCGACGCGAAGAGGTGCGGGTTCTGGGGCTGGCCGCGGGGCAGGAAGCTGCCGCGCACCTCGAGGTAGCGCAGGATGGCGCCGTGCGCGCTGGGGTTGAGCGGCGCGAGGCGTTCCTTTGCGCCCTTGCCGCGCACGCGCAGGAAGGTGCCGCTGCGGTCGATGGCGGTCAGCCTGAGGCTGGCGAGTTCGGCCACGCGCAGTCCGGAGCCATAGAGCAATTCGACGATGGCGGTCAGCCGGCGCGCCTGCGCATCGTCGCCGGCGGCGCGCGCCGTCGCCAGCAGCGCTGCGGCTTCGTCCTGCCCCAGCAGCTTCGGAAGCGGCCTGCCGCGGCGTGGCGCATCGAGCCGTGCCGCCGGATCGTCGCCGCGCCGCCCCTCCTCGACCAGGAAGCGGTAGAACTGGCGCAGCGCCGAACGTCGGCGCGCGCTGGTCGCCGGGCTCGTTCCGCCGCGGCCGAGCGCGCGCATATAGGCGCCGAGCTGGTCAGCGGTCGCGGTCGCGAGCGGCGTCGGGGCCAGGAAGGCGCCGAGATGCGCGAGGTCCTTTCCGTAGGCGAGCAGGGTCGGCCGGGCGGCGCCGCGGCTCGCCGCCATCATCTCGAGGAAGGCCTCCACCTGCGGCTCGCCCGAGGGTGGAATGATGCGGTGGCGTCCCACTGCCGGGCCGCGCGTCAGAGTCCGGCGGCGAGGGCTGCTTCGAGCGCGAGGCCGCGCGCTTCGTCGCCCAGGCCGGCGGTATCGAGGGCGCGGATGGTCACGGCGATCGCCGCGGCGTTCTCGCGCAGTCCCGGCTCGGCCATGGCCGCCGCCGCGCGCAGGATCGTCTCGCCCATCAGCCGCGCCTGGGCAGCCTGCTCCAGGGCCGCGAGCAGCGGCGAGGCGGGAACGGCCGGCGCGGCCGCGCCCTGGGTCTCCAGTTCGAGCGCGGGCGAGCCCAGCGCCTCCAGCAGACTGCGTAGAAGCCGGATTCGCGCGGTGGCGCGTGGCGGGTCGAGTCGCTCCTGCAGCGCCCGCCATGCCAACAGGCCTTGCGAATCGCCCATCTCCGGAAGCGGGACCCCGGCCAGGAAGAGCAGGGGGCCGAGCAGGGCGGCACCGTCGGAACGCCCAGCTCCTGCCGATCGGGCTCCTGCCGATAGCGTGTCGTACCAGCGTGTCGCCTCCGCGCTGCGGCGCTCGATCAGCAGCGTGCGGGCGACGAGGACGGCATGCTCAGCCGACTCGATTGCGGCCGGGATCTCCCGCACGAGGTCGATCGCCGCGCGCCGGAAGGCACGGCCGGCGCCACGCTTCTCGGCGACCTGAATGGCCTGGGCGAAGGCCGTGGCGCGCGCCGGTCCCGCCGGCTTGGTCCGGACGTGATGATATAGCGCGGCCCGGCCTCGCGGCCCCGTTTCCTGCGTCGCGAAGGCCAGGGGATCGGCGCTTTCGCGCGGTTGCAGGGGCACGGCTGCGTAGAGTTCGGCCAGCAGCCGCCCATCCGCGCCATGCGCCGCCGTTGCGGCTTCGGCGGCGCGCAGCCGCGTTTCGATCGGGAAGCCGGGATTGGACGCGATCGCGCGCACGAGTCCCGGCGGCAGCGTCGCCAGCGCCGGGACCGGCGGAGCGGTCTTGGCCGCCGCGAAGAGAGGAAGATGGTGGGGGCGGAATTCGGCCTTGCCGCCGTCGAGGGCGCGGGGCACGCCGTCCAGGAGGGCGACGAGGCGGTCGAGCCAGTCGTCCGCGGGCAGTTTCTGTTCGCGCTGAAGGGACAGGCCAAGCCGGGCGCGGGCGAGGTCGCCGGCAATGGCCTGGCAGACGACCTGGGCGCGCGCCCAATCGGGCTGGGCGGCGAGATCGATCGTCGCGCGCACCTGATCGCAGGCTGGACCCGGATCCGGGGCGAGGAACAGCGCCTCGCGCAGCACGGCATGCGCCGTGGGTTCGGCCTGGAAACGCAGCACGCGCGTCGCCAGCAATCGTGCCGCGTCGGTCTCGCCGAGCCGCAGGAGGGCGGCGGCGCGCAGTGCCGCGAAATCGGCTGGCGTTTCGCCGGGTTCGGCGGCGGGCGGGTTCGCGGGCGAGGCCAGGGCTCGCCGCGACAGGTCGCGCAAGGCCGCGTAGCGCCCGGCGGTGGCGGTCGCGAGCAGCGGGTCGATCGTGGGCCGTGTCGATCCCGTCCACAGCGTCGCCGGCAGGGCGCCACCGGCGAAATCGAGGATGCCGGCCGTGTCGCGCTCGATCGTCGGCATCGCGCCTTCGCTGCTGACGCCGCGCTCGACGCGCTCGGGTGCGGGCATCGCGTCGCCGCCGGGGATCAGGCGTATGGGCCGGTTGGTCTGCGCGGCCACGGGGCCGACGTCGGCACCGGCGAGGCCGATGCCCAGGCCGAGGGCGACGAGCGCGGCGCGGCCGCTAGCGCGGAAGACGGTCACCGGGAATCGCTTTCTCGATCCGTTCGGTCGGTGCCGGGATATCGATGAAACCGAGCGCCGCGATGCCAAGCGCGGCCCCGAGCACGAGGATCAGCAGGATCAGGAGGAGGAGGCGGCGCAGCATGCGGTTCTTGACCCCGCGTCCGGCATGGCGAGCGATGCTGCCGGACGGCTTCCGGTTCTGCTACAGAGTGACGATGGCGATTTCAAGGCCCGAGCCCGTGACACCCGAATTTCCGGAACCTCCCGTCGACCTGCCCCTGGCCGGCCGCAGCATCGTGCTGGTCGGCCTGATGGGCGCCGGCAAATCCTCGATCGGACGCCGCCTCGCGCAGCGCATGGCTCTCGATTTCGTCGATGCCGATACCGAGATCGAGCGCGCGGCGGGCTGCACGATCGAGGAGATCTTCGCGCGTTTCGGCGAGCCGGCCTTCCGCGACGGCGAGCGCCGCGTCATCTCGCGCCTGCTCGAGGATCGCGCGCCGATCGTCCTGGCGAC
>CAIOSQ010000108.1 GCA_903860935.1 uncultured Rhodospirillales bacterium | reverse complement strand
TTGAACCCCGAGGCGTGGATGTAGCCCGTCTTCAGGCCATCCGCGCCGTCGTACCAGTTCATGAAGCGGTTATGGTTGTGATGGGTGATGCCGCCATAGGCGAACTGGGTCGTTGAGAAGAGGTGGTAGTGGTGCGGAAAGGTCCTGATCATCGCGCGGGCAAGCCGTGCGAGGTCGCTCGCCGTGGTCTGCTGGCTGGGATGCGGCAGGCCGGAGGCATTGCGGAAAGTGGTGCGCGACATGCCCAGGCGGTGCGCGCGCTCCGTCATCAATTCGGCGAAGGCGGGTTCGGTGCCGCCGAGATTCTCGGCCGCGACCACCGCCGCGTCGTTGGCGGATTTCGTGATCAGTCCGAGCACGACATCGCGCACGGCGATCGATCGTCCAGCCTGAAGCCCGAGCTTGGTCGGGCTCTGGCCGGCGGCGAAGGCAGAAACGCGCCACTCGGTGTCGAAGCGAATCTTCTTCCGGTCGATCGCCTCGAAGATCATGAACAGCGTCATCATCTTCGTCAGCGACGCGGGATAGCGCTGCGCGTCGGAATTCTCGGCATGCAGCACCTCGCCGGACTGGGCGTCGACCACGATCGCGGCGTAGCGGGGTTTCGCGGGGGTGCGCGGTTTCGCAGCGCCCCAGGCGCCGTCGCCGAGCAGGCACGCGGCGATTAACGCCAGTACGACCATAAACTTGGCCGGGGTCTTCGCCATCATGTCGCTGCCGCCCCGAAACACACCATGGTATCGCCGTAAAACCCGCTTCAGACTGTGGAAAACTAGGGTCGGTGATTCGTCCTTGTCCAGAACCAATTCTGATTCGCCAGAGATTTGCCCCGCGTTCCTTCACCTCTCCTGGAAGGAGTATCCGATGCGCCTCGCGATGCTGTCCGTCGTCGTCCTGACGCTTGCCGGCTGTGCGCTCGGCGAGCGGCCGGCGAGTGATCCCCTGCGCCGCAACATCGGCTGGTACGCGATCGCGGGCGGCGAGGATCTGCGCGCCACCTGCACCGCCGGCGCACCCGCGCGCTACCGGTTCGTCTACAATGCCATCTGGGAGGAGCAGGTCCGGCTCTACGAGGTGACCGCCTCCGCCCCGGGGATGGCGTCTGCCGCGACCATCCGCAGCACCGTGATCCGCGGCGCCCCGCGCATTCTCCAGACCTACGTGTTCGGCGGCGGCAGCGACTCGTCCGAGACCCCGCTCGAACCCGAGGCATTCCGTTCGCTCGCCGGCGCCCTCGATGCGGCTGGCTTCGCGCGCCCGCCGGCCGATGGATTGCGCCTCCAGTCGTTCGATTTCTATTGGCTCGTGACGGCCTGCGTCGACGGCGTCTGGGCGCTCAACGCCTGGAGGCGGGACGATCCGGCTTTCGCCAGCCTCGGCTTCGACCGTTTGCTCTTCGCGGCTGACGCCACCGGTGTTCGCGTGAACCCGCCGCGTCGGGTCGATCCGGCCCAACGCCTGCTCGATTATGGCGAGTCGCCCAGCGAGCGCGGCCGGGCGCGCGCGAGCGCCTTCGAACTGGTCGTGCGGGGCGGGCGGTTATGGGGCGTACCGCGCTTTCTATGATTTTGTGCGGCGCACAAATTTCCTGTTGACCGGAATATTGCGGCGCTTATATTGGCGTTGTTGCACCGCACAATCATTCAGCGAGGAGCGAACAGGATGAGCGCGAAAGACACGACAGCGCGACGTCCCGGATCCGGTCGAAAGACGGCGCGCATGTCCGTCCCGCAGCCGGCGCCCCAGGCAGCGACGACGACCACGATTCCGATCCCTGAACCCGAATCTTCTTTCCCGAAAGGAACCCCGATCATGAACCCCACCTCTTTCGATGCCGTCGGCTCCGTCGCGCGCGAGCAGATCGAGACGGCGCAGCAGAACGTCTACAAGTCGTTCGAGGAGGTCTCGAAGCTCCAGAAGGACAATTGGGATGCGATGGTCGCGTCCTCGCAGATCTGGGCGAAGGGCGCCGAGATGATCGGCAAGGCCTGGATGGGCTTCGCCCATGAGTCGATGGAGAACGCCGCCAGCGCCGCCAAGGCGCTTGTCGGGGTCAAGACCCTGCGTGAGGCTGTCGACCTCCAGACCGATCTCGCCAAGGGCAATTTCGACAAGTTCGTCGCCGAGAGCACGAAGATCTCGGAGACCGTGGTGAAGGTGGCGAACGACGCCATGGAACCGATCGCCGCGCGCATGAACGTGAACGTCGAGAAGATCTTCAAGCCCGCCGCGGCCTGAACCTCTCCGGTCATCGGCTGACAGGGCCCGGGGCGCGGAAGCGTCCCGGGCCTTTTATCGTTCGATGGCTGGACCGGATCGGCGGCCCGGGCCTTTTCATCAGCCGTCCGCGTCCAATATCATCGCGCTTCCCTTTCCCCTCCAAGACCGGGCCATGAGCGACGACGATCCAGACCGCGACGATGGCGACCATGCGGGCGGGGCGCTTCAGACCCAGACACGGACGCGCAAGCCGTCCATGTACAAGGTGCTGATGCTCAACGACGACTACACGCCCATGGAGTTCGTCGTGCATGTCCTCGAACGCTTCTTCTCGAAGAATAGGGAGCAGGCGACCGAGATCATGCTCCATGTCCACCGGCGCGGCGTCGGCGTATGCGGCGTGTTCACCTACGAGGTCGCGGAAACCAAGGTGAACCAGGTCACGGAATTCGCCCGCCGCAACCAGCACCCGCTGCGCTGCACCCTCGAGAAGGACTGAACCGCACCGTCCCGGGTGGCGCCCTTTTCCATCGTCGGGCACGCCCCATCTTCTGCTAGTCTCGATCATCATACGGGCGGGCCGCCGCCGTCGCGGCGGGCGCGTCCCCGGAACGGAGCCTCAGCGGCATGCTCTCGCGGAACCTCGAACAGACCTTGCACCGCGCCCTGGCGCTGGCCAACGAACGCCGCCACGAATACGCGACGCTCGAGCATCTGCTGATGGCGCTGTGCGAGGACGAAGACGCCGTCGCGGTGCTCAAGGCCTGCGGCGTCGACATCGACAAGCTGCAATCCGATCTGCGTACCTATCTCGACACCGAACTTCGCGGGCTCGTGTCCAACCGGGGCGGCGAGGCGAAGCCGACCGCCGGCTTCCAGCGCGTCCTTCAGCGCGCCGCGATCCACGTCCAGTCTTCGGGACGCGAGGAGGTCAGCGGCGCCAATGTCCTGGTCGCCATGTTCTCGGAGCGCGAGAGCCACGCCGTCTATTTCCTGCAGGAGCAGGACATGTCGCGGCTCGACGCGGTCAACTACATCTCGCACGGCGTGGCCAAGACCCCTGGTCGGCAGGAGACCCGTCGCGTGCGCGGCGCGGATGACGATACCGCTGCCAGTGGCGAGCGTGGCGGCGAACGCGGCGGCGAGCGCGGCGCGGAAAAGCAGGGCGGCGCAAAGCGCCAGCAGGACGCGCTTGCGGCCTATTGCGTCAACCTCAACAAGAAGGCTTCGCAGGGCAAGATCGACCCGCTGATCGGTCGCGCCGCCGAAGTCGAGCGGACGATTCAGATCCTCTGCCGACGCTTCAAGAACAACCCGCTCTATGTCGGCGATCCCGGCGTCGGCAAGACGGCGATCGCCGAGGGACTGGCGCGCAAGATCGTCAAGGGCGAGGTCCCCGAGGTGCTGCGCGAAGCGGTGATCTATTCGCTCGACATGGGCACGCTGCTCGCGGGAACCCGCTATCGTGGCGATTTCGAGGAGCGGCTCAAGGCCGTGCTCGCGGAGATCGAGCAGCAACCCAATGCCATCCTCTTCATCGACGAAATCCACACGATCATCGGCGCGGGCGCGACTTCGGGCGGATCCATGGACGCCTCGAACCTGCTCAAGCCGGCGCTCGCCTCGGGCGGCCTGCGCTGCATCGGGTCGACGACCTACAAGGAATACCGCACGCATTTCGAGAAGGACCGCGCGCTGGTCCGCCGTTTCCAGAAAATCGACGTCAACGAACCATCGGTCGAGGACACGATCCGCATCGTCAAGGGTCTCAAGCCCTATTACGAAGCGCATCACCATGTCCGGTACACGGGCGATGCGGTGCGCGCCGCGGTGGAACTCTCCGCGCGCTACATCAACGATCGCAAGCTGCCGGACAAGGCGATCGACGTGATCGACGAGGTCGGGGCCGCGCAGATGCTCTTGCCGCCGAGCAAGCGCAAGCGCGTGATCGCGGTCAAGGACGTCGAGGCGGTGGTCGCGAAGATCGCCCGCATTCCTCCGAAATCGGTCTCGACCGACGATCGCGAGACGCTGCAGACGCTGGAGGCCGAACTCAAGCGCGTGGTCTACGGCCAGGATCCGGCCATCGAAGCGCTCGCGGCGGCGATCAAGCTCTCCCGCGCCGGGCTGCGCGACGCGGAGAAGCCGATCGGCTCCTATCTGTTCTCTGGCCCGACGGGCGTCGGCAAGACCGAGGTCGCCCGTCAACTCGCCAAGACGCTGGGCGTCGAACTCAAGCGTTTCGACATGTCCGAATACATGGAGCGACACACCGTCTCGCGGCTGATCGGCGCGCCGCCCGGATATGTCGGCTTCGACCAGGGCGGGCTGTTGACCGATGCGATCGATCAACATCCGCATTGCGTGCTTTTGCTCGACGAGATCGAGAAGGCGCATCCCGACCTGTTCAACATCCTGCTGCAGGTCATGGATCACGGGAAGCTGACCGATCACAACGGCAAGACGGTCGATTTCCGGAACGTGATCTTGATCATGACCACGAATGCCGGCGCCGCCGACATGGCGAAGCCGGCGATCGGTTTCGGCCAGGAAACGCGGATCGGCGAGGATGTCGACGCGATCAACCGGATGTTCACGCCGGAATTCCGCAACCGTCTGGACGCGATCGTCGCCTTCGCGCGCCTCAAGCCGGAGACGATTCATCGCGTCGTCGATAAATTCGTGCTCGAACTCGAACGTCAACTCGCGGACCGGCAGGTCGCGATCTCGGTGTCGGACGAGGCACGCACCTGGCTCGCCGAGAAGGGCTATGACGAACTCTACGGGGCGCGGCCGCTGGCGCGCGTGATCCAAGAGAACATCAAGAAGCCGCTTGCCGACGAATTGCTGTTCGGACGTCTCGCGAAGGGCGGCAGCGTCCGGGTCAAGGTCGAGAACGGCAAGCTGGGCTTCGA
>CAIOSQ010000107.1 GCA_903860935.1 uncultured Rhodospirillales bacterium | reverse complement strand
GATCGAGATGCGGAACGGATCGCCCGCGGGCTCGCGTGCCACCATCGAGTGGTTGAGCCACTCGTAGCCGATCGCGTTGACATCGCGCTGCGTGCCGAAGGGCACCTTGTCGAGTTGGCGCTTGGCGCGCTGATAGACGATCGAGCGCTGGTCGCGCGCGAAGGGCGTGCCGTCCTTGTCGCTTTCGAGGAAATACTGCCGGATCTCCGGCCTGATCCCTTCAAGCAGGAACCGCAGATGCGCCGAGATAGGGTAGTTGCGCAGGACGCTGTGTCGCGTCTGCAGCACGTCGCGCGTGCCGATCGCGGCGAGCGCGGCCGCGATCGCGAGCGGCGCGAGGAACATCGCCGACCAGACGGACAGGACGAGGAACACCACCGTCGCGACCAAGGACAGCACGTAGACGAGATAACGCGGCGCCAGCGCCGCACGGACCAGTTCCATCGCCGCGTTCCCCCCCTGGGCACCGGTCGCCGTTCGTCCGACGATCGGACCGACCTCGATCGCGGGATGTTAGCCGAGGCTCGAGCCTCCGCGCAGCACCTGATATCAGCGCGATTGGCTGCTTCTCGCCACGCGCCAAGCGGTCCTATACTGCGCCGCGACATCCGCTCGGCTCCGCCGGAGCGGTCCCAAACGGTTCTCGGAGAGGCGAGCTGGCGATCAAGAAGATCCTCGCGCTCGCGACGGCGCTGGCCATGAGCCTCGGCGCGGCGGCGCTGGCGCAGGTCAAGGACACGCTGTCGGTCGACCTGCCCGGTCAGCCGGCGACGCTCGACCCGCATATCCAGTGGGATACGGACAGCTATCACGTCTATCGCAACATCTTCGACAACCTCATCACGCGCGACCCCTCCGGAAAGATCGTCCCGCAGGTCGCGAGCGCCTGGACCTACAGGACCCCGACCGAGATCGAGTTCACGATCCGCACGGACATCAAGTTCCACGACGGTTCCGCGCTGACGCCCGAGGATGTCGTCTTCAGCGTGAAGCGGATCACCGATCCCGCCTTCAAGAGCCCGCAGCTGACCCAGTTCAACTCGATCATCGATGCGCGCGTCGCCGGCCCGGACAAGGTCCTGCTGGTCACGGAGAAGCCCTATCCGGTGCTCCTCGCCCAGCTCGTCAAGCTGTCGATCGTGCCGAAGGCGCATGTCGAGAAGGTCGGCGCGGAGAAGTTCAATCTCGAGCCGATGGGCAGCGGCCCGTACAAATTCGCGGGCTGGCAGCGCGGCGTGCGCGTGACGCTCGAGGCGAACGACGCCTATTGGCGCGGCAAGCCGGCGATCCGGACCGTGACCTTCCAGAATGTCGCCGACGAGGCTACGCGCATCGCCAACCTCAAGAGCGGACGCGCGGACATCACCCGCGCGATCAGCCCCGACCAGGCCCAGGCCCTGAAGTCCGAGGCCCGGCTCAAGCTGCTCCCCGTGCCAACAGAGCGCGTCGGCTTCCTCTTCATCAACGCGCAATGGGGCCCGGGCACCGATCTGCGCGTGCGCCGCGCCATCGCCCACGCCATCGACCGCAAGCTGATCGTCGACGCGCTCTACGGCGGCTTCGCCACCCCGGTCGACGTCGTCCTGACCCCGGCGAATTTCGGCTATGTGAGCGGCATCCCGTCCTATCCCTTCGATCCCGTGCGCGCCCGCGCGCTGGTCAAGGAGGCGGGCGCAGAAGGCGCGGAGGTCGTATTCGGCACGTCGCCCGCCTATGACCAGCGGCTGGTCCAGGCGCTGCAGCAGATGCTGCAGGAAGTCGGTCTCAAGGTGACGATCCGCATGACCGACCATCCGACCTTCCTCAGGCGCCGCCAGGGCAACCCGGACGAGGCTGGCTCGATCTCGACCGGCCTTTGGTCCTGTGGCTGCCAGGACGCCGACGGCGTGATCAACCCACTGTTCCGGACCGGCAGCACCTGGGCGAAGTACTCCAATCCGAAATTCGACGCCGCGATCGACGCAGCCCGTGCCACCATCGACGACGCCGAGCGCCTGAAGCACTACGCGGAC
This sequence comes from uncultured Rhodospirillales bacterium, assembly GCA_903860935.1. Lineage (GTDB taxonomy): Bacteria > Pseudomonadota > Alphaproteobacteria > CACIAM-22H2 > CACIAM-22H2 > CAIOSQ01. The sequence goes on along the minus strand of CAIOSQ010000107.1, from coordinate 2,108 downwards.
GCGCTGCGCATCCTCTACGAGGACGTGCCCGGCGTCGGCATGTTCCAGTACCACGCGATCTACGCATCGCGGCGCGAGGTGCAGTGGCAGCCGACCGCGGGCGAGTCGTTCGCCGTCTTCGACATGAAGTGGCAGAACTGATCCGCACGCAGCCGCACGGAGTCGCGCGAACCGGCACCACGGCCACGCCATGAGCCGGTATCTGCTGGGCCGCGCGGCCCAGTCGGTCCTCGCCGTCTTCGGCGTGATGACGATCGTCTTCGTCATCATGCGGCTGTCCGGCGATCCGACCCTGCTGCTGGTGCCGGAGGGTGCGACGCGCGAGCAGATCGACGCGCTCCGCGCGCAGCTCGGCTTCGACCGGCCGATCGCTGTGCAGTACGCCGACTATCTCTGGACGCTCGGGCGGCTCGATCTCGGACAATCCGTGGTCCAGCGCCTGCCGGTCTGGCGCATCGTCGGCGAACGCATCCCCTACACGGCTTGGCTCGCCAGCACCGCCCTCGCCTTCTCGGTCGGCATCGGCATCCCGGTCGGGGTCGCGACGGCCGTCTGGCGCGGCACCCTGGTCGAGCGCGCGCTGATGCCGCTGGTACTCGTCGGCCAGAGCATGCCGACCTTCTGGTCCGGGATCCTGCTGATCATGCTGTTCGGCGTCGGGCTCGGCTGGCTCCCGACATCCGGCGCCGACGACTGGCGCGCGGTGATCATGCCGGCGGTGGCGCTTGGCGGCCTGTCGATGGCGACCTTCGCGCGCATCACCCGCACCGCCGTGATGGAAGAGCTCGGGAAGGACTACGTGCGGGCGATCCGTGCCAAGGGCGTCGCGCAGCCAGTGGTCGTGATCCGCCATGTCCTGCGCAACGGCGCGGTGCCGATCGTTACCATCGCGGCGCTCGAGATCGCCAATCTCCTCGCCGGAGCCGTCATCGTCGAGACGGTCTTCGCCTGGCCCGGTATGGGACAGCTCGCGGTGCAGTCGATCCAGGCCCGCGATTTCCTCGTGGTGCAGGCCATCGTCCTGCTGGTCTCGGTCTCCTACGTGCTGCTGAACTTCGCGGCGGACATGCTCTATGGCGTGATCGATCCCCGGATCCGTCTGCGCGGAGGGCCGCGATGAGCCGGATCCGCGCCGCCCTCTCGGCTCCGGGCACGCTCGCGATCGCGCCCTTCGCGCTGTTGCTGCTGGTCTTCACGCTGATGGCCCTGCTCGCCCCCGTGCTGGCGCCGCTCGATCCCGCGCGCCAGTCGCTGCTCGCGCGGCTGCGCCCGCCGGGCAGCATGGCCGGCGGCATCACCTTCTGGCTCGGCACGGACGAACTCGGCCGCGACCTGCTGAGCCGGGTGATTCATGGCGCGCGGGCGTCGCTCGCGGTCGCCCTGCTGTCGGTGATCGTATCGGGCATTCTCGGGACCGCGCTGGGCGTTCTGGCGGGATACCGGCGCGGCTGGGTCGAGGTCGCGATCATGCGTGCGGTCGACGTCATGCTGTCAATCCCGGCGATCCTGCTCGCGATCATCACCGTCGCGGTGCTCGGCCCCGGCTTCCTCAACCTCGTCCTCGTGCTCGGCTTCACGCGCTGGCCGCGCTACACGCGGGTCGCCTATGCCCAGACCCTCGGCCAGGCCGGGCTTCCCTACGTCACGGCGGCGCGGCTGGCCGGTGCGCGCATGCCGCGCCTCCTGCTGCGCCACATCCTTCCCAACATCGCGGCGCCGCTGGTGGTCGTGGCGACGCTGGAATTCGGGCTGATGATCCTGTTCGAGGCCGGCCTGAGCTTCCTCGGTCTTGGCATTCAGCCGCCGACCCCGAGCTGGGGCTCGATCATGAGCACGGGGCGCAATTACGTCGGCACGGCGTGGTGGATCGCGACCTTCCCCGGCATCTGCCTCTTCCTGCTGGTGCTGTCGGTGAACATCTGCGGCGACCATCTGCGCGACCGCTTCGATCCGCGCGCGACCATCCGGTGACACGAGACGAGGGGACGAGGGCATGAGATTCGCGAACAGCAAGGTCGTGGTGACGGGCGCCTGCGGCGTCTTCGGCACCTGGATCGCCGAAGCCTTCGCCCGCGAGGGCGCGACGCTGTGCCTGTCCGACAACCGCG
>CAIOSQ010000106.1 GCA_903860935.1 uncultured Rhodospirillales bacterium | reverse complement strand
TAGATGAGGACGAGGCCGGTCAGCGTGTCGAGTAGCTCGAGATGCCGGTAGGCGAGGAAATACGGGATCGTGAACGCGATCGGCGGCGCCATGCGGCTGGCGAGGATCCACAGCGTGATGGTCGCGCCGCCGCGCCCTGTCCAGCGCGACAGCGCATAGGCCGCCGGCGTGCCGATCACCATCGACACCAGGGTCGAGACGGTGCTGACGATCAGGCTGTTGAGGAACGAGCCGCGGAATTCCGAGCTCCACAGCGCGGCGTAGTTGTCGAGCGTCGGCGGGAAGACCAGCCGCGGCGGGAAGCGGAAGATCTCGGCGTTGGTCTTGAACGACATGACCAGCAGCCACAGGAACGGCGAGAGCACCAGCAGCGCGAGCAGCGTCGCGCTGACATGGATGACGAGGCGCTCGCGCGCCAGTCCGCTATGACGATCAGTCGGCACGCGCCCCCCAGCCCACGCTGCGCACGATCAGCCAGCTCAGCAGGATCGTCGCCGCCAGCAGCACGACCGTGATCGCGCTCGAGAAACCGAGATAGGAGAAGTTGAAGGCCTGCAGATAGGAATAGTAGTTCGTCACCTCGGTGACGTTGCCCGGGCCGCCATCCGTCAGGATGAAGATGAGCGGGAACGCCTTGATCGAATCGATCAGTCGGAAGAGGCCGGCGACCAGCAGGACGCCGGTCAGGAAGGGCAGCGTGACGTGGCGCGTGGTCTGCCACGCCGAGGCGCCGTCGACCTTGGCCGCGTCGATCAGCTCCTGCGGCATCATCTGCAGCGCGGCCAGGACCATCAGCATCGTGAAGGGGAACCATTCCCAGGTATCGGCGACGACGATCGCCGTCAGCGCCCAGTTCGGATCGGTGATCAGCGAGCGCAGAGGAATGCCCATGGCGGCGAGCATGCCGTGCATGGGCGAGATGTCGGGCGTGTAGACGACCTTCCAGATGATCGCGACGACGATCGGCGGCAGCACCATCGGGATCAGGAATACGGTGCGCAGCGCCTCGAGATAGCGCGAGCGCAGATTGAGCAGCAGCGCCAGCGCAGCGCCGATGAGCAATTGCAGCGTGACGGTCCAGAAGGACAGCTTCACCTGGACCCAGATCGAGTTGCCGAGCCGGGCATCCGCGGCGATCTGGCGATAGTTCTCCAGCGGCTGCGAGAAGTCCCAGCTCGTCTCCGGCCGCGTCAGGCTGAGCGGCGTGAAGCTGGTGAAGAAGAGATAGAGGGACGGCAGCAGCGTGATCACCGCCAGCACCGCGAGCGACGGCGCGACGCAGAGCGCGAAGAACCGGCGCTGGCCGCGGGCGAAATCGCTCGCGGCCGGCCCGCCGGGCGCCGGGATGCTGGCGGCGGTCATGCGCGGATCACAGATCGACCTTGAGGCCGGCCTTCTGCAGGTCCTGGATCGATTCCGTCTGCGCCTGCTTCATGGCGGCGGCCGCGTCCTGCTGCTTCGTGGCGACGCGCTCGATCGCCTTGTTGATCTTGTCGCCGACCTGCGGGAACACCGGCACCGTGCGGTACTTCATGTAGCCGGTCTTGCCGCCCAGCTCGAGCACCTGCAAGAACAGCGAGGCGACATCCTGACCGTTGAGCGTCAGCACCTCCTTGAATGTCGGGCTGGCGATGATCGAACGGCGGCAGACGCTGGGATAGCCGTGCTCCTTGACCACCCGCGCCATGGTCTCCTTCGACAGCGCCCATTTGATGAATTCCCAGGCCGCTTCCTTCTTGCGCGAACCGGCGGGAATGCCGAGGCCGTGGCTGTTGGAACCCGGAAAATCGCCCTGGGGTCCGCGCGGCATCACCGCGTAGCGGACCTTGTCGCGCACCGTGCTCTCGGCATGCTTGGCGAGCGGCACGTGCCAGGTGATCGACTGGGTGCGGATATTGGCGCGGCCCGACATCTGCGAGCGCATCGCCTGGTCGTCCGAATAGGACAGGATCCCGTCGGGTCCGTATTTCATCAGCAGGTTCGCGTACCACGCGGCCGAGGCCGCGGCGGCCGGCGTGTCCAGCATCGGCGTCAGATTGTCGGGCGGGTCCTTGAACACGCGTCCGCCCTGGCCCATCAGGTACGGGATCCAGTTCCAGTGGTGCAGGCGGTCGGCGGTGAACCCGGCGACGCCATCCTTGCCGTGGACCGCGTCCAGGACCTGCGTCAGTTCGTCGAAGGTGGTCGGCATCTTCAGGCCGGCCTTCTCGATAAGGTCGAACCGGCTGGCGCTCATGATCATCGCGCCGCCTTCCCAGGCGTAGCCGAAGGTCTCGCCCTTCGCGTTCTGCATCGCCGACTGGGGGCCGGCGACGAAATCCGCCGGATCCCAGTCCGGCGGCGTGGCGTTGGCGTCCTTGGTGAAGCGGTCGAGATTTTCGAGCCAGCCGGCGCCGATCCAGCGGCCGGAATAGATGAACGTCACGTTCACGACGTCGAGCGCCGATCCGCGCGTCGACAATTCGAGGTCGGTCCGCTGGTTGTAGACCGGGAACGCCTGCATGGTGAAATTCACCTTGATGCCGGTGCGCTCCTCGAACTCCGGGAAATAGTTCTTGAGGTACTCAAAATACGTGGTCTGGAAGCACGAGGCGTTGATCGTCGTGCCCGCATGGCGCGAGCGCGCCTGCCCCAGGATGGCCGGCGCATGCAGGGCCGCGCCCGAGAATGCCGAAGCGCCGACAACGCCGCGCAGTACGCGGCGACGATGGAATGCCATGACGTGTCCTCCCCTTGTCGAGCCGCGCTCTTGCCGCGCGTGCGTCTCTGCACCATGGGATTCCGATCGCGCATCGCTGTCAAGCGCCCTCGCAGGATCGAGGTCCCGCGCGCGCCCCGCAGGACAGGCGGCGCGCGCGGGCCTAAACTCGCGCCCGGGTCCTGGGCCAGCGACCAGGCGAGACAAGAGAAAGGACGCGTTCGGTGATTTCTGAGGCAAGGGCGGCGCGCGCCGCCGCGTTCACATGCGAGAAGCGCTCCGCGACGGGATCGCGGGGCATGGTGGTGACCAATCATCCGCTGGCCTCGGCGGCGGGCGCGGAGATGCTGCTCGCCGGCGGCAACGCCGTCGACGCCGCGGTCGCCTCGCTGTTCGCCCTCACCGTGGTCGAGCCGATGATGGTCGGCGTCCTTGGCGGCGGCATCGCGCATATCCGTCTCGCCGATGGTCGGCACCTCGTGCTCGACGGACTGAGCACTGCGCCGCGCGCCGCGCGGCCGGACATGTTCGAAACGATCTCCGACAAGCTGCCCGATTATCGCGAGACGCGCGGCCGCAAGAACACGGTGGGCGCGCTCGCCGTCGCCGTGCCGGGCGCCCTGCTCGGCTGGTGCACGGCGCTCGAGCGTTTCGGCACGATGCCGGTCGCCGACGTGATCGCGCCGGCGATCCGCCTCGCCGCGAATGGCTTCCTCGCGACGCCCTATCTCCACGACTGCGTCGCCGACACGGCCGCCGATCTCGCGACCGATCCCGGCCTCGCGAAGCTGTTCCTGCCCGACGGCGCGCCGATCGCGGCGGGCACACGCCTCGTCCAGGGCGACTATGCGGACAGCCTGCGCGAGATCGCGCGCACCGGGGTCGCGGCCCTCTACGCAGGACCGCTCGGTGCCGCGCTGGTCGAGACGATGGCGCGCCGCGGCGGTCTCGTCGACGCCGGGGATCTCGCGCAGTACCGCGTGGTCGAGCGCGCGCCGATCCACGGCACCTATCGCGGCATCGACATCTTCGGCCCGCCGCCGCCTGCGTCCTCGGGCGTGCATATCGTGCAGATGCTGAACCTGCTGGAGGCCTACGACATCGGCGCGCTGGGCTTCGGCTCGGCGGACGCGCTGCATCTTGTCGCCGAGGCGCTCAAGCTGGGCTTCGCCGACCGTGCGGCGGCGACCGCCGATCCGGCCTTCGTCGACGTACCGGTCGCGCGGTTGACCTCCAAGGCCTATGCCGAGGCGCGGCGCGCGGAACTCGATCCGCGGCGTGCGCGCGCCTGGAGCGCCGGCGTGCGCAGCGGCGAATCGGCGGACACCACGCATCTCACGGTCGCCGACGCGCATGGCAACGTCGTCGCCGCGACCCAGACGATCAACGGGCTGTTCGGCGCCTGCGTCCAGGTGCCCGGCACCGGCATGATCGCCAACAACTACATGCTCAATTTCGACCCGCATCCTGGGTTCGCCCTGTCGATCGCGCCGGGCAAGCGGGTCTTCACCTCGATGGCGCCGATGATGGCGATGCGCGACGGGCGTCTGCTTTTCGCGCTCGGCCTGCCGGGTGGCTTGCGCATCTTCCCCTCCGCCTTCCAGGCGATCCTCAACCTCGTCGATCACGGCATGAGCCTCCAGGAAGCGGTCGAGGCGCCGCGCATCTGGACCGAAGGCGGCGTGCTCGAGGTCGAGGACGCGATCCCCGAGGCGGTGGTCGCCGAGCTTCGCGCGCGCGGCCACGAGGTCGTGCGGTCGCGCCGCATCGCCGGCGGCATGAACGCCATCGGCTTCGCTGCCGACGGCAGCCTGACCGGCGCCGCGTGCTGGCGCGCCGACGGCACGCCGGTCGCCATCGCCGGTGGCCTCGCGCGCGCCGGCGTGCGCTTCACCGCTTGATAACGTCCAACCTTCGATCAACGACAACGAGAGCAAGATCATGACCGAGACCATCGTCGTCCTCGACCCGCTCGCCCCCAGCCGCGCCGACCGTCTGCGCGCGCTGTTGCCGCCGGGCTTCGTCCTCACCCACGGCACCGATCGCGGCGACGCGCATCTCGCCGAGATCATCGCCGACGCCGACTATGCGATCTCCGGGCAGGTGGCGGTCAGCGGGACCGTGCTGCGCGCCGCGCGGCGGCTGAAGCTGCTGCATAAATGGGGTGTCGGCGTCGACAATTTCGACCTCGCGACGGCGCGCGAACTCGGCATCACGGTGGCGCGCACCACGGGCAGCAACGCCGGCCCGGTCGCCGAGTTCACACTGGGTCTGATGCTCGCCACGCTGCGGCACATGGCCTATGGCCATGCCGAGCTGCAGAAGGGCGTGTGGCGCGGCGGCACGATGCGCGAGGCGTTCATGCTGTCGGGCAAGACAGTGGGCATCGTCGGCTTCGGCGCGATCGGCAAGACCGTCGCGCGGCTCCTCGCCGGGTTCGGCTGCACCATCCTCTACACCAAGCCGACGCCGCTGCCGGCGGAGGAGGAGGCGCGTCTCGGCGCGCGCTACGCGACGCTCGACGAATTGCTGCGCGTCTCCGACGTCGTCTCGCTCCACTGCCCGATGACGCCGCAGACGGCGAACATGATCGATCGCGCCGCGCTGTCGCGCATGAAGCGCACGGCGATCCTGGTCAACGTCGCGCGCGGCGGCGTCGTCGTGGAGGACGATCTGGTGTGGGCGCTGCGCGAAGGCGTGATCCACGCCGCCGCCGCGGATGTCTTCGAGACCGAACCGCTGCCGCCGGGCAGCACGCTGCTCGGCGTCGAGAACATGATGACGACGCCGCATCTCGCCGCCATGGCCGCCGACAATTTCGAGCCGACGGTCCGGCGCATGTTCACCAACATCGCGCTGCGGTCGCGCGGCGAGGCGATCCCGGCGGGCGACGTCGTCCCGTGAGTTGACGTCTTGCAGGCTTGGGCGCGCGCGACGGGTCCTTCGTGACCTAATGTCGCGCGCGACCTTGGGGCGTGCCGCATGACGGCGCCGATCCTCTAGAAGCGAATTCGACGGCGCCGTTTTCCCGATAGCGGGAGTGCGGGACGCCGACAGTCGCGAAAGAGGGAGGCCCCGATGACGCACATGTCGCTCAAGGTTCCGAGCCATACAACGGTCTATACGCGGCCGGATGCCGCGATCCAGACCGACCGGCGCAATGGTGGCGAGCGCGTCGACGCGTGGCTTGCGACGCATTTCGCGCGGGCGGTGCGGCGGCGGCTCGCCAAGGGCGCGCATCTCTTCCTCGAGGGCGCCGAATCCGATCACCTCTATTTCTTCCTCCGCGGCTGGGCGATGAAATACAAGTCGCTGCTCGACGGGCGGCGGCAGATCCTCGACTTCGTCCTGCCCGGTGAACCGCTCGGCTTCGTCGCCGCGCAGCCCGCGCCCTACGCGGTCGAGATGCTCAACGACGCCGAGATCGTCGCGGTCTCGCGCCGCGCCTTCGACGATCTCTTCTCCTCCGATCCCGCCTTCGCGCGCGCCATCTGCCGCGAACTCGAGGCCGCCGGCGCGCGTGCGCACGAGCGCATGACGTCGATCGGCTACCGCTCGGCGCGCGTGCGTGTCTGCCGTCTGCTCGCCGAGCTGGCCGAGCGCGCGCGTCCCGGCGACGACGAAGCGGGGGCCATCGCGGTGGCGATGCCCCTGTCGCAGCGGCACATCGCCGACGCGACCGCGCTGCGCGTCGAGACCGTCTGCCGCGCGCTGGTGCAACTCCACGATGAGGGCGTCGCCGTCCTGCGCCGTGGCAGTCTGCGCGTTCCCGATTTCCAGGCGCTCCAGGAATCCTGCTGATCGCGGTTGTCGTATCGGCCGGAGGCCCAGCCATGGCGCACAAGAACGTCCTGTTCCATTCCGCCGCGCGCGAGAAGATCCTGCGCGGTGCGACCCAGCTCGCCGACGTCGTGCGCGTCACGCTCGGCCCGAAGTCGAAATCCGTCCTGATGCAGCGCAGATGGGGGGCGCCGCTGGTCTGCAACGACGGCGTCACCATCGCCAAGGAGTTCGAACTCGCCGACGCCGAGGAGAATCTCGGCGCCCAGATGCTGCGCCAGGCCGCCGAGCGCACCGGCGAGGTGGTCGGCGACGGCACCAGCACCTCCACCATACTCGCCCACGCGATCCTCGCCGACGGCATCCGCAACGTCGTGGCCGGTGCCAGCGCCATCGACATCCGTCGCGGCCTCGAGCGAGGCGCCCGGGCGGTGGTCGCCGCCTTGCGGGGCCTGTCCCGGCCGGTGCGCACGCGGCTCGAGCGCGCGCAGGTCGCGACGATTTCGGCGCATAACGACGCGGCGATCGGCGACCTCGTCGCGGAGGCGATGGAGCGTATCGGACCCGAGGGCGTGATCGCGGTCGAGGAATCGAAGACCACCGAGACGCTGCTCGAGGTCGTCGAGGGCATGCAGTTCGATCGCGGGTTCCTGTCGCCCTACTTCGTCACCGACGCCGAGAAGATGGAGGCGGTGCTCGAGGATGCCGTGATCCTGATCTCGGAGCGCAGGATCGGCAGCCTCAAGGATCTCGTACCGCTGCTGGAGCAGGTCGCGAAATCCGCGCGCCCGCTGCTGCTCGTCGCGGAAGACGTCGAGGGCGAGGCGCTCGCCACGCTGATCGTCAACCATCTGCGCGGATCGCTCAAATGCTGCGCCGTGAAGGCGCCGGGCTTCGGCGATCGCCGCACGGCGATGCTGCAGGACATCGCGGTGCTCACCGGCGGCGTGGTGATCGCCGAGGAGCTCGGCCGTCGGCTGGAGACCACGACCCTGGCAGAACTCGGCCGCGCGCGCCGCGTCGTGGTGGGCAAGGATACGGTGACGATCATCGGCGGCCTCGGCGAGCGGCCCCCGATCGATGCGCGCATCGAGCAGATCCGCCGCGAGATCGAGCGCGCGACCAGCGACTACGACAAGGAAAAGCTGCGCGAGCGTCTCGCCAAGCTGGCTGGAGGCGTCGCCGTGATCCGGGTCGGCGCGCCGTCCGAGCCCGAGATGAAGGCGAAGAAGGAGGCGCTCGACGACGCGATCAGCGCGACCAAGGCGGCGGTCGCCGAGGGGATCGTGCCGGGCGGCGGTCTCGCGCTGCTGCGCTGCATCGCCGCGGTCGAGGAGGAAGCCATGCGCTGCGACGGGGACGAGCGCACCGGCGTGCGGCTGCTATGCCGCGCCCTGGAGATCCCGGCGCGGCAGATCGCGGAGAATTCGTCGGTCGACGACGGCGTCGCGGTGGCGCGCATGCTTGCCGCGACCGGCAATTTCGGCCTCGACGCGGCGACCAAGACCTATGTCGATCTCGTCGAGGCGGGCATCGTCGATCCCACGAAGGTCGTGCGTGTCGCGCTGGAAAACGCCGTGTCGGTGGCGAGCGTCCTGCTGCTCACGGAAGCGACGATGACGGAGGTTCCGGAGGAGAGGAAGGACCGCGGCGCGCCGTCCGACCTGCCGTTGTGACGGCGCGCCGCGGCGGCATTCACATCATGCCGCCCGCGACGATCGGGATCGCGCGCACCACCAGGTGGTCCGCGACCTCCGTCACGCCGTCGGCCTCCCGCGCGAGCAGGCCCAGCGCCGCGCGTTCGGCCTGTGACGTCACCATGCCGAGCAGCGAGACCTTGCCGTTCTCGACCAGGACGGTGACGAGCGCGCGCGGCGCCCAGGGCTCCGCGGACATGCGCCGTTCGATGTCCTCGCGGATCTGAGCGTCGGCATGCGCGCCGCCGGCGCGCCGGTCCGCGTGCGCGACCGCGCGCACGAAATCGGAGCGCGTGATGACGCCTGTCACGGCGCCGCCGTCGATCACGAAGACGCGCTTTACCTGGCGTCGCTCGAGCAGGTCCGCGACCTTGGCAAGCTCGGCGTCGGGACCGACCGCGACGAGCCCGCGATGCATGATCTCCCCCGCGGTCTGGCCATGGCTCTGGATGAAGTCCTCGGCGCCGCCCTGCGGATCGGCGACATAGGCGAGCCACCAGGAGCGGCGCTTCGTCGTCGCCAGCTCCGGCCGGCGCACGAAATCCGCCTCGCTGACCACGCCGAGGGGGATGCCGCTGGGATCGATCACCGGTACCGCGCTGATCGCGTTGTCGAGCAGCAGCCGCGCCACCGCCTGCGCCGGCGTGTCCGGCGTCACGGTGCGGACGTTGCGGGTCATGATCTGCGCTGCCTTCATGCGGACCTCCTGGGGATGATGCGATGCGTCGCGCCACGCTGTGGCGGCGCTCGTCCAGCGTCATTGCGCGCCCGCAATGCCGCGGCGCCCGGCCGTGCTGCGATGGGGGCTTCGACATCCTGCAACCGAGGAGAGATGCCCATGACCCAAACCCGCTCCGCGAAAGCTGGCGTCGGTCCACGCGCCGGCGCCGCGATGTCCGCGCCGCTGCCCGCACCCGTCGTCGATCCGGTCGAGATTCGTCGCCTCCTCGGACCGCTCGATGACGCCCAGCTCTGCCGGATCCTCGAATTCGGTGCCGACGAAGCGGCGTTGCAGCAGGCCGCGGCGGCTCTCTCCGGAGATCTGCCGGGCCATATCGGCCGCCCGGTGGAGGGGCCGGCCGCGCGCGTCTACGATCTGCTCGCCGCCGAGACCGACGAGGAGTCCGGTCGTCCGGCGCGCCGTGTGGATGCCGAGCCTTGACCGTCAGCGCAGCCGTTCGGTCGCGAAGCTGCGCGCCGCCGCGCTGAGCCGCTCGAGCGCCTCTTGCACCGCGCCATTGACGGTGCCCGTGGCATATCGCCCGTCGGTGCCCGGGGTGCCGGCGGGCAGTCCGGTCAGCAGCGCCATCGCGGCATCGACGCCGTCGACGGCATGGACGTGGAAGCGCCCGTCGCGCACCGCCGCGACGACATCCTCGCGCAGCATCAGATTGGGGAGATTCGCGCTCGGCACGAGGACGCCTTGCGTGCCGGAGAGGCCGAGGTCTGCGCAGATGTCGAAGAACCCCTCGATCTTCTCGTTGACGCCGCCGATCGGCTGCGCCGCGCCCAGCTGGTTCACCGAACCGGTCATCGCGAGATCCTGGCGCAGCGGCAGCTCGGCGATCGCGGAAAGCAGCGCGCAGAGTTCGGCCAGCGACGCGCTGTCGCCCTCGATCTGGCCGTAGGATTGCTCGAAGACGAGGCTGGCCCAGAGCGCCAGCGGCTTCTCGCGGCCGTACCGTCCGCCGAGGAAGCCCTCCAGGATCAGCACGCCCTTGGAATGGATCGGCCCGCCGAGCTTGGCTTCGCGCTCGATGTCCACCAGCTTGCCGCCGCCGAGCCGGACGCGGGCGGTGATGCGGGTCGGCCAGCCGAAGCTCGAGCCGCCGAGCTGCACCACGACGAGGCCGTTGATCTGGCCGCTCCGTGCGCCGCCGACATCGACCATCAGCGCGCCGCGACGGATCGCCTCGCGGATATGGTCGCGGATGCGCGATGTCCGGCGCTCTTGCGCCGCGATGGCCGCCGCGACGTCCTCGGCAGCGGCGATCCCGCGCCCGGCGAGCGCGGCGAAATGATCGCTTTCGCGCACGAGATCGGCGATCGCCTCGAAGCCGCAGGACAGCTTCGTCGCGTCCGCGGCCAGCCGCGCGCCGTGATCGACGATGCGGGCGACCGCGCCCGCGTCGAAGGCGCGCAGCCCGCCGCGCGTCGCGACATCGGCGACCAGCGCCGCATAGGCGGCCTCGCCGGCCGCGTCGCGCGGCGTGCGGTCGTCGAAATCGGCCGTGACTTTGAACAGCTCCAGCAGGTCGGGATCGTAGGCGGAGAGCAGTTCGTAGAGCATGCGATCGCCCAGGAGGATGACCTTCACGTCGAGCGGAACCGGCTCGGGTTCGAGGGACACCGGCATCGCGAGCCCGATCGCCTCGCCGACCGATTCGACCCGGATGCGTCCGGCGCGCAGCGTGCGCTTGAGCTGCTCCCAGGCATAGGGCTGCATCAGCAGGCGGCGCGCGTCGATCACCAGGAACCCGCCATTCGCGCGATGCAACGCGCCGGGCTTGATCAGCGTGAAATCGGTGGCGAAGGCACCGTAATGCGCGCGGTATTCGACGCGGCCGAGGAGGTTGGCCATCGTCGGATGGTCCTCGTAGATGACCGGCGCGCGATCGATCCCGCCATTGTCGATCACCACGTTGACGAGATAGCGGCGAAAGGCACCGCCCTTGATCGTCGCCCCAAGCGCGCCGTCGCCCGGACCGTCCTGCATCGCGTTCTCGATCTCGAGGAAACGTTCGGCGTTGCGGATCAGGTCGGCCTCGACGTCGCGCAGATGCGCAAGCACCTGGGGGAGCCCGTCGTAGCGCGCGGTCAGCGCCACCATCAGGTGCCCGATCGCGTAGCGCACGACGTCGCGGTTGAGGGCGCGCAGCTGCTCGCGGAATTCCGCCTCCCATTGCGGCAGCTTGCGCATCGCCGCCTGCAGCTTTTCCTGGACCGCCGCCATCGCCGTGCGGGCGTGCACGCGCTCCGCCTCGGGAAGCTTGCCGAAGGCCTCCGGACCTATGATCTCGCCGTCGCGCGTCGGCGCCAGCGCCATGCCGGTCGGCAGGTGAAGGATGGCGACGCCTTGGGCGCGTGCCTCCTGCTCGACCTCGGCGCTGGCTTTCTGCGGCAGCGATTTCGCGCGGTCCTCGAGCGTCTGCCTGCGGCTGCGATATTCGTCGCTCTCGAAGGCCGCCGGAATGGTCGCCCGCAGTTCCTCGATCAGGTCGTCCATGTCGCGCTTGAACACCGCGCCGCGGCCCGGCGGCAGGCGCAGCGTCATCGGGCGCCGCCCTTCCTCGGCGAAGTTGAAGACATAGCACCAGTCGTCGGCGCGCGGCGCGCGTGCGGCGGCGGCATCGAGTTGGCGCTGCACCAGCGTCTGTTTTCCGACGCCAGGCGGACCGACCGCGAAGATGTTGTAGCCGGGCTGGCGCAGCGCGACGCCGAAGGCGAGCGCGTCGCTCGCGCGGCGCTGAACGTCGTCGAGTGGCGCGGCGACGATCTCGGCGGTGGTCAGGAATCCCAGGCGCTCGGGATCGCACATGCGACGAAGCGCCTCGGGGGCGACGCGAACGGCGCCGGGGAAATCTTCCGTCATGCGATTGCCTCCATGGCGAGACATGGCTGGAGCGTCGCGAAACGACGATCGACGATGCGCCGATGCGCGGGATCGGGCGTGGCGGGCAGGAGCGGCGGCTGCGGCGGCAAGCTGTGTTCCTTCGCGCTGGAGCGTGATCGTCTCGGGCGCAGGCGCCCGAGACGCGGATCACGCGACAAGACAGAGAGCGAGAGCGTGATCCGAGCTTTTGTCGGGGCGGATCACGCTCCGGGGAGAAGCGCCATTCTCCGCGGTTTCGCGACCGCCGGTTTGATCGAGGTCATCGGTGCGCCTGTGCGGCGCCTCTAGCTTCGTCCATCCCGGCGCGCGCGGCTGCGCGGCCGGTCGCCCGCCTCTTGCGGCGCGAACCCGAAGCCAAGCCCGAACAGGAGATGCACGCGATGTCCCCAGTCTTCCGGAGCCTCGTTCTCGGCCTCGTCGCCCTCGGCGGCGCGGCCTGCACGCAACTCGCGCCCGAGGACCGCGCCCTGATCGATCGCGCCGCGAGCGACGCGCAGCGCGCCGCCGACTCCGCCGCGCGCGCCGAGCGCAGCGCGCAGTCCG
>CAIOSQ010000105.1 GCA_903860935.1 uncultured Rhodospirillales bacterium | reverse complement strand
CTGGTCGTGCGCGTCGCCACCGACGAGGGTCTGACCGGCTGGGCCGATGTGGAGACGCTCGCACCCGCCGCGGTCGCCGTCATCGCCGGCCAGGGCATGTCGATCCTCGGCTTCAGGACGCTGGCGGAGATGCTGGTCGGCGAGAACCCGCTGGAGATCGAGCGGCTCTGGGACCGGATGTATGTCGGCAGCGCCTATTACGGGCGGCGCGGCCTTGCGATGCAGTGCATGTCGGCGATCGACAACTGCCTGTGGTCGATCCGCGCCCAGGCCGCGGGGCTGCCGCTGGCGACGCTGCTCGGCGGCCGGCGGCGCGATCGCGTCACGGCCTATGCCTCGACGCTGTTCCGCGAAACGCCGGAGGCGATGCGCGAGGCGGCGCTTGGATATGTCGCGAAGGGCTTCCGCGCGGTCAAGTTCGGCTGGGGCGTGTTCGGCGAGGATCCCGGGCGCGATCGCGAGCTGGTCGCCGCGGCGCGCGAGGCGCTCGGCCCCGACCGTGACCTGCTGGTCGATCCCGGCTGGTATCCGGCGGGGTGGAAGAACTGGGGTCCCTCGCGCTCGCGGCGCGAGGCCCTGGCCATGTGCGAGTGGCTGGCCGGATACGGTGTCGGCTGGGTCGAGGATTTCATCCATCCCGAGAATTTCGACGAATACGCCCATGTGCGCGCGCATTCGCCCGTGCCGGTCGCGGCGGGCGAACAGGTCGCGACGTTCTGGGAATTCGAGCGCTTCATCCGCCAGGGCTGCGTCGACGTGATCCAGCCGGATCTGTCGCGCTGCGGCGGCATCACCGTGGCGCGCCGCGTCGCCGAACTCGCCCACGAGGCGGGGATCGACCTCGTGCCGCATTCCTGGCTCACGCATCTGCTGACCGGCTACAGCCTGCAGCTGATCGCGACGCTGCGGCGCGCGCGCTTCGTCGAGTTCAATGTCAGCCAGAGCCCGCTGACGCGCGGCATCACGACACAGCCCTTCCGGCTCGACGCCGACGGCACGGTCGCGATCCCCGACGCGGTCGGGATCGGCGTCGACGTCGACACGGACTTCATCGCCGCGCATCGCGTCAATTGAGGAGCCTGCCATGGAACGCCGGATCGTCCGCGCGCAAGAACTCGATTTCGACACCCCGGGCCGCCGCGACTACTTCGTGGCGCTCGAGCACGATTCCATCTGGGGCGACCATCTGATCCCGATGACCGTGTTCGTCGGACCACAGGCGAAACCAGGCCAAGGTCTGGTCGCCTTCGGCGGCAATCACGGGAACGAATACGAGGGCCCGGTCGTGCTGCATCATCTGCAGCGCCAGATCGACATCGCCGACGTGACCGGTCGGATCATCCTCGTGCCGGTCCTGAACGTTCCGGCGTTTCGTGCGGGAACGCGCGAATCCCTCGCCGACGATGGCGTCAACCTCAACCGTGCCTTCATCGAGGGGGCGGGAAAGACGCCGGCGCTCTCGGGCATCACGCATCGCATCGCGGCCTTCGTGCGCGCGGCGATCTGGCCGCATGTCCATGTCGTCATCGACCTGCATTCGGGCGGTGGTACGCGCTTCGCGCAGGTCGCGAGCTTCCACGAGGTCGAGGATCCCGAGCAGGCCCGCGCGATCGAGGAGACCGCGCGCTGGTTCGGCACGCCGCTGGTCATGAGCTACCAGAACGAGACGCCAGGGTTGCTGCCGTCGGAGGCGGAGCGCCTGGGCAAGATCACCGTCGGCACCGAACTCGGCTGGGGCGAGTCCGTGCAGGCGAATGGCGTGCGCTGGGGCCGGCAGGGCGTCTTGGCGGCCGCGATCCGTCATGGACAGCTGCGCGGCACGGTGGCGCCGATCGATCACCATCGCGACGGCACGCAGCGCAAGGTCGCGATGGTCGATCGCGCCTGCTTCTCGGTCGCGCCCTTCTCGGGTCACTACGAGGAGGTGATCCCCTGCGGCACCGCCGTCGAGGCGGGCGACATCGTCGGCTGGCTCCATGATTTCGATCGCATCGATCTCGCGCCGCATGCGATCCGCGCGGGCGTCGACGGCATCGTCATCGCCCAGGCCTGGGCCGTACGCGTCGTGCAGGGCCAGCACGTCGTCGTGACCGGCCGCGTCCTGCCCTGGCGCAGCTGACGCCGCGTCGGGATCAGGCGCCGAAACGCGGCCAGGGGCGCTGCGCCGGCCGGAGCCTTTCCCAGGCACGGGCGAGGCGCAGGACGCCCAGGTCGTCGAAGCGCCGCCCCGCGATCTGCAGGCCGATCGGCAATCCCGCCGCCGTGTAGCCGGCGTTGACGGAGATCGCCGGCTGCTCGGACATGTTGAAGGCGACGGTGAAGGAGATGTGCTCCAGCGGGCGCGCCGGATCGTTGGTCGGGCCGGCATGGTCGAAGGGGAAATGCAGGCAGGGCGCGGTCGGCGACAGGATCGCATCGAAGGGCTGGCAGGCGCGCACGGCGGCCTCGCGCATCGCCATCATCTGGCTCATGCCGGCATAGGCCTGCGCGGCCGTCAGACCGGCGCCGCCTTCCGCCCAGCGGCGGATATAGGGCAGCACGCGTGCCTGACGCTCCGGCGGCAGGGCCGAGATGTCGAGGAAGCTGCGCAGCCGCCAGAACGCATCGAGCCCGTCGAGCATGTCGCGGGTGACGAAGCTTGCGATCGGCTCGATACGCGCGCCCGCCGCCGCGAAACGCCGCGCCGCGTCCTCGACGGCCGCGTGGATCTCCGGTTCGACGGGAAGGCCGAACCCGGCGTCGAGCCAGAGCCCGATCCGCAGCCCCGTCACGTCGCGTTCGAGGTCGAGCCAGTCGATCTCCTGCGGCGGCAGGCTCATGGAATCCCGCCAGTCGGGCTTCGACAGCGTGCGCATCATCAGTGCGGCGTCGCGCACGTCCCGCGTCATCGGGCCGGCGACGCGGCCCCAATAGGGCGGGTCGATGGGGATCCGGCCAAGGCTGGGCTTGTGGCCGACGATGCCGCACCAGGCGGCGGGCAGGCGGATCGACCCGCCGATATCGGTTCCGACATGCAGCGGACCATAGCCGGCCGCCGCTGCCGCGCCCGCGCCGGCGGAGGAGCCGCCGGGATTGAGGCTACGGTCCCAGGGATTACGTGCGGCGCGGTGGACGCTCGACAGGCCGGAGGAGAGCATCCCGAAATCCGGCATGGTCGTCTTGGCGAGGATGACCGCGCCCGCCTCGCGCAGCCGCGCGGCGGGAGGCGCGTCCTGCGTCGCTGGCACGAGATCGCGCGCGGCGGTGCCCAGCGGGACGGGTACGCCCTTGGTGGCGATGTTCTCCTTGATCGTCGCCGGCACGCCTTCGAGCTCCCGCGCGGTGCCGTCGCGCCAGCGCCGCTCCGACTCGCGCGCGGCGGCCCGCGCACCCTCCGGATCGAGCGCGTAGAGCGCGTCGAGATGCGGTTCCGCCGCGGCGATGCGCGCGAGGACCGCCTCGGTCACGGCGACCGGCGAAAGCGCCTGGCTGCGATAGGCCGCGAGGAGATCGAAGGCGGAGAGGTCGGCAAGATCGCTCATGATGCGATTAGCGGCGCCTGGAGACGGGCCGTCAAGCCGGGTTATCCTGGGCCGATGGCGACAGGGATGGGCGGAGGCGCGGGCGGCATGGACGATGTCACGGACAAGCGCGGCGCGGCGGTGGTCGTGCAACCCGGCGAGGCGGCGAGCTACTGGCAGCCGGTCCCGGCCAACGGTCATAGCGACATTCACATCACGCCGGAGATGACAGGATCCCCGACGCTGTCGATGGGCATCCAGACGATCGCGCCTGGCTGCTTCATTCGCGAGCACTGGCACGACCGGAACGAGGAATTGCTGCATTTCATCCAGGGCAGCGGAACGGCGTATCTCGACGGCGTCGCCCATCCGATCCGTCCGGGGACGACGATCTATGTCGGCCCGTGGCGCAAGCATCGCTTCGTCAACGAGGGCCCTGACGAGATGCGGATGCTCTGGGTCCTGTCGCCGCCCGGACTGGAGCATTTCTTCGCTGGCATCGGCCGCCCGCGCCAGCCCGGCGAACCGGCCCCCGCGCCGTTCCCGCGTCCTGCCGATGTCGCGGAGATCGAGCGCCGTACCGTCTTCGCCGGCCTCGACGGCACGTCGAGCGGCCAGGGGCGATGAGCGAAGACCTCCATTCCCGAGCAGGATGCCGCCCATGCACGACGACACCATGACGACCGACGACACAATCCTCGTACGCCGGGAGGGCGCGATCGCCCGTGTCGTGCTCAACCGGCCCGCGAAGCTCAACTGCGTCAGCGTCGCCATGTGGGTCCGTCTGCGGGCGCTCTTCGAGGGGTTCGACGCGGATGCGGACCTGCGCTGCGTGGTGATCGAGGGGGCGGGGGAGAAGGCCTTCTGCGTCGGGGCCGACATCGCGGAGTTCGGGACGACGCGCGCGACCGCCGCGCAGGCTCGCGACTATGCGGCGCTCAGCCACGGCGCGTTGGCGGCGATCGCGTCCTGCCGCCATCCGGTGATCGCCGCGATCCGCGGGCTGTGCGTCGGCGGCGGGCTGGAACTCGCCTGCGTCGCCGATCTCAGGATCTGCGCCGAGGGCGCGCGGTTCGGCATTCCCGTGAAGCGGCTCGGCCTGGTCGTCGCGACCTCCGAGCTGGCGCCGCTGCAGCGCCTCGTCGGCCCGGCTCGCGCGAAGGAGATCCTGCTGACCGGCGACCTCTTCGATGCGGCCGCGGCAGAGCGCATGGGGCTCGTGAACCGCATCGTGCCCGCGGAGGGGTTCGACGCGGCGGTCGCGGCGCTCGTCGGGTCGATCATCGAGGGGGCGCCGTTGGTCGCGCGCTGGCACAAGCGTTTCGTCGACCGTCTTGCCGACCCGCGGCCGCTGACCCCGGCCGAACACGACGAGAGCTATCTGTGCTTCGACACCGCCGATTTCCGGGCGGGAACGGCGGCCTTCCTGGCCCGCACGAAACCGGTCTTCGAGGGGCGGTAGGACACGGCCCGGGCTGGAGCGGAACACCGCGCCAGCCCGGGCGAGCCGTGCGTCAGCCGCCGCGGGCGCGGGCGCCGAGGCGCAGGCGCAGCGCGTTGAGCTTGATGAAGCCCTCGGCGTCGCGCTGGTTGTAGGCGCCCTGGTCGGCCTCGAAGGTCACCATGCGCATGTCGTAGAGCGAGCGCGGCGCCTTGCGGCCGACCACGCGCGCATGGCCCTTGTAGAGCTTCACGCGCACCGTGCCGGTGACGTTGTCCTGGCTCTTGTCGATCAGCGCCTGGAGCATCTCGCGCTCCGGGGCGAACCAGAAGCCGTTGTAGATCATCTCCGCGTAGCGCGGCATGACCTCGTCCTTGAGATGCGCGGCGCCGCGATCCAGCGTGATCGATTCGATGCCGCGATGCGCGATGTGCCAGATCGTGCCGCCCGGCGTCTCGTAGACGCCGCGCGACTTCATGCCGACGAAGCGGTTCTCGACGAGGTCGAGACGGCCGATCCCGTGCTTGCCGCCGAGCGCGTTCAACTCGGTGAGCATCTCGGCCGGGGACATCGCCGTGCCGTTGATGGCGACCGGGTCGCCCTTCAGGAACTCGATCTCGACATATTCGGGCTGGTCGGGCGCCTGCTCCGGCGCGACCGAGCGCGAATAGACGTATTCGCCCGGCTCCTGCCACGGATCCTCCAGCGCCTTGCCCTCGGCGGAGATGTGCAGGAGGTTGGAATCGACCGAGAACGGCGCCTCGCCGCGCTTGTCCTTGGCGATGGGGATCTGGTTCTTCTCGGCGAACTCGATCAGCGCGGTGCGGCTGTCGAGATCCCATTCGCGCCAGGGCGCGATGACGCGGATGTCGGGCTGCAGCGCGTAGTAGCTCAGTTCGAACCGGACCTGGTCGTTGCCCTTGCCGGTGGCGCCGTGGCAGACCGCGTCGGCGCCGGTCTTCAGCGCGAGGTCGATCTGGTGCTTGGAGATCAGCGGCCGGGCGATCGAGGTGCCGAGCAGGTACTGGCCCTCGTAGAGCGCGTTGGCGCGGAACATCGGGAAGACGAAGTCCTTCATGAATTCCTCGCGGACATCCTCGATGAAGATGTTCTCGG
>CAIOSQ010000104.1 GCA_903860935.1 uncultured Rhodospirillales bacterium | reverse complement strand
TGGCGATCGGTACCGTCTGGGGGCTCGGCGCCGCGCTGCTCGACCGTGCCCATATCCGCATCGATTCCCTTTACGTGAATTTCCCGATCCTGCCGCGCGTCGCGCTCGACCTCGTCTCCGTGGCGCTGTTCGTGGGCTTTTTCGCGATGATCGCGTGGCATGGATGGGGCGTGGTCGAGCAATCCTGGATCGCCGGATCGCGCAGCCAGTCCGCGCTCGAGACGCCGACGGTGATCCCGCAGGCCCTCTGGTTTGTCGGGTTGGTCGTCTTCATCATCAGCGGCGCGCTGCTCTTCCTGTGCACGCTGACCACGGCGTTGCGTGGCGACCTGGAAGGCGCCGTGCGCCTCGCCGGCACGCGCTCCGCCGAGGAGGAGGTCGAGGACGAGATCCGCGATCTCAAGGCACGCGCCGCGCGGGAGACCGACCGATGATTGCCGTCACCCTCGCCATCCTGATCGGATTGCTCGCCCTTGCCATTCCCGTGGCCGCGGCGCTGGGCATATTGGGCCTCGCGCTCTCGGACATCTATTCGCGCCTGCCGCTCTCGCTCGCGATGGGCGAGATGGCCTGGGCGACCTCGAACAATTTTCTCCTCGTCGCCATCCCGTTCTTCGTGCTGCTGGGCGAGATCCTGCTGCGCTCGGGCATGGCGGAGCGGATGTACAACGCGCTCGTCCTCTGGATGCCCTGGCTTCCGGGCGGGCTCATGCACTCCAACATCGCGGCCTGCGCGATGTTCGCCGCCACGTCGGGCTCGAGCGTCGCCACCGCGGCGACGATCGGCACCGTCGCGATGGGCGAGATCAAGAAACACGGCTACTCGGAGCGCCTGTTCCTGGGCACGATCGCGGCGGGCGGGACGCTGGGGATCCTCATCCCGCCCTCGATCAACATGATCGTCTATGGCGTGCTGACGGAGACCTCGATCCCGAAACTCTATCTCGCGGGGATCCTGCCCGGTCTGGTCCTCGCCGGATTGTTCAGCCTCACGGTGCTGGGCTTCTGCCTCTGGCGTCCGCATTGGGGCGGCACGCGCATGACCGCGTCCTGGGCCGCGCGCCGCGCGGCCTTGCCCGATCTGGTGCCGCCGCTGATCATCTTCCTGGCCGTGATCGGATCGATCTATGCCGGTTGGGCGACCGCGACGGAGTCGGCGGCGCTCGGTGTCCTCGCGGCGCTCGGCGTGGCGGCGTGGCACAGGCGCCTGTCCATGCGCATGCTGTTGCAGGCCTTCGAGGGCACGATGCGCACGACGGCGATGATCATGGCGATCCTCGTCGCGGCCTATTTCCTGAATTTCGTCATCACGTCGATCGGCCTGACCACCCAGGTCAATCGCTTCATCACGTCGCTTGGTCTTTCGCCGACCGAATTGCTGATCGTGGTCATCGTCTTCTACATCATCCTCGGGATGTTCATGGAGACGCTCTCGATGATGGTCGCGACCGTTCCCATCATCGCGCCGATCATGTTCCAGGCCGGCTTCGACCCGATCTGGTTCGGCATCATGGTGATCCTGCTGATGGAGACCGCGATGATCACGCCGCCGGTCGGGATCAACCTCTATGTCGTCCAGGGTCTGCGCACGCGCGGGAAGATCGACGACGTGATCATCGGCACGCTGCCCTTCGTCGCGACCCTTGTCGTGATGCTGGTGCTGATGTCGATCTTCCCCGATCTCGCCCTGTTCCTGCCGCGTGCCGCATCCGATTGACCGCGCGGTCGTGTCGTGGCGCGCGATGGCGGACGCCGACCTTGCCGAGGTCGTCGCCATCGCCGCCGCGATCCATGTCGCCCATCCCGAGCGCGATGCGGTCTTCGCCGAGCGGCTGTCCCTGTATCCGCCGGGGTGCCTGATCCTGGCGCGGGACGGCGCGGTTCTTGGCTACGCGATCGCGCATCCCTGGCTCAGTTCCGCGCCACCCGCGCTCGACACGCTTCTGGGCGCGCTGCCCGCGGCGCCGGATTGCCTCTATCTGCACGATGTCGCGCTACGCCGCGCGGGGCGCGGGCATGGCGCCACGGCGCGTCTGCTCGCGCGCCTCGACGACATGGCGCGCGCGGCGGGTCTGGCGCGGCTCGCCCTGGTCGCCATTCCCGGGACCGATCGCTTCTGGCGTCGCCTTGGGTTCCTACCCCGCGCCTGTGCGGACGACGCGACGCGTGGACAAGGTGGCTACGGCGCGGGCGCCACCCTCATGGAGCGACCGGTTCACGCCTGACGCGGCACCGCGGCGCGCCGGGTCAGGGCGCGGCTCAAGGAACGATCGGCCTGCCGCCGCTCGCCAGGATCGCGGCGATCAGGCGGTGAACCTCCAGCGCCGCGCGGCCACCGGTAGCTGGCGCACGGTCCTCGTCGATCGCATCGAGGAAATCGGCGAGCAGGCGCGTGTTGGCGGCATGGTCGAAGGCCATCGGATCCGCGCCGCCGCCGCTGCCGCCGCCGGCTCCCGCCTCGATCGTCGTTCCGTCCATGAGCCGCACGCGCAGCGTGTCGGCTTCGAGGACGGCGCGCCTTTGTCGCCCGCGAGTTCGATGTGCTCGGGATGGCCGGGGAAGGCCGCCGTCGTCGCGTCGATGGTCCCGATGGCGCCGCTGGCGAAGCGCAGCGTCGCGGCGGCGACGTCTTCGGTGTCGATCGCGCGCAGGCCGGTATTGGCGTGGAAGGCGCTGAGTTCCGCGACCGGACCGGCGAGGCTCAAGAACAGGTCGAGGGTATGGATCGCCTGGGTGAGCAGGACGCCACCGCCGTCGCGCGCCGCCATGCCACGTCCGGCCTGCGCGAAATAATCCGGTCCGCGCCACCAGCGCACCGACGCCGAACACGAGACCAGGCGCCCGAGCCGTCCCGCGCGCAGAATCTCGGCGAGTTTCAGCGAGGCGGTCCGGAAGCGGTGCTGGAAGACGATCGCGAGCTTGAGCCGGGCAGCTTCGAAGGCCGCGACGGTGGCGATGGCACGCTCCAGCGTCGCGTCGATGGGCTTCTCCAGCAGCACGTGCTTTCCGGCGGCGGCGCAGCGCAGCGCGAGGTCCCGATGCGCCCAGGGCGGTGTCAGGATCAGCGCGGTGTCGACGCCGTGGTCGTTGAGGACCGCGTCGAGGGACTCGATCACGGGAAAACCATATGTCGCCGCGAACCGGTTCCTACGCTCCGCGCTGGGGCTCCAGCCGGCGACCACCTCGACGCGCTGCGCGAGGTCGCGCAGCGCCGCCGCGTGCGGCTTGACCGCCATGCCGAGCCCGATGACGACGATCCTGTGAATGGCGTCCGCTCCCTGGGCGTTTGTCGGTTCGTCAGCCCGTTTCGCCGAGCTTGAGCCCCCGACGGCGCAGCGACGACCAGGCCTCCTCGGCGTCGTCGACCATCTCGAACAGGTCGAGGTCGGCGGCGGCGATCATGCCGCGCTCGGCCATGAAGCCGAAATCGATCGCGCGCGTCCAGTACGCGCGGTCGAAGAGCACGATGGGCATCGCGGGCGCCTTGCCGGTCTGCTGCAGCGTCAGCAATTCGAAAAGCTCGTCCATCGTGCCGAAGCCCCCGGGGAAGACCACCAGCGCATTGGCGCGCATCGCCAGATGCATCTTGCGCATCGCGAAATAATGGAAGCGGAAGGTGAGGGCCGGCGTGGAGTAGCGGTTCGGCCGCTGCTCGTGGGGGAGCGTGATGTTGAAGCCGATGCTGGGCGCGCCGGCATCATGCGCGCCGCGATTGGCGGCCTCCATGATCCCCGGACCGCCGCCCGTCGCGATCACGTTGTCGCGGGGACCATGGTCGCGGCTGCGCGCGCCGCCGCGCTCCGAGATGATCCGCGCGAAGGCCCGTGCCTGTTCGTACCAATGCGACTGGGCCGCGCGACGCTCGGCCTCGGCCTCCTGTGCCGTCCCGCGCGCGGCCTTGAGGATCGCCTCGGCCTGTTCGGGCGAGGGCACGCGCGCGCTGCCGAACACGACCACCGTGCTGCGCACGCCCCATTCGCGCAGCAGCAATTCCGCCTTCGCGTATTCGAGCGCGAAGCGGATCGCGCGCATCTCGTCGCGCAGCAGGAAGGCGGTGTCCTCGACGGGAAGGAGGTAGCTGGGCGAGGTGAGCTGCTCGTCGTTCGGCGCCATCTGTCCCGGTCCAGGAAGGGAGGATCGTTCAGATCCTCTCCCACAAACCGGTCTCCTCGTCGAGGCGGGCGTGTTCCATGCCCCGGCAATCGCCCCGCGAGACAATTCCAAGCACGCGTCCCCGCTCGACCACCGGCAGGTGACGGTAGCCGCCGTCCTGCATGCGCCGCAGCAGTTCGAGGGCGGTACATCCGGCCGCGATCGTGTCGGGATCGCGGGTCATCGCCGTCGCGAGGGTCGTGGTCGTCGGATCGAGCCCCTCGGCGAGGACCCGGCAGACCGCGTCGCGGCCGGTGAAGATCCCGACCAGGCTGCCGAGTCCATCGACGACCAGGACGGCGCCGACGCGTCTGTCGCGCATCGCGCGGCAGGCGTCGCGCACGCTGGTCCCCGGCGGCAGGACCAGGGGCGTCTGGTCGCGGACGATATCGGCGGCGTGGCGTTGGGTCATGGTCCCTCCTGCGTCAGCGGCATGGAGGGTGGCGTCCATCGCATGGCGGACGGATGTGCCAATTCGTCGCGGCGCGGCGATCGATGCGCTACGCTACGCGCATCGTGACCGCCTCTTCTGTCCGGCGTGACCGGCCCTTGCTCGGCATCGCCCTGATGCTCCTCTTCGGGACGCTCGCCAGCCATCTCGACGCGACGTCGAAATGGTTCTCGCAGAGCTATCCCGTCGCCCAACTCATCTGGATCCGCTATGCGGCGCTGACGCTGACCCTGCTCGCCGCGGCGCCGTTCCTCGGCTGGCGCCGCGTGACCGGCACCAGCGCGCCGCGCATGCAGCTTCTGCGCGGCACCGCGCTATGGCTTTCCGCCACGACCTTCCTCGCGGGGCTGAGCCTGCTGCCATTCGCGACCACCAAGGTGATCGGCTCGACGGCGCCGCTGATCGTCGCGGCGATCGCCATGCCGCTGCTCGCCGAGCGCGTCGGCTGGCGGCGCTGGATCGCGATCCTCTTCGGCTTCGCGGGTCTCGTCGTGGTGGTGCGCCCGGACATGGGCAGCATCGAATGGGCGATGCTGTTTCCGCTCGCGACCGCCTGTTCCTATGCGCTCTACCAGGTCCTGACGCGACGCATCGCCGGCGTCGATGGCGCGCTGCCGAACCTGTTCTACACGGCGCTGGTGGGGACGATCCTGGCCTCTTTCGCCGTGCCCTTCGTCTGGGTGACGCCGAGCCCCGCCCATCTCGCGATCCTCTTCGTGCATGGACTCGTCGTGGGGTTCGGACATTTCGTGATGATCCACGCGCTCGCCAACGCGCCGGCCTCGTTGATCGCGCCCTTCGGCTATGTTTCGCTGATCTGGGCGGTAATCCTCGGCTACCTCGTCTTCGGCGAGCAGCCCGACCTTGGAACGCTCGCCGGCGGCACGATGATCGCGCTGGCCGGGATCGCCCTGGCGCGCAGCGCCGCAACCGGGAGGAAGTGATGAGCCGCCATCATGTCGTCGAAGCGTCGCCGGAGACCATCCATTGGGGCGTCTTCGATCCGTCGCTGCGGCCGATCCTGACCGTCGAGTCCGGCGACAGCGTCACCTTCCACTGCGTGTCCGGTGGGCGCGACGCCATGCCGCCGCCGCCGTATGTCGTGCCGCCGGCGCTGCGGGCCATCCATGAGCGCTGCGCGCCGCGCGCACCGGGCCATATCCTGACCGGGCCGGTCGCGGTCGCCGGCGCGGAGCCCGGCGACACGCTCGAGGTCCGCGTCAAGGATGTCCGTCCCGGCGCCGATTGGGGCTATACGGGGTTTCGCCCGTTGCGCGGCAGTCTGCCCGAGGATTTTCCGTATACGCGGCTGCTCCACATCCCGGTCGATCGCGATCGCGGCATGGCGCGGCTCCCCTGGGGCATGGATCTGCCCCTGTCGCCCTTCTTCGGCGTGATGGGCGTCGCGCCGCCGCCGCATTACGGCGTGGTGAGCACGATCGAGCCGCGCGAATACGGCGGCAATCTCGACCTCAAGGAGATGACGGCGGGCTCGACACTCTACCTGCCCGTCTTCAATCCCGGGGCCCTGTTCTCGGCCGGCGACGGGCATGGCGTGCAGGGCGACGGCGAGGTCAGCCTGATGGCGCTCGAGATGTGCATGACGGGGACGTTCGAACTGATCTTGCGCAAGGACCTGTCGCTGAAATTTCCGCGCGCGGAGACGCCCACGCACTGGATCACGCTCGGCCTGAACGAGGATCTCGACCAGGCGGCGAAGCAGGCGCTGCGCGGCATGATCGCGCTGCTGGGCGAGATCCGGAACATGCATCCGGCCGACGCCTATTCGCTGTGCAGCCTCGCGGTCGATCTGCGCGTCACGCAGATCGTCGACGGCAACAAGGGGATCCACGCCATGCTGCCGAAGAGCCTCCTCGCATGAGCGCCGCCTATGTCCCGGCCTCGGATGCCTGGCGCACGATCGACGCCGTCGACGCCGGTTTCGACCCGCAGCGCCTCGCGGCCGCCGTCGCCTTCGCGCAGGCGCACGAGACCGACTGGCCGCGCGCGCTTCTGACCGAGGACGGCCAGCTCTGGTACGCGGTGTCGATGGGCGAAACGCCGCCGGTCAGCCTGCCGCTCGGTCCGGTCGAGGATCGAGACGGGCCAAGCGGGGTGGTCCTGCGCGGCGGCATGATCGCCGCCAGCTGGGGCGACATCGCGCGGCCGCAGATCACCTTCTCGGTCGCCAAGAGCTATCTTGCGGTGCTCGCCGGAGTCGCGACTGGGCGTGGGCTGATCGGCGACCTGGATGAGCCTGTCCGGCGCCGGGTGGACGATGGTGGCTTCGAGGGGGCGCAGAACGGGCCGATCACCTGGCGCCATCTGTTGCAGCAGACGAGCGAATGGTCGGGCACTCTTTTCGACCGGCCCGACAGCGTCGACCACAATCGCAGCGTCGGCCTCGCCGGTGGCGAGGCGCCGAAGGGCGATCTGCGCCCGATGCGGCCGCCGGGCACGCATTGGGAATACAACGACGTGCGCGTCAACCGCCTCAGCCTGTCGCTGCTGCGCGTATTCGGCGCGGCGCTGCCCGAGACGCTGCGCGACGCGATCATGGACCCCATCGGCGCCTCGCGCGGCTGGCGCTGGGAAGCCTATCGCAACGCGACGGTCGATGTCGGCGGCCGACGCCTCGCTTCGGTCCCCGGCGGCAGCCATTGGGGCGGCGGGATCTTCATCTCGACGCTCGATCACGCGCGCTTCGGCCTGATGGTGGCGCGCGACGGCATGTGGGGCGGGCGCCGGATCCTGCCCGAAGGCTGGGTCGGCGCGATGACGGCGCCGTGTTCCCTGAACCCGGGCTACGGGTTCATGTGGTGGCTGAACACCGGTGGCGCGCAATTCGCCGGCGCGCCGCACGATGCGTTCTTCGCGATGGGTGCGGGGACCCATGTCGTCGCGGTCCTGCCGTCGCAGGACATCGTTCTGGTCGCGCGCTGGATCCGCAAGACGAGCGTCGAAGGGCTTATCGGACGGGTGCTCGCGGCGCTGCGCTGAGCGCCCGGGCCGGGGCCGCTCGCATGGACGCGCGCGCGGCGACCGGGGATCTGCGACGCGGCGTCGGGATGGCGCTGATGGCGGTTCTGCCCTTCACGGTCATGGTCGCGCTGGTCAAATGGGTGAGCACCGCGTTCTCGCCGATGCAGGTGGGGTCCTTCCGCGCCAGCTGCGCGCTGGCGCTCTGCCTGCCGGTGCTGTTGGCGATCGACGGGCCGCGCGGCCTGCGCACCACCCAGCCCTCGGCCTAGGTGCTGCGCGGGGTGCTGGGCGGGGTGCTGGGCGGGGTGCTGGGCGCGGGCGCGATCGTGACGTCCTTCTATGCGATCGCGATGCTCCCGATCGCGGACTGGGTCGCGATCTCGTTCCTGGTGCCGCTCTTCGTCGCCGGGCTGTCGGGGCCGATGCTGGGAGAGCGCGTGTGGGGTGGCGGCGCCGGCTCGCGATCCTGGCCGGGCTCGCGGGCGTCCTGATCATCGTTCCGCCCACCGGCTCGGCCTCCGCGCTGGCGCTGGAGATCGGGGTCTCCTCGCAGGCCATGGTCACGATGGCGCTGATCCTGATCCGCCGCATGAGCGATCGCGAACGCACGACCACGATCGTCTTCTACTGCATGCTGTCCCCGGCCCTGATCACCTCGGCTATCGCGCCGGCCTTCTGGCTCGCGCCGCAGGGCGTCGAATGGGCGCTGCTGGCGCTGGTCGGCGTGATCGGTGGCACGGCGCATATGCTGCTCACCGCGGCCTATCGCCCGGCCCCGGCCAGCGTGACCGCGCCCTTCGATTACACCGACCTGCTCTGGGCGCTGGCGGTCGGATGGCTGGTCTGGAACGAGATCCCCGACGCCAATCTCATGGTCGGCGGCGTGCTCGTGATCGGCTCCGGGCTCTTTGTCGTGATGTCGGCGGCACGGCGCGCGCCGCGCTGAGCGCGCGCCGTCCGGGTGTCACCGCGTCGCGGTGACGATGATCTCCACCAGGGCGGAGCCCTCCAGCGTCACCGCCACGCAGGCGCGCATCGGTGGGTTGTCGCGGTCGGCCCATTCGTCCCAGGCGCGGTTCAACTCCGACTTGAGCGCGATATCCGCGATATAGACCACCGCGGTCAGGATCCTGGATTTGTGCGAGCCGAGCTTTTCCAGGTTGATGTCGATGTTCGCCAGCGCCTCCTTCGCCTGGGCGTACATGCCCTGGGACCTGTCGTCGGCGAGGCAGACGGTGGTGGCCAGCTTGTCCCAGGCGACGCCGTCGCAGCGCGTGGGATGGTTGGGCAGGCGTGTGATCATGGCGGCTTCTCCTGGTCGGATCGTTGAAACCGCCAGCATAGCGAAGCGACGCCGGGTCCGCGAAGGGGGCGGCACAGCGCGCCGATGGCCAGGTCGTGCATTTTGCGGTGGTGTCGACTGCATGCGATGGCCGATGCTGGCAAAGCTTCGATCCATCGCGTGAGCAGCGTCTGCCGAGGTTGCGCCCGCGACGCCCATGCTCTTGCGCAGTCCAGGGAACACGACACGATGAGCGGAACGCAGACGGCGGAAGGCGGTGCCCGGATCGATCTCAGCGTGGGGGTCGGCGGCTTCCAGCGATTGATCGGGTACAGGCTCGTGCGATGGGAGCCCGACTATGCCGAAGTCGAACTCGAGGCGTCGGACGAGCACACCAACCGCTCGGGCCTGATGCATGGCGGTGTCCATGCGACCCTGCTCGATGCGGCGGCGGGCCTGTCGGGCGTGTTCTGCGCGGTGTCCGGGAATGTCGTCCGCGCGACCACCCTGTCCTTTTCGGTCCAGTTCATCGCCGCGGCGCGGATGGGCACGATGCGTGCCATCGGCCGCAGGCGCGGCGGCGGGGCGCGTATCTTCTTCGCGGCCGCCGAGATCCGCGATCCCGCCGGCGTCCTGATCGCGTCGGGCGAAGGAAGCTATCGCTACATTCCCGGTTTCGAGCCGCCGGACGGCGGCAGGCTCGATGCCGAGGTCGCGATGGGGCGATAGCGCGCGCCTGTCCGCGTTCAGCCGACGCTTCCCGCAGTGCTGTCGAGGACGGCCAGTTCGGGCGTGTCGAAATAGGTTCCGAATGGAGCCTTGGGGTGCTTCCAGCGCCAGTCGAGCCGGGCGAGCACCGTCTGCGCCGCGTGCGTCGACGGGCGGCCGACGATCGTGATCAGGCCGAGATGGTCGGAGTCCAGGTCGGGCGTGCCGAGCCGCGCCACGGCGATGTCGCGGGGCGTCTCAAGGCCGCTGGCGCGCAGCGCGTCGATCACCGCGCGGCCTTCGACGAAACTGGCGACGACGATCGCTGTGAAGGGCATGCGTCTGCGGCCGCCCTTCAGCCGCGCGATCACGGCGGGCAGGTCGCGGATGCCCAGGCGGTCGCGATCGGGCTCCGCGTCGATCACCGGCGCCTCCTCGGCAGACAACCCGGCGCCCGCGCAGGTGGCGCGGAAGAACGCCGCGGTGCGCTCGAAGAAATAATTGCCGCAATCCTCCTTGATCCAGGCGATGCGGCGATGGCCCTTGCGGAACAGGTGGGACAAGATCAGATCGGTCGTGCGGGCGGGATCGTTGGAGACCGCGTCGACGTCCAGATGCTCGGCCGCGTGGCTCTCCAGCAGCACGAAATCGGCGCGCTGCTTGAGCAGCGCCAGCAGCGAGACCGAGATGGTCGAGGACCGTGGCTGCAGGATCGCGGCGTCGTAGCGCGCGTTCGAGTTCAGCAACTCCATGACATGCGCGGCGTTGCTGTAGGTCAGCGTCAGGGAGTCGTGTCCGTCGATCGAAAGCTTCTGATGGACGAGGCGGGCGATCACGTCGCCGCGCTGATAGGGATGCTGGTAGAGCAGCGTCAGGACGCTGCGCGCGGCCGCGCGCGCGGCTGCGACGCCGCCCACGAAGGTCCCCTTGCCGACATGGCTGGAGATCAGCCCCTCGCGGCTCAACGTCTCGAAGGCGCCCTGGACGATATGCTGGCTGACCCCGAACTCGGCCATCAGGCGGCGGACGGTCGGCAGCCGCGTCCCGGGCGCGGAGCGCCCGGCGAGCTGTCGCAGATGCGCGAGGACGGGGTGCTGCGCCGATGGCGGGCGCGGACGGGAGAGGCGTGACGTCATCGGCGGGAGTATGGCGAAACCCAGCGGCTTTGACAGCCCGCGGCGGCGCGGCCCGGGCCTATTTCACCAGGCCCATGCTGCGCGGCAGGACCAGGGAGATCTCCGGAAACGCGACCAGCACGATCAGGCACGCGATCAGGACGGCGCAGAAGAACCAGGCCTCGCGGATCACCTCGCGCACGGGGATGCCGGTTACGCCGGACACCACGAACAGCAGCACGCCATAGGGCGGGGTCATCATGCCGATCATCATGTTGACCGTCACGACCAGACCGAAATGCACGAGGTCGACCCCCAGCAGCCGCGCCGTGGGCAGCAGCATCGGCACCAGGACCAGCAGCATGATGGCGGTGTCGATGAAGCAGCCCAAGATCAGGAACAGCACCATCACCGCGACCAGGAAACCGGTCCGCCCCAGCTCCATTCCGGTCAGCCACAGGGCGATGGACTGGCCCAGCTGATCGGCGGCGACGGCGTAGTTCACCAGGAACGCGCCCATGATGATCGTCATCACCGAGGCGCTCTGGACCAGCGAGACGCGGAATACCTCGTAGACCTCGGCCGCGCGCAGTTCGCGATAGACGACGAAGACCAGGAACAGCGCGTAGAGCGCAGCCACCGCGGCGCCCTCGGTCGGGGTGAAGGCGCCGACGCGGATGCCGCCCAGGATCACGACCGGCAGGCCCAGCGGCAGCACGCCGCGCCACAGCAGGCGCGGGATGTCGGCCCGCACGACGCGCTCGCCGCGCGGCAGGTTGCGCCGCGGCGCCTGGTACGCGACGCCCAGCATCAGCGCGGCTGCCACCAGCAGCCCCGGCAGGATGCCGGCAGCGAAGAGCGCGCCCACCGACACGTTGGCGATGACCGCGTAGAGGATCATCGGGATCGACGGCGGGATGATCGGCGCCAGCGTGCCCGCGGCGGCGGTCAGGGCGGCCGAGAAGCCCGCCGGGTAACCGGCGTTGCGCATCATCCGGATCAGGACGGCGCCCGGGCCGGCGGCGTCGGCGACGGCGCTGCCGCTCATCGCGGCGAAGACGACATTGACCAGCACGTTGATATGGCCGAGCCCGCCGCGGATCCCGCCGGTCAGGATCTGCGCCAGCGCCATCAGCCGCGGCGCGATCGAGCCGCCGCTGATGAAGTTTCCGCACAGGACGAACATCGGGATCGCGAGCAGGACATCGGCCTGCAGCATCGCGCCCATCACCTGCTCGGCAGCGAGGCCGGGATCGACGCCCTTGTGCAGGAGATAGGCGACGCCGCCCGCCAGCATGGAAATGCCGATCGGCACGCGCGCCAGGGTCAGGCCGACGAACACGGCGATGAGCGCGATCATCGAGGACGACATGCTGCTGTCTTTCCTCTCAGGCGCCCGGCCGGATGCGCGCGAGGCCGCGCAGGCCGCACCAGGCGTCGAACAGGCTGCGCAGGACCAGGGCGCCGATGAAGAAGGGGAAGAACACGTACACGTAGTCGTAGCGGATGCGCAGGATCGGCGAGCGCAGCGCCTTCATGTAGAGCGCGAAATCCAGGATCGCCGGCAGCGCCGCGGCGAAGAGACCGGCGACGGCCAGCGCGGCGACGGCCCCCACCGCCAGGCGGAGCCGGGGCGGCATCAGGTCGGTCAGCAACTCGAACAGGATATGGTCGCTGGCCTTCAGCATCAGCGCCGCTGCCCAAAGCACGGCGATGGTGAAGGCGAGGGTCGGGAACTCCTCGCTCCAGCTGACCGGCTGCTGCACCGCGTAGCGCATGAAGACCTGGAGATTGATCGCGACGAAGACGGTCGCGAAGACGGCCGTGCCCAGCGCGTCGACGACGGCACGCACCGGCCGCCAGGCGCGTGATGCGCGCATGGCGGCCGGCCCCGGGTCCTGCGACGCGGCGTTCACTTCTTCGCCAGCGCCTCGATGCGGTCCATCCAGCCGGCGGGCGCCTTCTGCACGAACTCCGAATCGGCGAACATCTTCAGCATGTTGGAGCGGAAGGCGTCGACATTGGGCGTGGTCACCGTCAGGCCTGCCGCCTTCATCCGGTCGATGATGTCGAGATCGTCGCGCAGCTTGTTGGTGTCGTTGAACATCATCGCGGCGCGCGCGGCGTCCTTGACGATGCCCTGCTGACGCGGGGTCATCTTCCCCCAGGCGGTCTGGCTGATCGCCAGCATGTTGGCGGGGATGCTGTGATAGGTCAGCACGATCTGCTTGGTCGCCTCGTGGAACTTCGCCCGCCACGTCGTCGAGAGCGGATTGTCCTGGCCGTCGATCGTGCCGGTCTTGAGGGCGAGATAGACATCGGGCAGCGCCAGCGGCACGGGGTTTGCGCCCAGCGCCCGGCCCATCAGCAGGAACGAGGGCGAGCCGGGCATGCGCAGCTTGACGCCGGCGAGATCGGCCGGCGTCTCGACCTTGCGCGCCTCGCGCAGGTTCACGATGCGCGGACCGGCATAGTAATAGTCCAGGATCTCGATCTGCAGGTCGCGCGCGACCCGCGCCTTGTAGTCCTTGCCGATGTCGCCATCCATCGCCGCCTTGACGTGGTTCCAGTCCTTGAACAGGTAGCCCACGGTCATGACGTTGAATTCGGGGATGCGGTCGCCGATGTCCCACCAGGACAGGATCGACATCTCGACCGAGTTGCGCTGCAGCGCGGTGATCTCGGTCCCCTGGCGCACCAGCGTTCCGGTGTGATGCACCTGGACGTCGAATTCGCCGGGTGCCGACCGGTCGACCCATTCCTTGAACACGTACATCATCTCGACCGGCAGGTCGCCGCCGATGGCGGCGGTGCCGAAGCGCAGCTGCTGGCGTTGCGGTTGCTGCGCGGATGCGTCCTGGACGCTGCCGAACATCATCGTGGCCGCCACGGCAAAGGCGGTCGCGAGCAGAGATGTGCGTCGTGTCGTCATGGTCATGCGTTTCCCCTCCTGATGGGACGGGCCCGTGCTCGGGCTCCGATCCGGATTTGACGCGACGATACAAGGGGCAATCAAGTCAATCAATTCATTTTGGCGAATGTGTCGATGACGTCAGATATGCACAGAATTGCTTATAGAATGATTTTTCGGCTGATCTGCCGCAGGCGTGCCTCTATCATAATGTATCGAATGAATGGAATGTATTGACAGTGCGTGCGCGATCCTGAAACATCGACGACGTGGCACAAGGCGTGTCGTCTCGCGGCGATGCGCATGCAGGGAGGGATTTGGCGATGGATGGTTCCGAACCCATGCGTGGCAGGGGCCTGCTGGATGCGAGCGACATCGCCGCCTATCGGCGCGACGGCCATGTCCTGGTCCGCGGCCTGATCGCGCCGCGCCTCGTCGCCGCCGCTCTCGACGCGATTTCCGGGCTGGCGAGCGGCCGGATCGCCCCGCGCAGCACGCAGATCGCCTTCGAGCCGGGCGTCGATCCCGCGGGGATCGCACCCGACGCGCGCGAGGGCTTCATCCGGAAATTCGCGGGCTTCATCGAGGATTCCGAGGCGCTGCGCGCGATCGCGATGTCGCGTCGTCTGCACCTGATCCTCGATCAGTTGCTGGGCCAGGGCCGCGAGGTGCTGCAGGACATGGCGCTGATCAAGCCGCCGCGCGTAGGCGGGGCCAAGCCCTGGCATCAGGACGCCGCCTATTTCCGGGTGCGCGATCCCTCGCTGATCGTCGGCGTCTGGATCGCGCTGGACTCCGCGCGCCGCGCCAATGGCTGCATGCAGGTGATCCCGGGCTCGCATCTCGCGGGGCCGGCCGCGCATGTCCCGGCGGAGGACGTCAATCTCTGCGAGATCCGCGCCGACCGCGTCCGTCTGGCCGACCGGGTCCATGTCGAGATGGAGCCGGGCGACACGCTGATCTTCCATCCCCTGCTGCACCACTACACGGCGGCGAACGACTCCGACCTGCGCCGACGTGCCGTGCAGTTCCATTTCAACCAGACCGGCACGGTGTGGACGGACCTGGCCACGCATCGCCGGCTGTTCCGCGACGAGGACGGCGCCTATGCCGGCTGCACGGTGCCGCATGGCGTGCTGGCCGCGGGCGGCGAGATTCCCTGGCCGGAGGGGCGCAAGATGCCGGTGGTGCCGGTCGACGACTGGACCTGATCGGCCGTCAGCGCGCCGCCACCTCCGCCTCCAGACGCGCCAGCGTCTCGCGCGTATAGGCGGCGTAGTCGAAATCGACGGCGGGGTGCAGTTCGCTGACCATGCTCCACAGCGTCTCGCGCAGCAGCGAGGCGGCGCGCATCGCCGCCATGTCGCGGCGCAGCGCTGCGCTCGGCGGCGTCGCGAAATAGGCCTCCAGCAGGGCGTCCTGCGCCGCCGCGTCGAGCCCGTTGTTGCTCGCGAGATTGGCGAGGTCGAAGAGCGGCGAGCCGAAGCCGGCATAGTCCCAGTCGATAAGCCAGAGCCGCCGCCCGTCGTCGATCAGGTTCGCGGCGAGCAGGTCGTTATGGGCGAAGACGAAGGGCATCGGTTGAAGCCCGTCCTCCAGCCTGTCGTTGAGCGTCTCGAATGAGGCCAACCTGTCGCGCCACGGCGTCGCGCCGGCGCGCAGCGTCGCGAGATAGCTGCGCGCCACCTGGAACGGCCAGAAGGCGAGCGCGGGGCCGACGAGATGGCGCGGCAGGTCGCGATGGCAGCGATGCAGCAGATCGGCGAGCGCCGGCACCCGGGCCGGATCGGCGATGTCTGCCGGCGTCAGGCTGCGGCCATCGACGAAGCGCATGACGACCACGCCCGATACGGCATGCTCGATCTCGGGCGACAGGCCCGCCGCGTGGGCGGCGCGTGCGACGGCCAGTTCATGCCAGCGCAGGATCATGTGGTGCGGGACATCGGCGCCCAGGCGCACCACATGCCGCCCGGCGCGGTCGCGGACGAGATAGTTTCGGTTCGTCATGCCGCCGGAGAGGGGCTCGGCATGCGGGGGGCCACGCCAGCACGGCAGCGCCGCGATGCGCGCGAGGTCGGCGGGAACGCTCATGGTTCGGCGACACTATCAGGCCACCAGTCCGGCGAAACCGTCTTGCGTCGCCGCCGTGGCTCCCGGATGCTGGCGCGACATTGTTCGAGCGCGGGGGACGCCATGCTGACGCCAGACGACATCGCCCACTACCAGACGCACGGCTACGTGGTGCCGGCGAATTTCCGCCTGCCGATGGACACGATCGAGGACATCCGCGCTGCGCATGCGCGTCTGGTGGCGAAGCTGCCGCAATTCGCCGATTACTGTCCGATGGTGCTGGCGCACGACACCGGTTTCCTCAACTGGGCGCGCAATCCCGAGATCCTCGACATGGTCGAGCAGGTCATCGGTCCGGACATCGCGCTGTGGAATTCCAGCTTCTTCGCCAAGCCCGCCTTCAAGGGCACGCGCACGCCATGGCACCAGGACGGCGAGTATTGGCCTATTCGGCCGCTGGCGACCTGCACCGTGTGGATCGCCTGCGACGACTCGACGCCGGAGAATGGCTGTCTGCGCGTCATCCGCGGCTCGCATCGCCGCAAGTCGCTCTACCGGCACAACCGCAACGACGGTCCCGGCCTCGCGCTCAACCAGGAACTCGATCGCGCCGAGTACGACGAAGCGGACGCCGTCGACCTCGTGCTGAAGACGGGGCAGGTGTCGCTCCACGACGTCTACCTGATCCATGGCTCGGAGCCGAACCGCTCGCCCAATCCGCGCCGCGGCATGACGCTGCGTTTCATGCCGACGAGTTCGGTGTTCGATCGCGACCTCGCCGCGTCGATGTTCCGCGAGAAGCGTCTCGGGGCCAACCATGCCGACCGGACGGTCTATCTGATGCGTGGGCGGGATCTCAGCGGCCGCAACGATTTCAGGATCCGTCTGTAGTCGCCGTTCGGCGCCAGCGCAGCAGCAGAAGCGATAGCGCCGACAGGACCGAACTCCCCGCCGTGACGGCCACGAGCGGGGCCTCGGACGTCGTCATCCACGATGCGAGCGCCACGGTCGTCGCCGCGCCGAGGCTCATCTGCAGGAAGCCGGTCAGCCCGGCGGCCGATCCCGCGACCTGGGGGTGGACGCTCAGCGCACCGGCATTCGTGTTCGGCAGGAAGAGGCCCGACGCGAAGACGATCAGCGTCATCGGCAAGAACAGGCCGAGCGGGCTCAGCGTGTCCGCGGCGAGCATGGCCACCTGCCATCCCGCACCGAGGATGGCGAGGCCCTGGCCGATCGCGATCATGCGCGCACCGCCCATCCGGACCGACAGGCGGCCCGCGAGGAAATTGCCCACGATGTAGCCGGCGAGCACGATCAGCACGTATTTGCCGTAGGCGATCGGCGGCAGACCGAGCAGCTCGACCATCACATAGGGCGCCCCGGCGACGAAGGCGTACCAGGCCGCGTTGGCGAAGGCGGTCGCGAGCGCATAGGCAAGGAAAGCCGGCGAGCCCAGCAGCAGCAGATACGTGCCCGCGAGGCGTGCGGGTCCCAACCCCTCGAGTCGGTCGAATTTCGTCTCGCGCAGACCGATCCAGGCGCTGACGAGCACGAAGGCCGCGGCGGCGGCGAGCCCGAAGAAGGTTGCGCGCCAGCCCGCGAGATCCTGCACGATGGCCGCCAGCAGCGGCGAGACCGAGGCGCAGCACGACATCGCCATGGTCGCGTAGCCGAGCAGGCTCGCCGCGCGGTCGCGGGGAACGCAGTCGCGGATGATGGCGCGGCCCAGCACCTGCCCGGCGCTTCCCGTCGCGCCTTGCAGCAGGCGAAGCGCCAGCAATGCGTCGA
Source organism: uncultured Rhodospirillales bacterium (assembly GCA_903860935.1). GTDB lineage: Bacteria > Pseudomonadota > Alphaproteobacteria > CACIAM-22H2 > CACIAM-22H2 > CAIOSQ01. The sequence goes on along the minus strand of CAIOSQ010000104.1, from coordinate 13,202 downwards.
GCGATTGCGCGAGCGCGCACCCCAACGACGCGACGAGATAGGCGCTCATGCCCAAAAGCACGATCGGCCGCCGCCCGAAGCGGTCCGACAGCGGGCCGTAGACGAGCTGTCCGCCCGCGATCCCGATCAGATAGGCGGTGAGCGTGGTCTGCGCGGCGGCGCTGTCGGTTCCGAACCCGGCCGCGATCGGCTGCATGGCCGGGATCACGACATGAAGCGAGAACGGGCCGAGCACCGTGATCGCGATCACGATCCAGAACGGAGGCAGGCGCGGCGGAGCGGACATTGGGGGCATGCGTCGGCGGCTTGAATACCAGTCTCGTCGTCAGCTTGACACGCTTCTAAACTCCCGCATGACACGCATTCGCGGAGCGGGAGCCATGCCCGCGTGGCGTGAGATCGGGAGGCGCGATGGACAGGCCAGTGCGGATCGGCTGTGGCGCGGGCTTCGCGGGCGACCGTCTGGAACCCGCGCTGGTTCTCGTCGAGCGCGGCGAGATCGACTATCTGATGCTGGAATGCCTCGCAGAGCGCACGATCGCGATCGCGCAGAAGGACCGGCTCGCGGACCCGTCGCGCGGCTATGACGGCATGCTGCTGCGGCGCATGGAGATGCTGCTTCCGGCCCTGCTCGCGCGCGGGGTGCGTCTCGTCACCAATGCCGGCGCCGCCAACCCGCTCGCTGGCGCCGAAGCCGTCGCGGCGCTCGCGGGGCGGCTCGGGCTCGCGCCGCGCATCGTCGCCGTGCTGGGTGACGACGTGCTCGACCACATGACGCCGGACCTGCAACTCGACGATGGCCGCCGGCTGGGCGAACTCGGCGAGGTCGTGTCCGCCAACGCCTATCTGGGGGCGGAACCGCTGCGCGCGGGCCTGGAACGAGCGGCGGACATCGTTATCTCCGGCCGCGTGGCCGATCCATCCCTGGCCCTCGCGCCGCTGATGCATCATCACGGATGGGCGGCCGACGATTGGCGTCTGATGGCGCGCGGCACAGCGATCGGACATTTGCTCGAATGCGCGGGCCAGTTGACGGGCGGCTATTTCGCGGAGCCCGGACGCAAGGAGGTCCCGGACCTCGCCCGTCTCGGCTTTCCCTTTGCGGATGTCTGGCCCGATGGCCGCGCCGTCTTCGGCAAGCCGCCGGGAACCGGGGGACGGATCAGCGTGCAGACGGCAAAGGAGCAACTCCTCTACGAGGTGCTCGATCCGCACGCCTATCTCACGCCGGATTCGAGCGCCGACTTCACCCGCATCGTCCTGCGCGATCTGGGCGAGGATCGCGTGGAATTGACGGGCGGCGAGGGTGCCGTGCGGCCCGACCGGCTGAAGGTCAGCGTCGGCTATCGCGCGGGCTTCGTGGGCGAGGGCGAGATCTCCTATGCGGGGCCCGGCGCCGAGGCGCGCGCCCGGCTCGCCGGCGAGATCGTGATGGCCCGGCTTGGCACCGGCTTCGACGAGACCCGGGTCGATCTGATCGGCATCGATTCCACGCATGGCCGGTCCTATGGCAACCGACCCGAAGCCTATGAAGCGAGGCTGCGCGTCGCCGGGCGCGCGCGGGACGCCGCGACGGCGGCACGCATCGGCGAGGAGGTCGAGGCGCTCTATTGCAACGGCCCGGCCGGTGGTGGCGGCGCGCGCAAATACCTGCGCGAGGTCGTCGGCGTCGCGTCGACCTTCCTGCCACGCGATCGCGTCGTGCCGCGGCTCGTGGACCTGCGCCCATGACCGCGCGGCGCCTCCACGACATCGCGCATGCGCGCACGGGCGACAAGGGCGACACGCTCACGCTCTCGATCTTCGCTTTCCGGCCGGAGGATTATCCGCTCCTCGTCGCGTCGACGACCGTCGAGCGGATGCGCACCCATCTTGTCGGCATCGTCGCGGGCGAGATCCGACGCACCGAATTGCCGCTGCTGCACGGCGTCCATTTCGTCTGCAGCCAGGCACTCAAGGGCGGCGTCAACCTGTCGCTTGCCCTCGACACGCACGGCAAGAGCCTGTCCTATGCGGCGCTCGCGCTGCCGTTGCTCGAGGCCGCGCAGACCGGAGAGGAACCGAGATGAAGGTGGAAGACGTCGTCGCCGCGGCGACGCAGGACTGGGCGCGCTCCGACGCGGCTGGCGGCGTGATCGCGCTGTTCGAAGCGGGCCGGGTCGTGCGCAGCTGGTGCATCGGCCTCGCCGACATCGAGTCGTGCCGTGGCTGGACCCTCGACACGCCGACGCGCCTCGCCTCGATCTCCAAACATGTCACCGCGGCAGCGGTGTTCGCGCATGGGCTCGATACCACGCGAAGCCTTGGCTCGTGGCTGCCGGAACTCCAGGGTGGCGTCGCGGCGGCCACCCTCGGGCGCGCCCTGACGATGACCAGCGGGATCCCGGACCTCGCCGAGACGCTGGGCCTCGCCGGCATTCCAGGCTCGCCGCCGTTCGACGCCGAACGCCTGCACCGCCTGTCCTGTCGGATCGCGCATCTCAACTTCGCGCCGGGCGAGGAGGTTTCCTACTCCAACACGAATTTCCGCCTGGCCCAGCGCATCGTGGAGGATGTCAGCGGTCGCGGTCTGGCGGCGTGGCTCGCGGGCGAGGTCTTCGCGCCCCTGGGCCTGTCCAGCTTCGCCCTCGTAGAGGACCAGAGTGTCGTCGTTCCCGGTCTCGCGTCGGGATACTGGCATGCCGAGGGACAGCCGCGTCGCGGGCAGTACGGGCTGCATTACTCGGGGTCAGGCGGCATGGTCGCGAGCGTTGGCGACATGATCCGCTGGGTCGACGCGCTGCTGTCGGGCCGCGGTCCGCTTGCGGGTCTGTATGCGCGCCTGGCGGAGCCGGGTCAGCTCGCGACCGGCACGCCGGTGGGATATTCCCATGGCTTCATGCTGCACCGGATCGGCGCGCACGATCTCGTCGGGCATGGCGGCAGCCTGCCGGGCTACAAGAACCATTTCGTTGTCGATCCGCGCTCCGGTCGCGGCGCCATCGTCATGAGCAACCGCGAGGAGACACAGGCGCAAGCCCTCGCCCTGGCGCTGCTCGCGGCCGATCTCGGCATCGCGCATGCGCCGGAGGCCCCTTCGGCATGTCCGGTCGGCGCCTTCGTCGACGAGGCGAGCGGCGACGTGCTCGAACTCGCCGCCGGACCGAGTGGCCCGACCGCGAGTTTCCTTGGCTCCGAGGAGCGGCTTTTCGTCGGGGCCGACGGGATCTGGGCCAGCGCGGCACCGCATTTTCCCATCCGCGTCCGGCCGACGGCGCCCGATTCTCCGGCCCTGCAGGCCAGCGTCGGGGGCGCCGCGGAGCGTACGTGGCTCAGGGCCGACGGCGCCGCGTGGCCCGTGCGCCCCGGCCTCTATCGCTGCGCCGAACTCGATGCGACGCACGAGATCGGCATCGCGGACGGCGCCGCCTTCATCCGCTGGGGGAGCTTTGCGGCTCCCGCCGCGTGGCAGCCCCTGCGCCCCCTGCGCGCCGGAAGCCATGCCACGGCGACGCCGCCCAACGGCCCATGGCGCCAGCGCCCCGTGCTGCGCTTCGCGCAAGACGGCTTCGTCCTGTCCAGCAACCGCTCGCGACGCTGGCGCTTCGCGCGTGTCTGAACTCGGCGGCGGCCGGAGCGGTTTCGTCGCGCGCCCGGCGATCGGCATCCTGTTCATGCTCGCGTCGGCGACGCTGTTCCCGGTGATGAACGGGTTCGTGAAGATGCTGAGCGACGGCTATCCGTCGGAGCAGATCATCTGGGCGCGCAACGCGACGCATCTGATCTTCGTGCTGGCGCTGTTCGCGCCGCGCCGCGGATGGAGCATCTTCCGGACGCGACGGCCGGCGGTGCAGTTCGGACGATCGCTGATGCTGCTGCTCTCCACCGTCTGCTTCTTCACCGCGGTCAAGTACATCCATCTCGGCAAGGCGGCGACGATCCAGTTCATCGCGCCCTTCATCGTCACGCTGATGGCGTGGCGGATGCTGGGCGAGGCGCTGGTGCCGGCGCGCCTGATCGCCGTGGGGCTCGGCTTCCTCGGCACGGTGATCGTGATCCGCCCCGGCTCGGCGGTGTTCCAGTGGGCGGATCTGCTGCCGCTCGCGAGCTCGTTCTTCTACGCCGCGTACCAGGTCTCGACGCGCTTCGTCGCGGACAAGGACACGCCGGAGACCTCGGTCGTCTACAGCGCGCTGATCGGCACGGCGGCGATGGCCGTGTTCCTGCCGTTCGTCTGGACCACGCCGGTCACCGTCTTCGACGCGGTCGTGATGGGTGGGCTGGGGGTTCTGGGTGGGCTCGGCCATTACTGCATCGCGCGCGCGATGCAGCATGCGGAGGCGAGCGTCATCTCGCCCTTCAACTATTGGCAGATCGTCGGATCCTCCCTGTTCGGGCTGATCGTGTTCGGCGAGGTTCCGGACGGCTACATGTGGGGGGGTGCCGCGATCATCGTGGCGGCCGGCGCCTTCATGGCCTGGCAGGAATCCCGGCGGCGCGACGGCGTCTGATCGCAAGCAGCACAGCGGCCCAGCCGAGGCTCACGCAGAGCGCGAGGCCAAGCGCGATCGCGCGGCCCAGCGGCAGTGCCGCGAGATGGGTCACGACGAGCGCGGCCGTGAAGCCGTTCATGGCGACGAGCGCGCTCGCCATCGCGGCCGCGTTGGCGGCGCCGCCAAGACGCGTGTGGATCAGCAGGCCGACGCTGGTGAACGTCATCGGAAACAGCGCGACCGCGCCGGTCATGCCGGGGCCGATCCAGTCGCTCACCGTCACGACCGTACCGACGAGCCCCGCCACGAGGAGCGCGCGCAGCAGCAGATCCGCCACTCCCTTGGCGGCGCGGTTTCCTGTGGCGACGAAACGCATCCGCCGGGTGATGACGATCGCGCCGCCATAGACGGCGATGTTGAGGACGATGCCGAGGGGCAACGTCTCGGGCAGGGCGCGCAGGATCGCGCTGGCCGCCATCCAGAGCACGAGGCCGCTCGCGAAGGTCGCGACAGCGGAGAGCCGGGCCGATACGAGCGCGAGGTGCAGGAGAAACAGCCCCGTGGCGGCGTTCGCGTAGAGGCTGCTCAACGCCGCCGTCGCGATGAAGGCGTCGTCGGATTTGAGCGCGAGGAAGACATAGGCTGGCCCTGCGGAAACCGGCAGCGACGCGATGAGACCTCCGAGCTGCGGCCCGGCGCGCTCGGCGGCGACAGCCGTGGCGATCACGATCATCGCCGTGATCGCCATCTTGGTCAGCAGAGGATGCAGGAGGAGGTCGGCGATCACGGCCTTACCCAAGGCTTGAGCCCGGCGCAGGGCCGGTCTTCGCCGCGCGCCAGTCGCCGCGCGCGCGACGATGTGATTTGGTGTAGCATCAGGAGCGGAAATTCGGGAGGGACCATGGCGCTCGGCAACGACCTCGATCAGATCAAGGCACTGGTGGGTATCTATCTCGACGGCCTGCATGCCGGCGACGCGGACAAGCTCGCGGCAGCCTTCCACCCCGTGAGCCATCTCTATTCCGTCGTCGACGGCGTTGTGCAGGACGTGCCGCGCGATGCGTGGCTGGAGCGTGTGCGGACGCGCCAATCGCCGGAGGCGCTCGGTCTGCCGCGCCACGACGCGATCCTCACGATCGACATGTCCGGTCCGGAGACCGCCTTCGTGAAGGTCGCCTGCGCCATCCCGCCGCGCTTCTTCACCGACTACCTGACCTGCCTCAAGACCGCCGAGGGCTGGCGGGTCGTGTCCAAATCCTTCCGCACGGAAACGCGCTGAAGACACCTGAACCGTTCGATCAGACCGGAGACACACGATGACCGCTGTCCTGCGTTCCCTCGATCGCCTCCACGGCGCCGACGCCGCCGAATGGGAGGCCCGGGTCCATCTCGCCGCCGCCTTCCGCCTCGCGAACCGCGCCGGCTGGAACGAGGGCATCGCCAATCATTTCTCGATGATCGTTCCTGGCAGCACGGACCGCTATCTGCTCAATCCCCGCGAACTGCATTTCAGCGAGATCACCGCGTCGAACCTCATCGTCGTCGACGAGAAGGGCAACCGCCTCGCTGGCCATGGCCAGGTCCGTGCGGTCGCGTTCTATCTCCACGGGCGGCTGCACAAGGCCCTGCCGGGCGCGAAATGCATCGTCCACGCGCATGCGCCGTATTCGACCGCCATCTCGCTGGTGAAGGGCGGTCGTCTCGGCACGGCGCATGGCATCGCGATGGGGATCACGCGGCTGGTCTCCTACGACGACGAGATGCAGGGGCCGGTCAACGACGATGAGGCCGACCGTCTGATCCGCATCGTCGGTCCGGAAAAGCGGATCATCTTCCATGCGATGCATGGCATGACCACGCTCGGCGCCACGGTGGCCGAGGCCTACGACCATTTCTATTTCGCCGAGCGCATGTCGATGTACACCGTGCTGGCCAGGCAGATGGGACAGGAACTGCACGCGGTTCCGGATTCGGCGCTGCGCGGCTATGGCAGCCGCGACCCCGGCCTGGAGCCGAGCGCGGATGTCGTGCATTTCAACGCGATGATGCGCGTGCTCGACCGCGAAGAGCCGGACTACAAGACATGAGCGGCAGCATTCCTTTCGCGCCGGGCGGCTATCGCTACATGCCCGGCGTCTTCCAGTATTCCGGCGGCGTCGTCGCCGAGCCAGGCTGGCGCCTCGAACGTGTGCGCTTCGCCCGGCCGGTTCCGCTTGCCGAGGGCTTCGCGCGGATCGAGGCGACGCTGACCGCCGCCGGCCGGCCGATGACGGGCTTCGCGGCCTGCGAGTTGCACTCGCCCGCGCCCTTCACCGAGGCCGGCTTCAAGGCCTTCAACGAGATCTATTGCGGCACCCTGGCGCGCTGGGGGATCTATCGCGACGGGATCAATCCGGTCGCGCGATCGAACACCTGTCCGGCGATCGATCCGCCGCCCGCGCCAAGCTTCCACGCCTTCACCTTCACGATGCCCGCATCGGGCGGCGAGGGGCCGTCCTTCGTGGTCGCCGGCAGCGGCGAGGTGCCAGAGGGCAAGGGCAACTACCACGACCATATCGTGGCGCGCGGCGATACCAGCCCAGCCGGATTGCGGGCCAAGGCGGTGTTCGTGATGAACGAGATGGAGCGCAGGCTTGCCGCGCTCGGCGCTGGCTGGGCCGATGTCTCTGCGACACAGGCCTACACGATCCACGACCTCCACCCGTTCCTCGCCGATGAGCTGGCCCGGCGCGGAGCGATCAGGCATGGCCTGACCTGGCATCTCAACCGGCCGCCTGTCGACGCCCTCGACTACGAGATGGATTGCCGCGCCGTTCCCGTGGAGCGCGTCGTCGCCTGATCGGGGAACCGGCGCGCGGCCGCTCAGGCCGGATGCGCGCTGGGGAGCAGTTCGACGGGCCATTGCGCGCCGAGTTTCCTGGCGCGGCGCGCGAGTCGCGCGTCGAAGGTCGTGAATCCGCTCGCGCGAGCGCTGCGCGCGACATGCAGGGCGTCCGCGAAATCCAGCCCCCGTTCGAAGCCCTCGATCGCCATCAGGACGGTGGCCCGATCCTCGAGCGTGACATGCGGGATGCTTGCCAGCGCGCGCAATGCGCGCGCGATCTCGCGCGGCGACACTTCATAGAAGCCGCGCAGCACCCACTCGAACTCCAGAAGTATGGTGACCGGCACGAAGGCGCGTTGCGAAAGCGCCGCGATCGCGGCGGGGCGCTGGCGCGCCGCCTGCGGATCGTCGGCGTCGTCGACGAAGAAGCGTGCCAGGACATTGGTGTCCAGGGCCTTCATTCTTCGCGTGGCCTGGCGCGGCGCAGCAGGTCGGCGGGATCGAAATCCTCGAGACGGCGCGGGGTGCCGCGGGTCGGCGCCTTGAGCATCCCGGCCATCGCGTTCACGTCGCCGATCTCGACCGCGCGCGCAACCCGCAGCGTCAGTCCCTCAGGTTGCTCGACGACCTCGAGACGGGCACCCGCGCCCATGCCCAGCTTTCGCCGCAGCGCGGCGGGCAGCACGATCTGACCCTTCGAGGATACGACGATGGTGACCATGGGGCTGGCGTATACCGGACGAGATCCGATGTCGACAAGATGCCTTACGTAGTAAGACAGCCTCGTCCGCTCAGATGATCCGGCTTCGGATGGCAGAGGTCGCGATCTCCGTCGCGATCACGACCAGGAAGATGACCAGCAGACAGAGCCCGACCTGATCCCAGTAGAGGTTGTTGAGGCCGGTATCGAGGGCGACGCCGATGCCGCCCGCGCCGACCAGGCCCAGCACGGCGGACTCGCGGATGTTGATGTCCCAGCGGAAGAGCGCGACCGACCAGAAGCTGGGTTCGACCTGGGGCCAGTAGCCCTTGAGCAGGATCGACGCGCGCGGCGCGCCGGCGGCGGTCAGGGCCTCCAGCGGGCCGCGCTGCGCCTCTTCGATGGCCTCCGCCAGCAGTTTGCCGACGAAGCCGATCGAGCGGAAGGCGATCGCCAGCGTGCCGGCCAGCGCGCCCGGGCCGAACACGGCGACGAAGAGCAGCGCCCAGATCAGCGAGTTGACCGAGCGCGACGAGACCAGGATGAACTTGGCGACGAGGTTCAGCGTCGGCGAGGGCGTGACGTTGCGCGCCGCGAGCAGCGCCACGGGTACCGACAGGACGAGCGCGATGATCGTCCCGAGCGTCGCGGTATGGAACGTCTCGACCAGGGCCTCCGCCACCATCTCGTGCCAGAAGGACCAGTCGATCGGCCACATGCGCCGGAACAGGTCGGCCGTCTGTTCGGGCGCGTCGTAGAGGAATTCGGGAATCACCTCGATCGTCCGCAGCGACCAGACGACCGCCACCGCGGCGAGCACATAGGTCAGGCCGCGTCCGACGCGCTGCGCCAGGGTGAAACGCTGCCAGGTCCGCAGCCGCGCCAGCTCGCTCATTGGAAGGCCTTGCGCAGCTGTGCCGACACGATCTCCGCGACCATGATCACGGCGATGATGGCCAGCAGGATGGTCAGGACGAAATCGTAGTCGAAGCGCTGGTAGGCGGTGAACAGCGTGGCGCCGATGCCACCCCCGCCGACGATCCCGACCATGGTCGAGTTACGGAGGTTGGAATCGAGCTGGTAGACGCTGAAGCCGATGAAGCGGGCGATCACCTGCGGAAAGACGCCCATGATCAGCACGTTGAAGAACCCCGCACCCGTGGCGCGGACGGCCTCGACCTGCTTGAGGTTCATCTCCTCGATCGCCTCGGCGAACAGTTTCGATATGAAGCCCATCGACGCGACGATCAGGGCCAGGACCCCGGCCAGCGCGCCGAACCCCACCGCCTTGACGAAGAGGATGGCCGTGATGACGGGGTGGAAGGAGCGGCACAGCGCGATCACGCCGCGTGCGCCCCACGACACCCATCCCGGCATCAGGTTGCGGGCCGCCAGAAGTCCGAGCGGCAAGGACAGCACCACGCCCGCGGCGGTCGACAGCACGGCGATCTGCATGCTCTCGATCATCCCGACCTGCAGCAGATCCAGCTTCTGGCGGGAGAAATCGGGCGGAAACATGCGGTCGAGGAATTTCGCGCCATTGTCGAGGCCGCGCACGAAACGGTCCCAGCTGACGTCGAGGATGCCGCAGGCATAGAGAACGTAGAGCGCCAGCGCCGTCCACAGCGTGCGCGCCCACCAATTCGCCGGAAACGGCGTGCGGAGGGTTGCCGCGCTCACGCGTCGATCCAGCCTTGTCCGCCATAGATCGCGAGCAGGTGGCTCTCGCGCAACTCGGCCGGCGGCCCGTCGAAGACGATCGCGCCCTGGGACATGCCGACGATCCGCTCGGCGAAGCGCTTCGCGAGCTCGACGTTGTGGATGTTGACGATCACCGGAATGCCGCGTTCGCGCGCGAGCTGCGCGAGCAGTTCCATGATCTCGACCGATGTCTTGGGATCGAGCGAGGAGGTCGGCTCGTCGGCCAGGACCAGTTCGGGATCCTGCATGATCGCGCGTGCGATGCCGACGCGCTGGCGCTGGCCACCGGACAGCGCGTCGGCGCGTCGTGTCGCGAAGTCGCCGAGCCCCACCGCGTCGAGCAGGTCGAAGGCGCGCGCGACATCCTGCGGCGGGAAGCGACGCAGCCAGGCGCGCCAGACCGGCACATAGCCCAGCCGACCGCAGAGCAGGTTCTCGATCACGGACAACCGCTCGACGAGGTTGTACTCCTGGAACACCATCCCGATCCGCCGCCGCGCCTCGCGGAGCGCACGGCCCTTGAGCCGGGCGAGATCCGTTCCGCCGAAGAGGATCTCCCCGGCGGTCGGATCGACGAGGCGGTTGATGCAGCGGATCAGCGTCGACTTGCCGGTGCCGGACGGTCCGATGATCGCCGTCATTCCGGTCCCGCCGACCTCCAGCGAGACGTCGCGCAGGACAGGGACCCCGGCCCGGTATTCCTTGCGCAGGCCGCGGATGACGAGGGCGGCGCTCATTGCTTCGGCGGCGTCTGCTGCTGCTGCTGCTGTTGCTGGGCCCGCTGTGCCGCGGCGTCGGCCTCGCGCTTGGCGACCGCGTCATAGGCCGCGCGGTTGTACGGGGTGCCGGATTTCTCTGCGACCTCGCGGATCGGACGCCACGTGTCCTTGTAGGTCATCGGCAGGAAACGGTCCTCGCCCTGGTATTCCTTCTTGATCTCCTCGGTGAAGGCGAAGTTCAGGAAGCAGGCCTTGATCTTCGTCTGCAGTTCGGGCTTCAGGTCGTGCGCCATCGAATAGGACGAGGTCGGGAACACGTCGCTCTTCCAGAGGATGCGGAACTGCTCCGTCTTGACCTGACCACGCGCGGTCATGCGGTCGAAGATGTCGGAGGCGACGGGTGCCATGTCGTAGTCGCCGAGCGACACGCCGATGATCGACTTGTCGTGTCCGCCGGACATCAGCGGCTTGTAGTCCTCATCGGGTTTCAGGCCGTTCTCGGGGAACATGACGCGCGGCGCGAGATTGCCCGAATTCGACGACGGCGAGACATGTGCGACCTTCCGGCCCTTGAGGTCGCTCAGGGTCTTGTAGGGCGTGTCGGATTTGACGATCGCGTAGAGCTGATAGCCGGCCGGGCCACGCTCCGACCCGACGACCACGAAGGGCACCGCTCCGGCGAGGTTGACCGCGAAGCCGACCGCACCCGTTGCCAGCAGCGCGATATGCAGGCGGCCGGCTCGGAAGGCCTCCACCTGGGCGGTGTTGGACTGCACGGGGAAATACACCATGCGCTTGCCGATGCATTTGCCGAGATGGTCCATCAGCGGCCCGTAGACGTGCTGGTAGACGGCCGGGTTCTCGGTCGGCGAATAGGCGAAGATCAGCGCCGACGGATCCTTCTGCCGCGCCGGATCCCTCGGCGTGTCGGCCACGAGGTCGTTGTCGGCGTCGCAGTAGAGCGTGTCGAGCTGACCGCGATTGGGGCAGGTATCCTGGGCCGCGGCCACGGCCGTGGTGCCGAGCAGGGCGAGGGCGGCGATCGTGGCGCCGCGCGCGAGACGGATCATCGTGGTGTTCCTCCTGGCGGTGGGATGCGCGGACTTACTTCGCCGGCTGCGGTTGCTGCTGCTGCTGGCGCTGTTGCTGCGCTCGCGCGGCGGCCTCGGCCTCGCGGCGCGATTCGACCTCGAAGGCGGCCTTGTTGTAGGGCGTGCCGGATTTCTCGGCGACCTCGCGCACCACGGCCCAGTCCTTCTGGTACGAGATCGGGAAGAAGCGGTCGTCGCCGTTGAACTCCTTCTGCATCTCCGCGGGGAAGCGGAAGGCGTAGAAGCAGTCTTTGAGTTTCTTCGCCAGCTCCGGCTTCAGGTCGTGGGCATGGGCGAAGGACGAGGTCGGGAAGACCGGGCTGCGATAGATCTCGCGGAACTCGGCGGCCTTGATCGTGCCACGCGTCGCCATGCGCTCGAACACGTCGGACGCCACCGCCGCCATGTCGTAATCGCCCGATGCGACGCCCAGGATCGACTTGTCGTGGCCGCCCGACATCAGCGGCTTGTAGTCGGCGTCTGGCTTCAACCCGAGCTCGGGGAAGAGCACGCGCGGCGCGAGATTGCCGGAATTCGAAGACGGCGAGGTATGCGCGACCTTGCGATCCTTGAGGTCGGCGAGCTTCTGGAAGGGGCTCGACGCCTTGACGACGGCCAGCAGGTTGTAGCCACGCACCGCATCGGCCGTGCCCTTGGCCGCGAAGGGAACCGCGCCCGCCATGTTGACCGCGAAGCCGGTCGGCCCGGTCGAGAAGCCGGCGAAATGAAGTCGGCCCGAGCGCATGGCCTCGATTTCGGCCGAATTCGACTGCACGGGGTAATAGACGATCCGCTTGCCCACGCATTGCGCAAGGTGTTCGGTGAACGGCTTGAAGACGTTGGCGTAGACGGCCGGATCCTCGACGGGGGTGTAGGCCCAGACGAGCGTCGAGGGATCACGCTGCTTCGACGCGTCCTTCGGGGCGTCGGCGACGAGATCGCCATCGGCATCGCAGTAGAGCGTGTCGAGCTGGCCACGGTTGGAGCAGCTATCCTGCGCCGCCGCGGGGTGGGCGAACGCGACCACCAGCGTGGCGAGGGCGGCGGCGGTCTTCGCGATGGTCATGACGATCTCCCTGGGCTGCGGGCGCTTCGGGGGACGGCGCCCGTTCGGAACGGATAGCGCAGACATGGATCATCGCAACCGAATTGTCACCTTTCTTTCACGAAGCCGAGCCGCCCCGACCAGCGCGGCCCGCGCGGATCATGAGGCTGAGGATCGCGACCGGTGCGAGGCCGGCCAGAACGATCGCGAGCGCGGGCGCCGCGGCCTCGGCGAGGCGCTCGTCGGCGGCGAGCGCGTAGACATGCACCGCCAGGGTATCGAAGTTGAAGGGGCGGACGAGCAGCGTGGCGGGCAGTTCCTTGAGCACGTCCACGAAGACGAGCGTCGCCGCCGTCAGGACCGAGGCGCGCATCATCGGCGCATGGACCCGCGCCAGGATCCGCGCCGCGGTCGCGCCCAGCGTGCGCGCGGCGTCGTCCATGCTCGCGGTGATGCGGCCAAGCCCGGCATCGACCGCGCTCGATGCCACCGACAGGAAGCGGACCAGATGGGCGAAGAGCAGGGCGGCGATGGATCCGGAGAGGAGCAGACCGGTCGGAATGCCGAGCGTCGCGCGCGCCCAGCGATCGACGGCGTTGTCCAACTGCCCGAGCCAGATCACCACGCCGACCGCGATCACGGTCCCGGGA
>CAIOSQ010000103.1 GCA_903860935.1 uncultured Rhodospirillales bacterium | reverse complement strand
TTTTGGCCATGTTGCCGCCATCCATCGGGATGCAGGCTCCAGTGATCCAGTCGGCGGCGTCGGAGGCAAGGAAGACGGCAAGGCCCTTGATGTCGTCGGGCCGCCCGAAGCGGCCGCGCGGGATGCCGTAGAGGAACGTCTCGCGCAGATAGGGGTCGGCGTCCATGCGCGCATTGAGGCCATTGTCGCCCAGGACCTGCGCCGGAACGATGCAGTTCACGCGGACGCCCCGCCCGCTCCATTCGGTGCTGAGTTCCCGTGTCATGTGCATCACCGCCGCCATGCACATCCCGTAGACCGACTGGTTGCGCCACAACGACCGGTCGCCGGCGATCGAGCCGATGCTGACGATCGATCCGCGTCCCTGGGCCAGCATGCGCCGTCCTGCCTGCTGGCAGGCGTAGTAGCGACTGATCACGAGATTATGGAAGCTGTAGCGAATGTCCTCGAGCGTCATGTCGACCGCCTGGCCGGTCTTCGCCCCGCCCGCGACGTTCCCGAGAAAGTCGATCCGGCCGAACTCCCGGTCGATGGTGGCAAAGACATGGTCGAGATGGGCGACGTCCGTTACGTCGCCGGCGATCGGCAGCACGCGACGGCCGAGACCGCGCAGCGACGCCGCTGTCGCCTCCGCGCCCTCTGCATTGAGGTCGAGCAGCACGATGTCGGCACCGGCCTCGGCCAGTGCGGTCGCCATTGCACGGCCCATGCCCTGGGCGCCGCCGGTCACTGCCGCGACGCGCCCGGTAAGGTCGAACATCTTCATGATGCCTGTCCTCGGAAGGGAAAGCGCGGCCGCGCCTCCGGATTGACGATCGTCTCGGGCGCCGGCATCAGTCCGGCGCGCAGCGCCACAAGGTTTGCGATACCGGCGTCGATCATGTCGAGGCGGGCCTGGACCGAACTCGACGCGGTGTGCGGCGACAGGATCGTGTTGTCCAGGGTCGCCAGCGGTGTCAGCGGCGGCGCGAGGTGATCGACGAAGATGTCGAGGCTGCCCCATGTGTCGATCCCGGCGCCACCCAGCTTGCCATCGACCAGCGCGCGATAGAGCGCCGCCTCGTCGACGAGACGGCCGCGTGAGGTGTTGATCAGCACGGCCCCGGGCTTCATGCGGGCGAGGGCAGCTTCATCGATGATGTTCTCGGTGCGCGGCGTCAACGGCACATGCAGCGAAACATAGTCCGACACCCGCAGCACGGTGTCTAGATCGGTCATCTCGACACCCAGCGCGTCCGCCTCGTCGCGAGGCGCGTCGGGGCGCGATCGCGTGGCAAGCACGCGCATGCCGAAGCCGCGCGCGCGCCGCGCGGTATGGACGGCGCTGCGGCCGAAGCCGATCAGTCCCAGCGTGGAATGGCTCATCCGGTTGTTTCGCGCGACCGCCGCCCTTGCGCGCGCCAGTTCTCCGTCCCGCATCGCCCGATGGGCCACCGCGAGCTGCCGGTTGAAGTGCAGGATCATGGCCATGACGTGGTCGGCCATCTCCTCGATGCAGAAGAAGGGCGTGTTGCAGACCACGATCCCGTGTTCGGTGGCCCGCGCCACGTCGATCTTGTCGGTCCCTGTCCCGAAGCGGGCGATGGCCCGAGCCCGCCCGGCGGCCATGGCGTCGACGACGCGGCGTGGCATCGCTGTGCCGATCGTCGCCACCACGTCGGCATCGGCGACGGCCCGGGCGATCGCGTCGGGGTCGTCATCGTCGAATGCGACGACGTCGAGGCCATGCTTGGCGATGCCTGCCTGCTCATGCTCCGTCATCTGGAAGATGCGTGCCGTCAGCCGCACGACCTTCATGGCTGGTTCCGCCATCGCATGTCAGCCCTTCACGGCGCCGGCAGTCAGCCCCGACGCATATTGGTCGACGAAAAAGGAATAGACGATCGCCACGGGGATCGACCCGAGCAGGGCGCCTGCCATCAGCGGGCCCCAGAAGTAGACGTCGGCCCGCGTCAGCTGCACCAGCACGCCGACCGGTATCGTGCGCTCGGTGCTGGCAGTGACCAGGGTCAGCGCGTAGATGAATTCGTTCCAGGACAGCGTGAAGGAGAAGATCGCCGCCGAAAGGATGCCTGGGCGCGCCAATGGAATGGCGATCTTCAGCATTGCCCCGATGCGTGTCATGCCATCGACGCGCGCACAGTCTTCGAGTTCTGTCGGGATGGTGCGGAAATAGCCGCTCATGAGCCAGGTCACGAACGGCACCAGGAATGTCGGGTATACGACCACGAGCGACCAGATGCTGTCGTCCAGGCCGAACTGCACCATCACGTGGATCATCGGGATGAAGAGCAGCGTGGTCGGAACCAGATAGGTGACGAAGATCGATGTGCCGATCAGTTCGGAGAACCGGAACCTGAACCGCGCCAGCGCGTAGCCGGCCGGCACGCCCATGACCAGCGCGATCGTGGTCGACAGCGTCGCCACTATCATCGTGTTCTGGAGCCAGAGGACAAAGTCCGTACGCTCGAAAAGATACCGGAAATGCTCGAGCGTTGGTGCCGAGACGTAGAGCGGGCTGCTGGTCGGGTCGTAGAGATCGGAGTCGGGCTTCAGTGCCGTGATCAGCATCCAGTAGAACGGGCCGACCAGGAAAAGCAGCGCGAAGGCCAGCGGCGCGTAGAGGAACAGCGCGCGCTCCATGCGCGGATGGCGTGCGCCGATCGCGATGCCGGTGGAGGAGTCGGCACTCATATGGCGCTCCTGCGGATACGGCGGAGCTGCCAGACGATCAGCACAAGCAGCGCCGGCAGCATGGTAAGGGAGATCGCGGCGCCCTCGCCAATGTTCCCGGCGCGCAGGCCCGCTTCGTAGCTCAGGGTCGCCAGCACATGGGTCGAATTCATCGGACCGCCTCGCGTCAGCCCGTAGACGATGCCGAAATCGGAGAAGGTCCATATGATCGAAAGCACCAGCGCGGTGAGCAACACCGGCATAACCAGCGGCAGGGTGACGTAGCGGAAGCGCTGAAACTTGCCTGCGCCGTCGATCGTCGCGGCCTCGTAGAGTTCGTTCGGAATCGCCTGCAGGGCGGCAAGGACGACCACCGCCATGAACGGTGTCCCGCGCCAGGCGTTGACCAGCGTCACCGAGAACAGCGCCAGATCCGGATCGGTCAGCCAGTTTGGGCCCTGGCTGACAAGCCCGAAATTGACGAGCGCCCAGTTTATGACGCTGAAATTCGGGTTGAACATCCACAGCCATGCCATCGTTCCCAGCACGGTGGGGACGATCCAGGGCAGCAGCACCGAGGCGCGCACGAGACGCCGGAAGGGAAACATCTCGTTGAGGATGAGCGCGAGGCTGACACCCAGAACGATGCGGATTGTCACGGAGCCGAGGGTGAAAAGGCAGGTGTTCCGGACCGTGCGGCGGTAGATCTGGCTTTCCCAGAGATAGACGAAATTTTCGAAGCCGATGAAGACGCCCGGATCGGCGATCGTCCGGCTCGACAGCGCGTAGCCGACCGCCACCACGAAGGGATAGGCGACGAGGGCGAGCAGCAGGATGACGACCGGACCGACGAGGACGTAGCCGAGAACGCGTTCCTGCTCGAGGAGGTCGGACAGCCGCCGGCGCGGACTGGCGCCGGCGGCTCTGCTTGTCGCGGTCACGTGGACAGCGCTCAGTTGCGACGGCGGCGCGCGATCTGTTCGTACTCGCGTGCCGCCCACTTCACGGCTTCCGCCGGCTTCATCTGGCCGGTGCAGGCCTTGGCGAACATGTCGACCAGAATGTACTTGCTCACAGCCTCGGCTGCGGCTGGCGTCGGCGGGCCGGAGTGTCCGGGCAGCCGGTTGAGCTTGTTGAGTTCACGGAAGATTTGGAGCTTCGGATCGGCGGGCCACACGTCCTCTTTGTCGAACCCGGCGAAGGTCGGGATGAAATAGGACTGGCCGGTCTTGGTCCAGTTCGGCAGGAAGTTGCGGCTGTACCAGGCGCGCAGGAAGGCCCGCTGGCCTTCCTGGTTCTGGCTCGAGGCGAAGGGCAGCCAGACATTGATGTTGTAGTTCGCGAAGCGTCCGGCCGGACCGCGTGGCCACAGCCCGTGGTTCATGTTGTCGGCGACGGCCTTGCGCGCCGGATCGGCGGCGGCGCGAGATGCAAGATAGATGGTATTGACGTTGACCGTCGCCGAGATCCGGCTGGCGAGGAACGCCTGGTTGTTGTCGGCATCGAGCCAGGCGGTCGTGCCGGGGATGAAGTATTTGTAGATCTCGGCATACCACTCGACGGCTTGAAGCGTCTGCGGCGAATCAAGCGTGACTGTCCTCCCGTCATCGGCGAATTCCTTCCCACCGAAGGCCCAGAGAACCGGATAATTCGTCGAGCGACCGTCGCCGGAGGCGTGACCGAGCGTCATGCCGATCGGCGTGCCCCGGGCGTGCAGCGTCTGCGCAGCCTTGAGCAGGTCATCGAAGGTGTCAGGAAACTGGTTGATGCCGGCGGCGGCGAAGTGATCGACGCGGTAGTTCCAGGCGGCGGGGGCCTGGCCGATGCAGAGGCTGCGCCAGCGGCCGTTGACCATGCACGCCGCCTGCGCGACGTCGAACCAACCACCATAGGTCCGGCCGATCTCGTCGGCCAGTTCGGTGACGTCGGCAAGGCGGTTGGCGTAGAGATACGTGTCGAACTCTACACCGACCGCGATATCGGCCCCGCGACCGGTGGCGATCACGGAGGCCACCTTGGTGCTCAGTTCGTCGCCGGCGAAGCGTTCGATACGAACCTCCATGCCCGTGTCGCGCGAAACGTCGGCCGCGAGCTGGTCCAGCTGGGTGTTGTTCTCGGGAACGAACCAGTTGCTGGCGAGGACCGTCAGCCTCGTGCCGCGCAGCGAGCTCTGGGCGATGGATGGAAAGCCGAACGACGCAGCAGCCGCGACACCGCCGCCGGCCGCTAGGACCGAACGCCGCCCGAGTTTGCGGCGACGGATGATTTTGGGGTTCTCACGGATCATGGGCTACCTCCTCCTGACAACGATATTGCGCTCTCCAAAGCGAGCGATTTTCAATCATGATAAGTTGGAATGGACGCTTGCGTCAAAGTCGCTGCGCATGTCTGCCAAGGATCGTTCGCCGCAAATGGCGCGAGATTTTCCGGGTTGCTGTCGCGCTCGGCAGGGCCGGATCGGAACCGCTTCGGGCAGCCGCGACGGCGCCAGGAGCTTCGCCGACGCGACGCGCGCTTTGTCGCAACCGACGGTGCCATCGGTGTTTTGTAGCGCATGGGAAGACGCGCGGTGCGCGGCATGCACGCCTCTTTTTCGATGACGTCGCGCCTTGCGCCTGACGGCGGCAGACCGCCTATGCCTCTACTGGTGCGCTCGATCCCGAGTCCAGGCGTGTCGCTGTCATCGGGCGGGCCGCTCCCGTACGCGATGCCGCCAGACGCGGGCTAAGCCGCGGCGGCGCACCCGGTACTGCCCATGGCGGGTGCGGCGCACTGACCCTGCGGTGTCGGACGGCGCAGCGCAAGCGTGGCACCGTCTAGGTGCCGCCGGGTGCCTGCTCGCCTGGGAGTGACCAGGCCGTCGAATTCCATCGCCAGTCCGGACTCGTGCGGGTCGGTTAGCCGCGCGTCATGCGGTTCCCGTCTACCGGTCTCGCCACGCAGAGGTCGGCGGCCTGCGCAATGATCATCATGACATGGACGAAGGCGACCTACGGCCCGATAGGGAATCCAAATGCCATCCGGCCTCGCATGTCGAACACCTGTGCGGCGGGGATTTTCCGGCGCGAGAAATGCTACCGCACACCCGTCTCGCACGCGTCCAGCCAAAATCTCAGATGACCTGGCGGCTGATCAAAATCCTTATCGTGGAACAGCCTCTTGGCTACCTCGTAGAACACCAGGGTCCGGAACTCAGGGTGGACGCGTAGCGGGTAAAGGCTCGCCCAGGGATACCGATCGAGAAGGCCGAGCGCAGCTTCGAACCCAACGACCGTCTTGCTATGCTCGACCAGTTGGTTGTCGAACAGGTCCTCGTCGAACTCCCGGAGCGTTGATTCGTCGCGAAGGATCGAGAACGACCATTCGCGGGCCTTACACCGGCCGAGAAGCGTCAAGCTGCCGCCTTCGGCTCCGACCTCCAGGATGATCTCCACTTTGCCGTTGCACCGTCGAGTCGAGCCTTGCGCCCCTCGTTTGGCCATCTCCGGTTTCCTCCTCGCTGGATTCAACTGTTCCACCGCGGCACCTCGGTTGCGAATCGGGCGACTGCGGGGTTGCGGCGCGTTGGCGATGTTCGCGGCCTCGGCCGCCACTCTTGTTTCGGATCCTCAAAGACTGACTTCGCATAGGCGAACACGAAAATGGTAAGCGCATCCGAGGGCTTCACGAAGAAGAATCTCCGCCGACATCGCGGTCAGGAGCGATCTGGGCTCCATCTCCACTGTGCCGCGAGCCCTCGGCCTCGTCATCGGCTCGGTCGTTCCGGGGACTTAGCGGATCAACCAGGGGCGGGGCATCGCGCGCGCGTCAGCCAGCGTGGCGATGTCGGGTCGATCTGGACGGATATCCGCGCGGTCCATCCGCGCGCCGTTTTCATCGCCTTCCAGGTTCATCGCTTCGAGGTCAGCCGGCCGGCCAATGCGCCCGAGCTCTGGCGCGCTGTCGATTGGACTCCTTTCGAGATTTCCATGGTCCCCGTCTGGGCCGACCCGGCGGCCAATCGGGCTGGCGTCGGCGCCGCCGCCGCCACGAAGCGCGGCCACCCGTCCATTCCGGCCAGATAGCTGCCGTCCCAGCGCCAGGGACTGGAAGTGGACATTGAGCTTCGCCGCCGATCCGAAGCGAAGGATGATCGTGACCGCGCCGGTTTGGAACATGGCGCCACGCAACCCCGCCAGGGCTGCGAGATGCCGCGCTCAGTTACCCACCATGCGCGGGCACACGGCCCCTTGCGGATCGTGGTCCATCCGAGCAGTGTCTGATGGAGTCCCGACGAGGCCTGCATTCGGCAGGATCTGCGCCGCCAGTTGCATCAACTGTCCCGCCGGCGGACACGCTCGCCGAGATCGGCGATTCCTACCATGGGGGGAGCAGGCATGAACGGCATCGACTACATCGCGCAGATCCTGAAGCAGGAAGGCGTCGAGTGGATATCCTGCTACCCCAGCAACCCCTTGATCTCGGCGGTGGCGAAGGTCGGCATCCGGCCGATCGCGTTCCGGCACGAGCGCGGCGCGGTGATGGCGGCGGATGGCTACAGCCGCGTCAGCGACCGGCGGAAATTCGGCGTCTGCGCCGTGCAGGCCCAGGCGGGTGCGGAAAACGCCATGGGCGGCATCGCCCAGGCCTATGCCGACAACATCCCGATCCTGGTGTTCCTTGGCGGCAACACTCTCGACCGGCTGTCGGTGAAGCCGAACTTCACCGCGGCCCTGAACTACCAGGGCTGGGTCAAGCAGGTGGAGGCGATCTACACGCCTGACCAGGTGGGCGACGTGATGCGCCGCGCCTTCCACGCCTTGCGCAACGGAACACCCGGTCCGGTGGTCGTGGAACTGGTCGCCGATGTCTGCGCCCGGGACGTGCCGGAAGCGGCCCGGACCTACAAATCCCCCGGGATCCACCGCCAGGTGCCAGAAGCCTCCGCCATCGAGGACGCCGCCGCGGCGTTGATCGGCGCGCGGCGGCCGGTCATCTGGGCGGGACAGGGCGTGATGTTCTCCGGCGGAACGGATGCCTTGCGCGAACTGGCGGAACTGGTTGCCGCGCCCGTGTTCTGTACCTTGCCCGGCAAGTCCGCCTTCGACGAGCGCCACCCGCTGGCGCTGGGTGCCGGCAGCGGCGCGACGACCGGACCGGCCAGCGAATGGCTCAAGGGCAGCGATGTTATGCTGGCGCTGGGCACCAGCCTGACCCGCTCGCCCTATGCCCAGGCGATCGCGCCGGGCAAGACCATCATCCACAACACCCACAATCCCGACGAGCTGAACAAGGACGAGGCCGCCGACATCGGCCTGGTCGGCGATGCGAAGCTCACCATCGAGGCGCTGGCCAGGTGCATCAGGGAGAAGACCGGCGGCAAGGGCGTCGGCGATCGCTCCCGGATCGAGGCCGAGGTCGCCGCGTCGAAGGCC
>CAIOSQ010000102.1 GCA_903860935.1 uncultured Rhodospirillales bacterium | reverse complement strand
GCCCATCATGGCGTCACGACCGTCGGCGCGACCGTGCACGAGGCCTTCGACGAGTGCTTCATCGCCGAGCGTAACGCCCGCATCCAGATGATCGCCTGGCAGACCGGCAGGAAAATGGCGCCGCTGCCCGATCAGGCGCGGCGCCGCTACACCGGCCCGTGGTCCGCGCGGGCCGATTCGCGCATGCACCTGGATGCGTGGCGGCGGATCCTCGACAAGGAAGAGCCGGACTACGCGTGCTGAATGCCGCGCCGCTCCGCCCGGCGCTCAGCGTTCGGGTGCAGCGGCGCGCAACCGCGCCAGCAGGGCCTGGCTCGGCTGACCGTCCTCGGCGAGGCGCTGCTCGCGCTGGAAGCGCCGGATGGCCGCGGTCGTCCTCTGACCCGCAAGGCCGTCGGCCTCGCCGGCATACAGACGCAGTCGGATCAGCACCTGCTGGATGTCGCGCAGCGTCTCGCGCGCGACGACCTCCGGGGTCAGCACCTCCAGCCGTGCCGCGGCGCGCGCATCGCCGCCGGCGAGGGCGAGCAGGTAATGCGCCCGCGCCCGGGCGAGATCGCGCCCGCCGGGGGCCGTGTCGCCCTCGAAGATCTCCGCGAGGGCGACATTGCCCTGGGGCAGCTGCTCGGCGGCGCGTTCGAGCCAGGCGACGGCCTGCGCGAGATCGGGGGCTCCGTCGAGGCCGCGCGCGTAGGCGGCGCCGAGATTGTATTGCGATGCGGCGAAGCCCTGCGCGGCGGCGCGTTCGTACCACCGCACGGCTTCGCGCTGGTCGGCCTCGACGCCGCGGCCACGCTCGTAGAGCACGCCGAGATTATGCTGCGCCCGGCCCATGCCCGCGTCCGCGGCCTTGCGAAACCAGGACGCGGCCTGGACCCAGTCCAGCGCGACGCCATCGCCGGCGGCGTGCCGTGCGCCGAGTTCGAACTGCGCCTCGGTGTCGCCGTCTTGTGCGGCGCGGCGCAGGGCTGCGAGAGGATCGGCGGGCGCGGACGGCGCGACGCCCCGCGATGCCGGGGCCGGCCCCGCGGAGGGAGGCCCCGCGGAGGGAGGCCCCGCGGGGGACGGCGCTGCCACGATGGCGGTCGGCGGTGGCCCCTGGACCTGTGGCGTCCCGGTCTGCGGATACGAGGCGCTCGACACCGGGTTCGCGCCACCAGCCAGGCCGAGCCACGTGGCGCCACCGCCGATCGCCACGCCCGCGAGTGCCGCGAGGGCGAGACCGCGCAGGCCGGCGGCGCGCGCGGGCCGGGATGGGGCGCCTGTCGGGCGGGCCGCCTGCTCGATCGCAGCCCCCAGCCACTCGGCCAGCGGGAGGCCGGTGCGCGTCGCGCCCTGCAGCGCGAGATCCTGGTGGCGTGGATCGATGCCATCGATCCGCCAGGGAGGCGGCGGGACGGCGGCGCCGTTCGGGGCGCTGTCGCGCGAGAGCGTCTCGGGATCGGGTGATGGGGCGTTCATGCGGCGCGTATGCGGACAGGGCTTCCGGGAAGGGGAGCGGGGCCAGCGCCGTTATAGGGGCGCCCTGGCCCGTTGTCCCGAGTGGCCGTGGGTGGTAATCAGCGCCGCATCGCGGCTGGGACGCAACGATACCGGGGTTTCGAAATCATGGGAACGAGCGCGACGTCTGGCGGCGGCAAGGTCGCCCTGATCACGGGCATCACCGGACAGGACGGCGCCTATCTCGCCGAATTGCTGCTGGCGAAGGGCTACGTCGTCCACGGCATCAAGCGGCGGTCGTCGTCCTTCAACACCGCCCGCGTCGATCATCTCTATGCCGATCCGCATGAGCGCGACGTGCGCTTCTTCATGCATTACGGCGACATGACCGACGCCACCAACCTGATCCGGATCGTCCAGGAAACGCAGCCGACGGAGATCTACAATCTCGCGGCGCAAAGCCATGTACAGGTCAGTTTCGAGACGCCGGAATACACCGCCAACGCGGACGGCATCGGCACGCTGCGTCTGCTCGAGGCGGTCCGCATCCTGCGGATGGAGAAGACGACGCGTTTCTACCAGGCCTCGACCTCGGAACTGTATGGCCTCGTCCAGGAAAAGCCGCAGCGCGAGACAACGCCGTTCCGCCCGCGCAGCCCCTATGCCGCGGCCAAGCTCTATGCCTACTGGATCACGGTGAACTACCGCGAGGCCTACGGCATGTTCGCCTCCAACGGCATCCTGTTCAACCACGAGGGGCCGACGCGCGGCGAGACCTTCGTCACCCGCAAGATCACCCGCGCCGTCGCGGCGATCCATCTCGGCTACCAGAAGAAGATCTTTCTCGGAAATCTCGACGCCAGCCGCGACTGGGGCCACGCCCGCGACTATGTCGAGGGCATGTGGCGGATCCTCCAGCACGGGGTTCCGGACGATTTCGTCCTCGCGACCGGCGAGACCCATACGGTGCGCGAATTCGTCGCGCGCGCCTTCGCCGAGACCGGGCGCGAGATCGTCTGGCGGGGCACCGGCGTCGAGGAGAAGGGTGTCGACGCACGCAACGGGGAGGTGCTGGTCGAGATCGATCCGCGCTATTTCCGCCCGACGGAGGTCGATTTCCTGCTCGGCGATCCGGCCAAGGCGCGGGCCGAACTCGGCTGGACCCACACCACGAGCTTTGCCGACCTCGTCAAGGACATGCTGCGCAGCGACCTCGACGTCGTGCGCCGCGAGCACGAGGCGATGGGGCGGCGGGGCGAGGGATGACCGCCTACGACCTCCGCGGCAAGCGCGTCTGGGTCGCCGGCCATCGCGGCATGGTCGGTGCGGCCCTGGTGCGGCGCCTCGCGCGCAGCGGTTGCGAGATCCTGGCCGCCGGGCGCGATCAGGTCGATCTCGTCCGCCAGGACGCCGTCGAGCGCTGGATGGCGCGCGAGCGACCGCATGCGGTGCTGCTGGCCGCGGCACGGGTCGGCGGGATCGTCGCCAACGACACGCGGCCCGCGGAGTTCATCTACGACAACCTCATGATCGAGGCGAATGTCGTCCACGCCGCCTGGCAGACGGGCGTCGAAAAGCTGCTCTTCCTCGGCTCCACCTGCATCTATCCGCGCCTCGCCGCGCAGCCACTCGCCGAGGATGCGCTGCTCACCGGTCCGCTCGAGCCGACCAACGAGTGGTATGCCGTCGCAAAGATCGCCGGGATCAAGCTCTGCCAGGCCTATCGCCGGCAGCACGGTGCCCATTTCATCTCCGCGATGCCCACCAATCTCTACGGGCCGCACGACAACTACGATCTTCTGCACAGCCATGTCGTCGGCGCCCTGATGGTCAAGATCCATCGGGCCAAGCTCGCGGGCGCGCAGAGCGTCGAGATCTGGGGCACCGGCACGCCGCGGCGCGAGTTCCTGCATGTCGACGATTGCGCCGATGCCTGCGTGTTCCTGCTCGAGAACTACGACGACGCGGGGATCGTCAATATCGGCGTCGGCGACGACGTCACGATCACCGAATTCGCCGAGACCCTGGCGCGGGTCATCGGCTGGACCGGCCGCTTCGACTACGACCGCAGCCGTCCCGACGGCACGCCACGCAAGCTGGTCGACACGGCGCGCATCAACGCGCTTGGCTGGCGCGCGCGTGTCGGCCTCGAGGACGGGCTGCGCTCGGCCTATGCGTGGTTTCTCGCCAACGCCCCCGAGGCCCGCGCGCCCGCGTGATCCCCACGGCCGGCGTCGCCGGTCTCAGCGGTGGAAGGTGACGACCTCGTCCAGCGGCGCACGCTCCGACACCAGCCGGTTCTCGGGCGCATTTTCGTCCGCATAGCCAAGCGCCATGCCGCAGACGACGGTCTCGGTCTCGGGGATCGCCAGGATCTCCCGGATCGGTCGGTGAAACGGCGCGAAGGCCGCCTGCGGGCAGGTATGCAGCCCGTGACCGCGCGCCGCGATCATCACCGATTGCAGGAACATGCCGTGGTCGAGCCAGCTGCCGATCGCGAGCCGTTGATCGATCGTGAAGACGAGCCCGACCGGCGCGTCGAAGAAGTCGAAATTCCGGGCGTGCTGGGCATGCATGCGCGCGCTCTCTCCGCGCGCGATGCCGAGCAGTCCGTAGAGATCCCAGCCGACCTTTCGCCGGCGCGAGAGATAGGGCTCGAAGAACTCGGGCGGATAATAGGCGTAGGGCTGGCGGTGCTCCGACGGCACCTCGTGCGCCGCGCGCAGGGCCGCGCTCAGCCGGGCCCTGGTCGCGCCGGCGACGACATGCGCGTGCCAGGGTTGCATGTTGGTGCCGCTCGGTGCGCGCTGGGCGACACGCAGGATGTGGCCGACGAGGTCCTCGGGCGGCGGATCGGGCCTGAAGCGCCGGACCGAGAACCGCGTCGCGAGCGCGCGGTCGACGTCGTTGCGCGGCACGATCCCGGTCCGCGCGAGCCGTTCGCCGTCATCGATCATCGCGCCGGGTCTCAGTCGGCGGTCCAGCCGCCGTCGACGAGCAGCGACGTGCCGGTGACCAGGGACGAGGCGTCGCTCGCGAGGTAGAGCACCGCACCCATCAGATCCTCGACCTGGCCGACGCGTCCGAGCTTGATCTTCGACAGCACCCAGGCGCGGTTGGCCGGATCGGCGAGGCCCGGCCGGGTCATCGGCGTCTCGATGAAGGTCGGGCAGAGCGTGTTCACGCGGATCCCGTGCGGGGCCAGGTCGAGCGACGCGGCCTTGGTCAGCCCCTCGATCGCGAATTTGGTCGCGCAATAGACGCTGCGCTTCGGGCCGCCGACATGGCCCATCTGCGAGGAGAGGTTGACGATCGATCCCCGCAGACCGGCCGCCATCATCCCGCGCGCGACCTGCTGCATGACGAAGAAGGCCGAGCGCAGATTGAGGTCGAGGATGGCGTCGTAATCGGCCTCTGTGACATCGAGGAAGGGCGCGTGGCGCGCGCCGCCGGCATTGTTCACCAGAACGTCGAAGGCGGGCCTTGCGCCGAGAGCCGCACGCATCGCCGCGACATCGGTGACGTCGAGCGCCAGCGCCTCGGCGCTGCCGCCGGACGCACGGATAGCCGCCGCGGCGTCCTCGATCTCGCCGGCGCTGCGGGCGGCGAGTGTCACCGCGGCACCGGCCTCGGCCAGGGCGGCCGCCGCCGCGAGACCGATCCCGCGTCCTGCGCCGGTGACCAGGGCGCGCCGGCCGTCGAGCCGGAAGGACGGTGTCCGGGGCAGGGCGATCATTCGGCGGCCCCCGCATAGGGGACGTTGCGGCGGCCATAGCGGCGCACGCGCACATTCGCCTGCTCGGCGTGACCGTAGAAGCCCTCGAGCACGCAGAGCCGCGAGCAATGCTCGCCGATCAGGGCCGAGGCGGCGTCGCTGGTGACGCGCTGGTAGGTGCAGGTCTTCATGAACTTGCCGACCCACAGGCCGCCGGTGTAGCGCGCGGCGCGACGCGTCGGCAGCGTGTGGTTGGTGCCGATCACCTTGTCGCCATAGGAGACGTTGGTGCGCGGCCCGAGGAACATCGCGCCGTAATTGGTCATCCGCGCCAGGAACCAGTCCGGATCGCGGGTCATCACCTGGACATGCTCGCAGGCGATGCGGTCCGCCTCGCGCGCCATGTCCTCGTCGTCGTCGCACAGGATGACCTCGCCGAAATCGCGCCAGGCCAGCGCCGCGACGTCGGCGGTCGGGAGGATCTTCAAAAGGCGCTCGACCTCGGCCATCGTCTCGCGGGCGAGCCTCTCCGACGTGGTGAGCAGGAAGGCGGGCGAGGTCGGGCCATGCTCGGCCTGGCCCAGTAGGTCGGTCGCGCAGATCTCGGCGTCCACGGTCTCGTCGGCGATCACCATCGTCTCGGTCGGGCCGGCCAGCAGGTCGATGCCGACGCGTCCGAAGAGCTGGCGCTTGGCCTCCGCCACATAGGCGTTGCCGGGGCCGACGATCATGTCCACCGGCGCGATGCTGCCGGTGCCCAGCGCCATCGCGCCGACCGCCTGCACGCCGCCCAGGACATAGATCTCGTCGGCGCCGCCCAGATGCATCGCGGCGACGATGGCGGGATGCGCACCGCCCTTGAAGGGCGGCGCGCAGGCGACGATGCGCTTCACCCCCGCGACCCGGGCGGTGACCACGGACATATGCGCCGAGGCGACCATCGGGTAACGCCCGCCGGGCACGTAGCATCCGACGGCGTTGACCGGGATGTTGCGGTGGCCGAGCACGACGCCCGGCAGGGTCTCGACCTCGACGTCCTGCAGCGCGGCCTTCTGTTTTTCGGCGAAGTTGCGCACCTGGGCCTGGGCGAAGCGGATGTCGTCCAGATCGCGCTTCGCGACCTTCGACATCGCCTGCTCGATTTCGACCTCGGTCAGCCTGAAGCTGGCCGGCGACCAGCCGTCGAATTTCGTCGAAAGGTCGCGCACCGCATCGTCGCCACGCGTCTCGATGTCGCCCAGGATCGACTCGACCGTCGCCCGGACCTTGGCGTCGGCCTCGGCCCGAACGCCCGCATCGATGCCCCGCTTCAGATGTCGCGCCATGTGGTCCTCGCTGTCTGATCCAGGCCGGAAAATGGCCACGCCGGGCCCCGCCGCGTCAATCTCCCCAAAAACCTCCCCAAGAACCTCCCCAGCTTTGATTTCCGCGGAACCGGCGTGAAAATCGAAGAACGGCCGCTCGGGCGGAAATCAAAGCTGGGGAGGTTTTTGGGAGGGGTTGGCGCGGCAGTTGCCGCAACGCCCCGGCCCCGCTATATGCCGGGGTGAGTTGGGGCGTCGCCAAGCGGTAAGGCAGCGGTTTTTGGTACCGCCATCCCTAGGTTCGAATCCTAGCGCCCCAGCCATCCTTCACCGATCTGCCATCCCTATCGAGCGGGCGTCGTGGTCGCCCGGTCAGCGTCATGCTGCGCGCGGGCGAGTTCCCAGCCGGTCCCGAAAACCTCCCCAGCTTTGATTTCCGCCCGAGCGGCCGTTCTTCGATTTTCACTCCGGTGCCGCGGAAATCAAAGCTGGGGAGGTTTTTCGG
>CAIOSQ010000101.1 GCA_903860935.1 uncultured Rhodospirillales bacterium | reverse complement strand
GCATACCGCCATGGTCTCGCCCGCGCGCCTGATGGCAGAGACGCTCGGGCATGTCTTCAGCCATCCCTTCGTCCCGGCCTCGTATACCCGCATGGGCCGCGCGATCGCGGCGGGTTCCGAGATCTTCGAGCGCGCCACGCGCCGCCATGGCAAGCCGCATTTCGGCATCCGCGAGGTCGAGATCGACGGCGCGCATGTGCCGGTGCGCGAGGAGGTGGCGACGGCCAAGCCCTTCGCCGAACTGCGCCATTTCGTCAAGCAGCGCGACGGCGCGGCGCCCGAAGAGCCGCGCGTCCTGGTGGTCGCGCCGATGTCGGGCCATTACGCCACGCTGCTGCGCGACACGGTGGCCGGGTTGCTGCCGTCGCACGACGTCTACATCACCGACTGGATCAACGCCTGCGAGGTGCCGCTCTCGGCCGGATCTTTCGACCTCGACGACTATGTCGACTACGTCATCGACTTCCTCGCCTTCCTCGGTCCCGGCACGCATGTGATCGCCGTCTGCCAGCCTTCCGTGCCGGTGCTCGCCGCGATCTCGATCATGGCCTCCGAGGGCCACCCCGCCGCGCCGGACAGCATGACGCTGATGGGCGGGCCGATCGACACGCGGATGAGCCCGACCAAGCCCAACAAGCTGGCGCAGTCCCGCTCGCTCAAATGGTTCGAGCGCAGCGTCCTGTCGGTCGTCCCGATGATCCATCGCGGCGCCGGGCGGCGCGTCTATCCCGGCTTCATGCAGCTCACGGGCTTCATGAGCATGAATCTCGACCGCCATGTCGGGTCGACGATGAAGCATTTCCAGCATCTCGTGCGCGGCGACGGCGACAGCGCCCACGCCCACCGCAGATTCTACGACGAGTATCTCGCGGTCATGGATCTCACCGCGGAGTTCTATCTTCAGACGATCGACATCGCCTTCCAGCGCCATCTGCTGCCGCGCGGACTATGGGTGTCGCGCGGACGCAAGGTCGACCCCAAGGCGATCACGCGCACGGCGCTGATGACCGTCGAAGGCGAACTCGACGACATCTCAGGGCCCGGCCAGACCCGCGCTGCGCATGGCCTGTGCGCCAATCTGCCGGCCGAACGGCACACGCATCTCTTCGTGCCCGGCGTCGGACATTACGGCATCTTCAACGGCAGCCGCTGGCGCCGGCTGATCCTGCCCGACGTGACACGCTTCATCCGCGCGCAGGACACCCGCCTCGCCGCCGCCGGCTGAAACCGCGCGCGTCGCGCCTCAGCCGCTACCCAGCGTGGCCGCAGCCGCGGCGGCAAGCGCCTCGCCGCTTTCGAACGCGGCCTCGACGCGCGCATCCAGGCACCAGTCGCCGCACGCACCCAGGCGCAGGGCAGGATCCCACAGGCAGGGCTGACCCGCCGGCGTCTCGACCAGGGCATAGCGCCAGCGATGCGCGGCGACGAAACCGGGCGCGGCGGCGACGCCGGTCGCGGCCGCGAATTCACCCAGCAGCAGCGGCGCCACCGCCTCCGGCGTGGCCTCGAGATGGGTGCGCGACCAGGCCGGTGACGCCTGGACGACCACCGCCTCGCGATCGGGCGCGCGCCCGGGCTTGCTGGCATTGCGGGCGATCCAGGCGATCGCCCCCTCGTCACGCCGGATACGATCTTGCGCCAGCCCGCAAGATGCGTCGAAGCCGAGCATCAACGTCCAGCACGGCGCATAGACCGCACGGGCGAAGTCCGGGAAATCCGCGCCCGCGGCGGCGGCCAGCGGCCGCGCCTGAGGGGCAGGCACGGCGAGCAGCACCGCGGCGAAGGCCCCGTTTGCGGGCGTGTCGACCGGACCCGCCGCCGTCGCGACGCTCCATCCTTGCGGACCGCGATGGAGCGCCGTCACCTGGCATCCACCGACGACGGTCTCGCCAGCGAGCATCGCGCGGGCCGGCGCGCTCATGCCCGGCGTGCCGACGAAGCGGTCGTCGAACCAGGGCGCGGCCTGGCCATCGGCGCGCCACTGCGCGACGAGGGCGGCGAAGCGGGCCGAGCGCGCGGTGAAGAACTGCGCACCGTGGTCGAAATGCAGCGTGTCGACGCGCCGCGTCGCCATGCGTCCACCCAGGCCGCGGCTCTTGTCGAAGAGCGTGCAGGCGATGCCGCGCTCGCGCAGATATCGCGCCGCCGCGAGTCCCGCGATGCCCGTGCCGATGATGGCCACAGCGACTGTCATGGCTTTATCTCCTTTTGCCTGCTACTACGCAGCCATGCTCGGTTTGGACCTGCGCTCGACGGCATGGTCGGGAAAATCCGACACCGTCCCGGCACCCTCATGACCTCGGACGCGCCGGACGCCGATCCTCCGCCCTCTCCGATCGCCGTGATCGGCGCCTCCGCAGGCGGCCTTCAGGCGTTGCGCGCGCTGTTCGGCGCGCTGCCCGCGACGACGGGAATTGCCTTCGTCGTCGTCCAGCACCGCATCGCCGGGCACGACCAACTGCTCGCCGACCTCATCGCCAAGGCCACCCGCATGCCGGTGGGGACGGCGGATGACGGCGCGGCGATCCGCCCCGACCACGTGCTCATCGCGCCGGCTGGTCGGCGGGTCGATCTTGACGGCAACGTGTTGCGGATCGCTGCCGACGCCGCCTCCGGCGAGGAAGCCCGGACGCCGATCGACCATGCCATGCGCACGGCCGCGGTCGGCGCCGGAGCGGCGGCGGCCGGCGTCGTACTTTCCGGGTCGGGGACCGACGGAACGCTCGGGCTGCGCGCGATCCGCCGGGCCGGAGGTCTCGCGCTGGTCCAGGATCCGGCGACGGCATCGGTGACCGGCATGCCGAACGCCGCGATCGCGGCCGACGTCGCCGATCAGGTCCTGGCGCCCGAACTCATCGCACGGCGCCTGGCCGCGTTCGGACGGCGGCTGCGGATCGGCGCCGAGGACGACCAGGACCAGCAGCGCCTGCTCGACGAGATCGTCGGCCTGCTTCTGACCGAGACCAAGACCTATTTCCGCGACTACAAGCGGCGCACCCTCGTCCGGCGGATCGAGCGGCGGATGGAGATCCATGGCCTTGCCAATCTGAGCGCCTACCGGGACATGGTGCGCGACACGCCGAGCGAGGCGCAGGCCCTCGCGAACGATCTGATGCTCAGCGTCACCAGATTCTTCCGCGATCCGGACTCCTTCGACGTCCTGCAGCGCGAGGTTCTGGTGCCGCTCGTACGTGACGCCGACGGACTTCGCCCGCTGCGCGTCTGGGTGCCGGGCTGCGCCACCGGCGAGGAGGCCTACACGATCGCGATGCTGGCGGCCGAAAGCGCGCCGCCCGGCGGCCAGGCCCCGTCGGTCAGGATCTTCGCGACCGACATCGACGAACGCGCCCTGGAAGCGGCACGCGCCGGCCGCTATCCCGGCTCGATCGCGACCGATGTCGCGCCCGAGCGCCTCGCGCGTTTCTTCGTCGCCGACGGCGCCGAGTTCGTCGTGCGCAAGGAACTGCGCGAGCAGATCGTCTTCGCCCGCCATAACGCCCTCGCCGATCCGCCGTTCTCGCAGCTCGACCTCATCAGCTGCCGGAACATGCTGATCTATACGGAGGGGCAGGCGCAGCGCCGCCTCGCCGGGTTGTTCCATTTCGCGCTCAATCCAGGCGGGGTCCTGTTCCTCGGCAGCGCCGAGACCCCGGCCAGCGGCACCCAGCTGTTCGAGCCGGTCTCGGCCAAGCACCGGCTCTACCGGCGCCTTGGCACCGCGCGCGGCCGCGCCGCCGCCACCGATGGTGTCCGCACCCTCGACGCGTCGACGCAGACCAGGATCGTCGCGGCGACGGAGGGCCGCACGCCGGCGGAGATCATGCGCCAGGCGCTGCTCGCGGAATTCGCGCCAACCTCGGTGCTGGTCGACGGGCGCGGCCATGCCCTCTATTTCCACGGCCAGACCGGCGACATCCTCGACATTCCGGCCGGCGAGCCGCGCACCGACCTCCTCGCCATGACCAGCGGCGACCTGCGCGTACGGCTGCGCGAGGCCCTGGAGCGCGCGCGGCACGAGGCGGCCCCGGTCGTCGTTCCCGGCGTCCGGACGACGCGCGACGGCCGGCAGCGGACGCTGCGCCTCGTCGTCGTTCCCGTGCGCGGCGACCGCAGCGCCGCTGGCCGCCATTTCTCGGTGTCCTTCATTCAGGAAACCGAGATCGGGCCGCCCGCACCGGTCTCCGCGGAACAGGAGCCGATGGTCGAGCGCCTGGAGCGCGAATTGCGGATCACACGCGACGATCTGGAAAGCTCGATCCAGGACCTCGCCGCGGCGAACGAGGCGCTGCTGACCGCCAACGAGGAAGTGACATCGGTCAACGAGGAGCTGCAATCCAGCAACGAGGAGCTGGAGACCTCGAAGGAGGAACTGCAGTCGCTCAACGAGGAATTGACCACGGTCAACGTGCAGCTCCAGGAAAAGGTCTCGGAGCTCGAAGCGACCAGCAACGACCTCAACAACCTGCTCGACAGCAGCGAGGTCGCGACCGTGATCCTGGACACCGGGCGGCGCATCCGCCGCTTCACGCCGGCGGCGACGCGGCATTTCGCCCTGATCCCCAGCGATGTCGGGCGTCCGATCACCGACGTCGCGCGCCGCTACGAGGATCCCGGCCTCGTGGACGACATCGCCCGCGTCCAGAAGGCGCTGGTCCCGGTCGAGGCCCAGGTCAGCGGACCCGAGGATACCACGCTGGTGCGGCGCATCCTGACCTACCGCACGGCGGAGAACCGCATCGACGGCGTCGTCATCACCTTCGCCGACATTTCGGCCTCGGTCCGCGCCGGCGCCATCGTCGCGATGCGCGCCCAGCGCGATTCGGCGATCGCCGATATCGCGCGCAGCGCCCTCGCCGCGGCACCAGACGCGGCGCTGTTTGCAGAAGCGCTGACGCGGGTCGCGGAGGTCCTGGACGCGGACGTCGCCTCGATCCTGGCCGTGCGGGCAGAGGACAAGGTCGAGGTCGCCGCTGCACAGGGCCGCTGTGCGGCCGCGATCGACCGGCTGCCGCTGCCGCTCGACCCCAGGACGGATCTGGCCCAGGCGACGGCGCTGCGCTCCGGTCTGTGCGTGCGCGACTACGCCCGGGAACCCGGCCTCGCGCCGCATGAGGCGCTGCGGGCGATCGGCGTCGCCAGCGGCATCGCGATCGCCTTCGGCGGGGCGCCACCGCTGGTCCTCATGGCGCATGATCGACGCGCCGCCCATTTCGCGCCCGACGACCAGCGCTTTCTCCAGGCGATCGCCAGCGTCCTCGGCCTCGCGCTCGACCGCCTGCGCGCGGAACGCACGATCGCCGACGCGCTCGACCTCACCGAGGATCTGATCGACACGCAGCCCCTGCCGACCTTGCTGATCGACGCCGGGGGCCGGATCGTCTCCGCCAATACCGCGTACCAGAAGCTCTTCGCGGTCGCGCCGGCCACGATGTCCGGCCGATCCTTCCAGGATAGCCAGGCGGGCATGCCGGTCGCGTTGCGCGACGCGGTGCGGTCGGTGCGCGACACCGGCGCACCGGCGATGGGCGTCGCGATCCCGGTCACACCGGCATCCGGCCCGCGCACGCTCCATGCCGATGTCCAGCGCCTCGGCCGGGCGCCAGACCGCATCCTGGTGACGATCGCCGACGCGAGCCCGCGCGACGAGGCGGCGCAACGCCTGAACGCGGAAAAGGAAGCGGCCGAGCGCGCGCTCGCCGCCAAGACCCGGTTCCTCGCCGCGGCCAGCCACGACCTGCGCCAGCCGCTGCAAGGCGCGGTGCTGTTCCACGAGATCGCCGAGCGCCGCAACCGCGACCCCAATGTGGGCCGTGCGCTCGGCGATCTCGGGCGCACCCTCGACGCGATGCGCGACATGCTCGACATGCTGCTCGACATCTCGCGGCTGGATGCGGGCATCGTCGAGCCGCGCATAACGCGCGTCGATCTCGGCGCGGCGCTCGTGCGGCTCGCGGGCGAGTTCCGTCCCCAGGCCCAGGCGGCCGGCCTGACGCTGCGCGTCGTCGCGACGCACGCGACCGTGTGGACGGATCCACGGCTGCTTGACCGCATCCTGCGCAACCTCATCGCGAACGCGCTGCGCTACACGCCCCGCGGACGCATCCTGATCGGCGCCCGTCGCCGCGCCGGCGCGGTCCTGGTGCAGGTCTGGGACACCGGCCGCGGCATCGCGCCGGAAAACCTCGCCACGATCTTCGAGGAGTTCCACCAGCTCGACAATCCAGCCCGGGAGCGGAGCAAGGGCCTCGGACTGGGCCTCGCCGTCGTGCGCCGCCTCGCCGCGCTGCTCGGGCATCCGGTCGATGTCCGCTCGCGTCCCGGCCGCGGCAGCATGTTCGAGATCGGCCTGCCGCTGGCGCCGGCCCCGGCCGCCACGCCCCTGCCGATCGCCGCGCAGCCCGCCTCCGATCGCCGGGTCGTGATCGTGGTCGAGGACGACCCGATGGTGCTGGCCGGATTGTGTACCGCGCTCGGCAGCGAAGGCTACGAGCCCGTGGCGATGAGCGGAACCGACGCGATCGCCGACGCGGTCGCCCATCTGGACCCTGCATCGGTGCGCTGCGCGATCAGCGACTACCGTCTGCCTGGAACTCTGACCGGCGTCGATGTCCTGCAGCGGCTGCGCGACATCTTCGGACCGCAGCTGCCCTGCGTGCTGCTCACCGGCGACACCGCGTCCGAACGCGTGAAGGACGCGCGGGCGAGCGGCTTTCGCCTGCTCAGCAAGCCGGTCACCTTCGACCGGATCAAGGCGGCGGTCGACGACGCCGCGCGCTGACGCCGGCTCAGGGGCGCCTGCCGCGGACCTGGCTGCGCGTGACCAGGACGACACCGCCGGCGATCACCGCCGCCGCAAGCCAGATCCAGCCGCTCAACCGCTCGGCGAAGAGCAGCCAGCCCCAGAAGATGCCGGCGAGCGTCACGAGATAGGCGACCTGGCTCAAGAACACGGCCCCGGCAAGGCGCAGGATCTCGAACATCAGGAACTGGCTGACGATGCCGCCGAGGACATGGGCCCAAAGCGCCAGCTCGCCGGCGAGCGGCGCCGTGAACGGTACGTGGAACTGGCCGGCCGCGATCGCGAACGGCAGGACGAGCGCCGCGGCGACGAGCTGGAACAGCGCGCCGTTCATCCATGAATCGAGCCCGGGCGGCCGGGCGCGTGCCGCGTAGACGCTGCTCATGCCATGCGCGGTCGGCGTCAGGAACGCGAACAGGACCCAGCCGATCAGCGACGGATCGGGAAGGCTCGAGCGCGGCAGGACGATCAGCGCCGCGCCGCCGAGGCCCGCCATCATGCCGAGCGCGCGCAGCGGCACGAACCGCTCATGGCGCGCCGCGAGCGCCGTCGCATAGGTGATCACCGGCGCCAGGGTGATGATCACCGCCATGATCCCGGTCGGGATGTGCCGCACCGACGTGAACATCACCAGCGACGGGATCGCGCCACCGAAGGTTCCGCCGATCAGGGCGAAACGCAGCAAACCGCGCGACGGCACCAGCCGCGCGCCCTGGACGAGCGCCATGACGAGGCAGCCGATGCCGACGCCGAACAGGAACCAGAACCCGTATCCGAGCGGCCCGATCCCGGCCTGCGCCCCGGTCCGCGCGAGGCTGAAGGTTCCGCCCCAGATCACGCCCAGGACCAGCAGCAGGCCGAGCAGGCCGCCGCGCGGCATCGGCGAAGGAAAGGCGAAACTCATCGCGTGCAGCATCCGCCCTCGGGCCCCCGCCGCGCAACGCCACGCTTGCATGGTGCCCATGAGCGCCAGGCGGGCGGCTTGATCACGCGCCGCCGCGGTGACACGCTCGGCGCCTCGCAACGAGGGGATCCATCGATGACCGCGCGCGCGCTCCCCGCCGGAAGCCTGGGCCTGCCGCGTTTCGACCCGCCGGCGACACCTGGCGAGGCAGGGGCCTTCGACCTCGCCAGCCATCGCCGCGCCCGCGAGGCCCTGGCCTTCGGCCTCTCGCTGCGCGAGCCGGGCTTCAACGTCTTCGTCCTCGGCGAGGACCGCAGCGGCCGCATGACCGCGACGCTCGACTTCCTCGCCGCGACCCTCGCCGGACAGCCGCGCCCCGGCGACTGGGTCTATCTCAACAATTTCGCGCAGCCGCACCGGCCGCGGCCGCATGCCCTGCCCGCCGGCACGGCGCGGCGCTTTCGCGAGCGGCTGGCGGCGCTGGTGCCGCGGCTGCGCGAGGCGTTGGTCGAGGCGCTCGCCGCCGAGGGATTCCAGACCGCCCTGCGCGAGCGCGCGGCGCCGCTGCGCGCGGCGGCCCAGACACGCATCGAGACCTTGCGCCAGGCGGCGCGCGCGCTCGGCCTCGACGCGGTGGAAAGCGAGCGCGGCGTCGTCCTCGCCGCGCCACCGGGCGCACCAGCCGACAGCCTCGACCGGCCGGAGGCGCGGCGACTCGCCGCGGAGGGCGCGGCGATCAACGCCTGGGTCGCCACGGAGCAGGCCGGGCTCGACGCCTGGCGCGACGCGCTCGGTCGCCAGATCGCCGAACAGACGACCGCGGCGCTGCTCGACGAGGTGATCGGCGCCGCCCAGGGCGAGCCGGGCCTGGCGCGTTGGCTCGCCGAGATGCGCGTCGATCTCGTCGCGCGCGTGCCGCTGCTGCTGGCGACGCCGGCCGAGGACATGGCGGCCGCGCTCGAGGCGATGCGGCGGCGCTATGCGATCAATGTCCTGGTCGACAACACCGACGCCAACGGGCCGCCCGTGGTGGTCGATCCGAGCCCGAGCTGCGAGAGCGTGTTCGGGCGCATCGACTACCGCCAGGAACAGGGCGCGCTCTCCACCGATTTCTCCCTCTTGCGCGCCGGCAGCCTGCACCGCGCCAATGGCGGCGTGCTCGTGCTTCGCGCCGAGGCGCTCGCAGCCGACGCCGAACTCTGGACGGCGCTCAAGGCGGCGCTGCGCGACCGCGAAATCCGGATCGAGGAGCGCCACCGCGATGGCGGCCCGCCGCTCGCCGCCGCGCCGCAGCCGGGCCCGGTGCCGCTCGACGCCAAGATCGTGCTCGTCGGCCACCCGCGCTGGTACCACCTGTTCTTCGCGGGCGATCCCGATTTCGTCAGCCATTTCAAGATCCGCGCCGAGATCGACCCCGACCTGCCCGCGACGCCCGACCAGATCGCCGCCTATGCCGGGCTGATCCGCCGCATCGCGGCGCGGCGCGGCGACACGGTCCTGGGCGACGACGCCGTGGCGCGGCTGCTCGCGATCGCGGCGCGCTGGGCCGACGACCGGTTCCGGCTTTCGGCGCGGTTCGAGCTGATCGAGGACCTGATCGCCGAGGCGGCGCGTCTGGTGCCGCGCGCGGCGGGGGGCGCGATCGACGCCGCCGCGATCGACGAGGCGGTGACGCGGCGGCGGCGGCGCAACGCGCGGGCCGAGGACAAGGTGCACGAGGCGATCGCCCAGGGCAGCGTGCTGATCGATGTCGCGGGCAGCGTGGTCGGGCAGGTCAACGCGCTCACCGTGCGCGACGCCGGCGACCATGCCTTCGGCGCGCCCAGCCGCGTCACCGCGCGCGCCTCGATCGGCCGGCGCGGCGTCATCAACATCGAGCGCGACGTGGCGCTGGGTGGTCCGATACAGCAGAAAGGCGCGATGGTGATCCAGGGCTGGCTGATGGGCCGCTTCGCGCGCCGCATGCCGCTGTCCTTCAACTGCTCGGTCACCTTCGAGCAGAGCTATGGCGGCGTCGAAGGCGACAGCGCCTCGCTCGCCGAGCTGCTCGCGATCCTCTCCGACCTCGCCGACGCGCCGCTGCGCCAGGATCTCGCGATCACCGGCTCGGTCAACCAGCGCGGCCAGGCCCAGCCGATCGGCGGCGCGCGCCACAAGGTCGAGGGGTTCTTCCGCGCGTGCATCGACCGTGGCGCGCTCACGGGTACCCAGGGCGTGGTCCTGCCGGCGGCGAATGCCCGCAACCTCGTCCTGCGCGACGAGGTTTCCGGCGCGGTCGCTTCCGGCCGGTTCCATGTCTGGACCGTGGAGACGATCGAGGACGCCATCGCGCTCTTCACCGGCCTCGAGGCCGGAACGCCCGACCCCGATGGCGCCTATCCGCCGGACACGCTGCTCGCCCGCGTGCAGGCGACGCTCGAGGATTTCGACCGCCGGCTCGCGGCACGGCCCGGCTGATGCCCCCGCCCATCTCATGCACCTTGGAAAGGACCTCCCGATGATCCTCATCGGCATGCTCGACAGCCCCTATGTCCGCCGCGCGGCGATCGCCGGCACCCTGCTTGGCCTGACCTTCGAACACCGGTCGATCTCGGTATTCCGGCACATGGACCGCTTCGCCGCGATCAACCCGCTGCTCAAGGCGCCCAGCCTCGTGGCCGACGACGGCACGGTGCTGATGGAAAGCGAACTGGTCATCGCGCATCTCGAGGATGTCGCCGCACGCAGCCTGCGGCCGCGCGATCCAGCCGCGCGGCTTGCCGATCTGCGGGCCACGGGCCTCGCCCTCGTCACCTGCGAGAAGGCGATCGCGATCGAGTACGAGCGCAAGCGGCCGGAGGCGATCCGCCACGCGCCCTGGCTCGACCGCGTCCAGGCCCAGCTGCAGGACGCCCTCGCCGCTCTCGACGCCATCGCGGCACGCGACTGGCATGGACCGGAGGCGCCGATGACGCATGGCGCCATCGGCGCCGCGGTCGCCTGGGGCTTCATCCGCTTCGTCGTGCCCGACACGACCGATCCGGATCGCTACCCGGCGCTGCGCGACCACGCAGCACGCTGCGAGGCGACGCCTGCCTTCCGTCACTGGCCGATCGACCGCGAGTCGCCCTGACCAGGGCGCGCGATCACGATTGCGCGGCCACGACCGCGGTCGCTATGGTCCGCGCGGATAAAGGAACGAGACCATGGCGACGGAAGTCTACTCCTGCCGCGACGGCCAGGAGATCAAGCAGGGCAAGCTCGATTATTGCGAGATCGACAACCGTTCGGCCGCCGAGGCCGACGCCAAGCGTCGCTGCGCCCAGGATCCCGCCCTGAAGCGCATCGTCTATTACCGTGTCGCGCCCGATGGCGCGTTCAAGCTCCTGTTCTCCTACAACAACCCGCATTGCACCGCGGTCGCGAAACAGGACCCCTCCGAGAAGTTCCGCCCGCGCGCGCCCGGCACGACCGCCAAGCGCCCCGCGAAGCGGGGCCTGCTCGAGCGGATCAAGGGCGCCATCGGCCTGTCCTGACACCGCCGCCGCGCCCGCGCTTCCAAAGCTTGCCGGGTCGCCACGTCCGGCGATCGTCCTCCCGTCCATGCATGCGCGCGAATGAGAGGACGGCGCGTCAGTCCGGCGGCGGCGTCACGACGCGGATGCGGGCCTGGGCGCTGGCGCCGGATTCGTCGAGGACGACGAGGCGCATGAAGCCCTCGCCGTCCGGCACGACGCTGCGCGGTTCGAGCCGCGAGGCCGCGCCGAGCGGCTGACCGTCGACGATCCATGACAGGCGCCCGCGACCGCCCTCGGCCTTGAGCGCGAGCGGCACCATTTCTCCGCCGATGCGCTCCAGCTCCACCGTCGCGCCGTCGGGCGGGAAGAGGATCGCGAGAGGCCGCGCACCGTCGTCCCAGGGCCGATCCTCGGCGCCGCGCGCGACCAGCCGCGCGAGGCCGGCCGGCGGCTTGCCGAAGCGCGGCACGGGATCGGGCGACACCTCGGGCGGCAGAAGGTCGAAGACCTTGAAGAGGATCGGCGCCGCCGCGCTGCGCCCATACTGGCCGGGGCGCGGCGTGCCGTCGGCGCGCCCGACCCAGACGCCGACCGTCCAGCGCGGCGACACGCCGAGCGCGAGCGCGTCACGAAAGCCGTAGGACGTTCCGGTCTTGTAGGCGATGACGCGCGCGGCGCCGCGCTGCGACCAGGGCTCGGGCGCCGCCACGCCGGCCAGGATCTCGCGCGTCCAGCGCGCCGCGCGCGGCTCGACCAGGGTCACGCCCTCCACGGCCGACGCCGCGCCGGTCTCGCCGGCACGCACGCGCAACGGCAGCGCGCGCCCGTCATCGGCCAGCGCCGCATAGAGCATCGTCAGATCGGCGAGGCTGATGCCGACTCCGCCGAGGATCACCGGCAGGCTCGGCGCGTCGAGCGCGCGCCGGTCGAAATCGAGCGCCGCGCCGGCGGCGCCCAGCGCGTGGACGAAACGCGCGGGACCGAGCCGATCGAGCAGCGCCACCGCGGGCACGTTGAGCGAAAGCTGCAGGGCCGCGCGCGCCGAGACCTCGCCCTGGAAGCCGCGGTCGAAATTGCGCGGCGCGAAATCCCCGAAGCGCGTCGCCGCGTCGGCGATCCGCGTCTCCGGATGCAGCCAGCCATCGTCGAAGGCGAGCGCGTAGAGGAACGGCTTCAACGCCGAGCCGGGCGAGCGCCGGGCACGCACGAGATCGACCTGACCGGCTTCGACGGAGAAATCGGCGCCGCCGACCCAGGCGCGCACCGCGCGCGTCGCGGTCTCCACCACGACGATCGCGAGATTGCCGCCATCGGCGAGGAAACCGTGCTCGCGTCGCGCGAGCTGCTCGGCCTGCTCCTGCACGTCGCGATCGATGGTCGTCGCGACGCGCTCACCCGCGGGCGACGTGGCGCGCAGCGTCTCGGCGAGGTGCGGTGCGTGGAAAGGCAGGGCGAGACGCTGGCGTGGCACGGTCTCCTGCATCGCCTCCGCCACCGCCCGGGCCGGCAGATCGCCACGCGCGGCCAGCACCCGCAGAAGCTTGTCGCGCGCCGCGCGCGCGGCCTCGGGGTCGCGGTCCGGCCGCGTGCGCTCGGGCGATTGCGGCATGACCACGAGCAGCGCCGCCTCGGCCAGCGTCAAGCGCGACGGCTCCTTGCCGAACCAGGCGAGCGACGCGGCGCGCACGCCCTCGATGT
This sequence comes from uncultured Rhodospirillales bacterium, assembly GCA_903860935.1. Lineage (GTDB taxonomy): Bacteria > Pseudomonadota > Alphaproteobacteria > CACIAM-22H2 > CACIAM-22H2 > CAIOSQ01. The sequence continues at coordinate 6,068 of CAIOSQ010000101.1, read as the reverse complement.
TGCCGCCGAAGGGCGCCAGCGTCAGGTAGAGCGCCAGGATCTCGTCCTTGCGGAAATGCCATTCGAGCTGCAGCGCGCGCAGGATCTCGATCGCCTTCGTGCCCAGGCCGCGCGGGCGCCTGTCCAGCAGCCGCGCCACCTGCATGGTCAGGGTCGATCCGCCCGAGACGATCCGGCCCGCCTGCGCCGCCTGACCGGCCGCACGCAGCAGCGCCAGCGGATCCACCCCGGCATGGCTGGCGAAGCGACGGTCCTCGTAGGCCGTCAGCAGCGTCAGATAGCGCGAATCGACATCCTCGCGCCGCGTCGCGAGCCGCCAGCGTCCATCGGCGGTGGTGAAGGCGCGCAGCAGCCTGCCCTCGCGATCGACGACCAGTGTCGACGCCGTCGCGGCGCGCGCGAGATCGGGCGGAAAGACCCGGTCGAGCGCCAGCGCGCCGCCCAGCAGCAGCGCCGCCGCCGCGACGACCAGCCCGGCGAGACGCCCGGCGAGACGCACGGCGCGGCGCGCCACGGGCCCCGTCCCCGCGTCCTCAGTTCGGCGCGATCGCGACGCGCCCCGCGGCGGAGCGCGCGAAGAGTTCGGGCCGGTACATGTCCTCGACCTGGATCGCCGGCAGCACGTAGTTGCCCGGCGTGATCGCACGCGCGACATAGCCGATGCGCAGCGTCGGCTCCTCGAGGCTGCGCGCGCGCGCGGCGGCCACGAAGCGGTCGTCGCGCGCCTCGATCACGGAGAAGCGGCTCAGCGCGCCGAGGAACGCAAAGCGCGTCGCGCCGGTCTCGTCGACGGGACGAAGCACCGCCTCGATCTCCAGCCCCGCCGGCAGCAGATCGGTGATCGCGATATCGGCATTGGTCGTGCGATCGAGATCGCTGAAGCCACCGGCCTCGATCCACACCACGACGCGCTCGTTCTGGCGCAGCCGCGCGAGATCGGCCGGCGCGCCGTCGAGCGCGAAATGGCTGCGCCTTATCGTGAAGCGGCGATTGGCGGCCGGCAGCGGTGCCGCCGGCACGCCGGTCACCGTCGTCGTCGCCCAGATGTCCTGGGCGCCGCGATTTTCGATCCGCGCGCCGGCGATCGCCTGCGCGGTGCCGAGCTCGAACAGCGCCCGCGCGCGGCCGCGCGCCACCTGACCGTCGACGGCGACGTCGATCGGACCGCCGCGCTCCGCCACGGCCTGCGTCGCCAGCAGCATCCAGGCCTTTTCCTGGGTCGTCGTGGCGTCGAGCTGCGGCAGGCGCAGCGTGTCCGAGAAGCGCCGCATCAGCTGGTCGAGCGTCGCCACGCGGCCCGCACCGGCCGCCGCGGCGACGGTTCCGGCGAAGTCGCGCAACGGGCTGCCGTAATGGTCGAAGGACCGCCGGTCGCTGCGCTGCAGCGCGCGATCGAGCGCCACGACGCTACGGCCGAAAGCCGAATCGGCGCGCGCCTCGTCACCCGCCAGCTGCAGCGCCGCGCCGAGCTGCGCCAGCACCAGCGGGTTCTCGTAGCTCCGCGCACGGGCGTCATGGACATAGCGCGCGGTGCCGAGATCCGCGCGGCCCTCGCGCGCGAGCACGAACAGCGCATAGGCCCTGCCCTCATCGCCGCCATCGAGCCGCGTCGCGACGCCGCGCAGCCAGCGCAGGGCGCGGCTCGCCGCCTCGTCGGGCACGACGAGGCCACGCTTCTTCGCGGCGAGCAGGAAGTCGATCGCGTAGACCTGGAGCCAGGATTCCGCCGGCTCGTCGGCGACGCCCCACAGGCCGAAGCCGCCATCGGCGCGCTGCATGTCGAGCACGCGCCAGATCGCGTCCTGGACGCGGCGATCGATGGCACGGTCCTCGCCGCGCCCGATCAGCGCCGCCGCCTCGTTGAAATGCAGCAGCGGGAAGGCGCGGCTCGTCGTCTGCTCCAGGCACCCGAAGGGATAGCGATCGAGGGCGCGCAGCAGTGCCGGCACGTCGAAGCCGCGCCAGGACGCGACCTCGACCGAGGCCTGCACCGAACCGGGCACGAAGCCGGCGAGTCCACGCGGCGCGATCTCCAGCGCCGCGCCGGGCGCCACGCGCTCGATCCGCGCCTCCGTCACCGGCGCCTGGGCCGGCCGCGTCTCCATCTTCCAGCTGCGGGCGAACGCGACGCCGTCCGGTCCCGCGACATCGAGGCGGAACTCCGACACGCCCGGCCCGCCGGCCTGGATGGGAAAGGACAGAAGCTGGCGCGCGTCGCGCCCCAGCGTCACCTCGCGCGTCGCCTCGCCGGCCAGGCGCGCCTCGCCGACGACGCTCCAGCGCGCGCGCCAGGTCCCCGCCTCGCCCTCGACATTGTGGAGCCACAGCGCGACCCGGCTCTCGTCGCCGGGCGCGAGGAAACGCGGAAAGGTCGCGTCGGCGACCAGCGCGTCGCGCACGGTCATCCGCGCCTCGCCGCCGCCGAGCCGCGTGCCGTCCCAGGCCACCGCCATCAGCCGCAGCTCGCCCGCGAAATCCGGCAGCGCCAGGGTGATCTTCGCGCGCCCCGCCGCGTCGAGCGTGATCGGCCCCTCGACCAGCGAAACGATGGTCAGCGGCACCACATCGAGGCCGCGCCCGCCGAATCCGGCATCGCCGCCCTGGCGGATCGCGCCCTTGGCACCGGCGCGACCATCGATCACGCGCCCGTAATCGTCACGCAGCTCGACGCCGAGCCGCCGCTTGCCGAAGACATGCGCGAAGGGATCGGGCGAGGCATGGCGGGTGAGCTGCAGGATGCCCTCGTCGACGGCCGCCAGCATCACGCGCGTGCCGGGACCGGCACCCGGAACATGCACCCCTATCTCGGTCGGGCCGCGCGGCCGCGCGCGCGCCGGGGCCTCGATCGTCACCGGCAGACGCCGGTCGCCGGTATCGAGGCCGAGCCATGCGACGCCGATGGCGCGCAGCGGCGCGCGCGTCTGCGCCCCGCCCTCGACCGGACGCACCAGCGACACCAGCGCATAGGCGCCGGGTCCCCAGGCCGCCTCGACGGGGATCTCGACATCCGTGCCGCCCGCCGGCACCGCGACGCTGCGCAGCGCGTGGATGCGATCGGTGGCGATGGCGATCGTGGCCTCGCCGGCATGGGCCGACGGGATGCGCAGCCGTGCGACGTCGCCGGGCCGGTAGGCGCCGCGATCGGCGACCAGCTCGAGCCGCTCGGGCGTGCGATCCGCATCGCCGCCGCCCCAGCCGGCATTGAAGGACAGCGAGGCCTCCGCGCGCGCGACGCCGGGGACGCGCACGGCCATGCGGTAGCGCCCCCAGGCGACATCGGCCGCGAGCGTCGCGACGGCATCGGCGGCGACGCGGCCACGGCCGCTGGCGACGACCCGCTCGCGCACCACTTCCTCGAAGCGCCACGCGCCGTTGCCGCGCACCCAGTTCCACAGTGATTCCTGGCGGATCAGACGCCACTCGATGCTGGGCACAGCGACGCGCCGCCCCTCGGCGTCGACGGCGACCACCTCGAAGCGCGCGGTCGAATCCCAGCCGGCCGTCGGACGGCCATCGGCATCGCCCTGGCCACCGCCGAACAGCGGCTTGAGGCCGACCTGGATCGGCGCGCCCTTGATCCGCACGATCGCCTGCTCAGCCGTCGCGCGGCCGCCGGGCTCGAAGACCGCGACGCGGGCGACGGCGCGCAACGGGCGGGTCGCCCCCTCGATCTCGGGGATCGTCGCCTCGATCGTGGCGCGGCCGGCGGCATCGGTGCGCGGCGCGGTGGTCTCGACCGGCGGCAGTTCGGGCCGCTCGCTGTCGTTGCCGAAGACGAATCCGCGCAGCGCCGGGAACGGCTCCGGGTCGATCTCGAGCACGATGTCGGCCTCGGTGGCGAGGCCGGCGGCGGGCGCGCCATAGAGGAAACGCGCGGCGACCGCGATATGCGCGCTCTCGCCCGCGGCATAGGCCGTCGCGCCGGGGGTCAGCTCCACCTTGAGCTTCTGCGGCACGAAATCCTGGACCTCGAAGCGTGCGCGCCCGACCGGCGGCGCGGTCGGATCGACCACGATCTCCGCGCTCCACATCCCGCGCGCGGCGGTGGGCGTAAGGGCGATCGCCTGCTGCAGCGCGCCGCCGGAATCGGCGGTCGCGGGGAAGCGCCGCGCCTCGGTGCCGTTGGGCCGGCGCAGCACGATCTGCGCGCGCTGCTCCGGCGCCGCATGGCCGGCGGCATCGCGCAGCAGCGCCGCGAAGGCGACGGTCTCGCCGGGGCGATAGATGCCACGCTCGGTCCACGCGAAGGCGTCCACGGGGCCCGGCGGCGCACGGCCCTCGACCCCGCGATCGGCGAGATCGAAGGCGGCACGGTCGAGGTCGATGACCGCGAAATCCTCCTCGGCGCCGAAGGCCATCACGGTCGCGGGCGCCAGCGCCTGGGATCCGCGCAGCAGGCCCGGCGCGAAGACCGCGCGGCCGGTCTCGTCGGTGCGCACCCGGCCCAGCTCCTCGTTGTTGCGGGCCATCAGCCGCAGCTCGACCCCGACCGCCGGCTTCGCGTCCGTGAAGCGCCGCGCCACGACATGCAGACCATCGGTGCCGCGCAGGGTGCTGAGCGCGAGATCGGTCGCGATCACCCATTGCGCCGCCATCTGGCGGCTCCACAGGCTTTCCATGTCGTCGTCGCTGCCAGCGCGCGCGGCGTCGTAGGCGACGACCCAGTAGACGCCCGGCTTGCGCGCCGGGATCGCGTCCGCCAGCGGGAATGCGGTCACCACCTCGCGGTTGGGCGGATTGTCGGTGGCCATCGTGCCGGACCAGACCAGCGTGCCGGTGTTGCTCGCCATCTGGTCGAGCGCCCAGGGATAGGCGCGGCGGTCGTTCTGGCGGAACTGGTCGCGCACCGCGTTGAAGCCGCGCTCGCCGACCCGGAAGACGCGCACGGCCACCTCGGGCACGTTGACGGTCGTCACCGGCAGCCCGTCGCTCGCCGCGCGCACCAGGATGCGTCCGCCGCCGGCGAAGGCGACGACCGGTGGCCGCGCGCTCAGCGTCACGCCCACGCGCTCCGCGGCGGCGAGGCGCTGCTCGCCCGCGCCCGGCAGACCGGGGCGCAACTCGACTTCGTAGTCGGTGCCGTAGGACAGACCGCTCAGACAGAGGCGGTCGCCCTCGACGCGCGCCGCCGGCCGCGCCTGCGGCGCCAGCGCGACATAGTCGAGATAGCGCACGCCCTCGGCGCGCAGCGGCTGGGTGAAGCGCAGGCAGACGAGCGGTTGAAGCCCGGACTGGTCGACCTCAAGCCGCTGGAACGCGAAGCGCGGCGCATCGGCCGGCGCGGGCGGGGCCGCGGGCACGGGCGTGGCCTGCGCGAACGCTACCGCCGGCCCGAGCAGCGCGGCACACAAAACGACACGCGCGAGCGCGCGCAGAGACCGGACGATCATGGACATATCCCCTGCCGGACGCCTCACGCCGCGCCCCGGCGCGCACGCTATCCGGTCCCGGAAATCGCATCCAGACAACTATTTCCGCCCACCACCCCATGCGACGGCTCGGCGCACGTCATGGTCCGCCGCGCGACCGGCTGCCCGATCCCGTCGCGGTGCCGCTCGCGGGCGGGGACGATCGGCATCGGCGACAACAGCAAGCGCGTCGCCGACGAGGTCATCCGTTCTGGTGCAACCTGATCGACCCCTATGCCCGCGAACATGCCCAGGGCTGTTCAGGCCGGGACCACCTGGCCGGCGGACGCGAACTGGAAGGGCGCGCCAGGCCCCGAGGAGTCGCGCTACCTGGGCAGCGTCTCCACCACCGTCCATTCCACCGTCATCGGCCAACTCGCAAAGCCGCGCGGCGCGAAGTCCGTGGCGAAGAAGCCCGGCGGCGAAACCAAATCTGGGGAGGTTTTCGCTGGGGTTGCGCCGGGACGTACGCTACGTCGCTACACAATGTAGCGCAACGTCATTGCGCTACTAAATTCAGTTATGTATAGCAAAACCCATGTTGCGCGCGCACTCGCCCCGGGCTCATGCCGCCTATCTCGACCTCCGTCGCCTGCTCGAGGACGACGCGGTGGCCGAGATCATCGGGACGCCCCAGCGCCTGACCCGCAACGGCCGGGG
>CAIOSQ010000100.1 GCA_903860935.1 uncultured Rhodospirillales bacterium | reverse complement strand
CGGGTGGCGACGGTTGGCGTCCTTCGCGCTCGCGCTGGGCGGAACGACGCTCGCGCTATGCGCGCCGCTGCTGGTCGCGAGCCTCGGCGCGGATGCCGGCCTCGTCGCCTACGCAAGCGGTTGGAGCGTCAACAACGCGCCGTATGCGTGGGCTTCGCTGGGCTTCCGCCTTCTTCTCGGACCAGCCGCGGGCGAAGGCACACTGCGTATGCTCGTCGTCATCGCAGCGGCCGGAATCAGCGTCGCGATGGCCGCGCGCCGTCCCACCGACCTTGGCGACATGGTCTTGCGCGCATCCATGGTCGCCACATTCCTTTTCTATCTATCCCCGGCCCAATTCCCCTGGTACGCCGCGTGGTTCTTGCCGATGGCCGCAGCAAGTGCGGCATGGATCCCAGCCATGTCGGCGATCGGGCTGCCGGTCTACTACCTGTTCTTTCCCCTGGCCGCGTCGGGCGAGACGGAGCACCCGCATGAGCCTCTAGGAACGCAGGATCGGCGGCGTCATTCCGACGCGGAACGAAGCGGGCGCGCTCCCCGCCGTCCTCGATGCGATGCCCGGTTTCGTCGCCGCGGTCGCGATCGGCGATGACGTTGCCGCGGACGACCTGTCGGCCATGGAGGATCTCGTAGGACCTGTCATCGACGGTGTGGTCGACCTCGCGCTCGGATCCCGCGTGCTTGGGCGGCGCGAGCGTGGTGCACTGACGCCGCAGCAGATCTTCGGCAACTGGCTCGCCTGCACGCTGATCCAAGCGGTCTGGGGCCGACGCTTCACCGATCTCGGGCCTTTACGCGCCATCTCCCGCGATGCTTTCGACCGTCTGGGCATGGCGGATCCCGATTTCGGATGGACCGTCGAGATGCAGGTCAAGGCCGCACGCGCGGGGCTGCGGACGATCGAGATCCCAGCCAACTACCGGCGCCGCATCGGCGTATCCAAGGTCTCGGGAACGATCGCCGGCACCGTCAGGGCGGGGACGAAGATCCTCTGGGTAATCGCGCGCGAGGCGATATACGGCGCGCGACGCCGCGAGCGCTGACAATGGACGCGCCCCGGATCGGCCTCGGCCTCATGTGCAAGCCGCCGCGGCCCGGCGAGACGAAGACGCGCCTCGCACGCAGTGTCGGCGCAGACGCCGCCGCACACCTTTCGCGCGCCTTCCTGACGGATTGCGCACGCACCGCGCGCGATGCCGCCGAACGGCACGGATTGACGACCGTGGCGTTCTACCGGCCCGCCGATGCGGCCGAGGAAATCGGCGAGATCCTGGGGCCGCACTGGGATCTGGTCCATGCCGACGCAGGGGATCTTGGCGCGACGATGCGCGCGGCGCTGGCTCTGCTTCTCGCACGCTGCCCCGACGGCGCAATGCTCATGGGATCCGACGTGCCGCTGATCGACGGCGCCATGATCGTCGATGCGTCGCGGATTCTCCGCGACGGAGCTACACGCGACGTCGCGCTCATCCCGAGCCCGGATGGTGGCTACTGCCTGATCGGCATTCGATGGGCGCAAGCCGCCGCGCCCCTCTTTGCGCCGATGGCCTGGGGCGGACCGGATGTCCTGGCGCAAACGCTGCGGCGCGCCGACCAACAGCGATTGACGGTCAGGAGCCTCGCCCCTCTTCGGGACATCGACGACGCCGACGATCTTGCCTGGCTGCGCGGCGAACTGACGACCAGGCCCGACGCCGCCCCCGCGACGCGCGCGGCGCTCGCCGTGCTGCCGTGTGGACAATCCCAGCCGCAGTCGCCGCGCTGACGCAGACGATACGGCCGCGCGACCGCAGTTTGCTCGATGACGATCGCAACCGCATCTCCGTGAGCGAGGGGCGCGACATGGATGTGAACCGGTTTTCCTGTTCTTAACGCCGAGCCGTATGCCAGATCGGGCAATGCCTGCCTCACGGCCTTCGGCTCCGGGGTCCACAGGCGGTGCGCGGAAGCAGGTCAGGCTGGAGGGTCCGTGCCGCGTTCCCACCAGCACCGAGCGCGACAGGCTGGGCGACGCGCAGTTGTCGCTCGACGCCGCGGATGTCGACGTGTTCGTGCGCACGATCCTGGAACAAGACCCGCGGCGATGGGCGTTTTCGAGTGCGATGAAATTCCGGTGGCCGTTTGCCGAAACGCGCCGAACGGTCGACGCATGGCGCGGAGCGCTCAGGTGCCGATCAGAACGACATCCACCGGACCGTCGGCACCGGCGATCTCGATCTTGCGGCGCACGGAGGTGGCGGCGCGCGGCGCGTAGCCTTGCTCGAGCGCGAGGTCGTAGGTTGCGGCGAGCACGATCGCCGGCACGGACAGCGTCTTGGTGGCTTTTTCGAGCTTTGCCGCGAGATTGGCCGCCTCGCCTATGACGGTATATTCCAGACGCGCACCGTCGCCGATGCATCCGAAGACCACCGAGCCGCTGGCGATCCCTATGCCGACCCCGGCGACCGGCGTTCCCTCGCGGCGCATGCGCGAGAGCCACGCATCTGCGGCCGCGACGAGCGCCTCCGTCGCCCGCAGGGCTTCGGCGGCATGGCTGGACGATGGGGACGTCGCCCCGAAGCTCGCCATGATCCCGTCGCCCAGGAACTTGTCGATATTGCCGCCATGGGCACGGATCGCGGGGATCAGGCTCGCATGGTAATCGGTCAGGATGCGCACGAGCGCGTCCGGATCGACCGCGCGCGATAACGCCGTGAACCCGCGCAGATCGACGAACAACATCGTGGCATCACGACGCTCGCCATGCCCAGGCTGAAGCAGATGTTCGGACCCGGTGATCCGCGATGCGATTCGTGGATCGAAGAAGCGCCGCAGGTCGCGCGCCGCCGCCGCTTCACGGACCGAACGGTGCAGCATCCGGCGGGCGCGGGCGATCGACAGAGCGACCAATCCGGTCACCAGGCCGATCGAGACCATCTTGTCGATCTCCGCGCCCCACAGGATCGTCGAAGAAGTCATGTAGACGACGAAATCCCGCGTGACCGCCATGCCGTCCTCTCCGGCAAGAGCGGCGTAGAGGACCAGCGCCAGCCAGCCCGCAGCCGCCGCGGCGCCGGCGACCACGACATAGACCGCCTCCATCCGCAGCGAACGCAGCGCGATGAAGATGAAGACGTAGAGAAGGGTTGGCGCCTTGAGATAGAAGGCGGCCGTCTGGCCGTACTGGATATGGAAGCTCCAGATCAGGCCCAGCAGCAAGGTCATGTCGGCCAGGATCGATGCGATCTGGACCGGTGCCGCGACCGGTCCACGCCAGGCGAGGCGGAACTTCGCCACCGAAAAAGCGGCATAGGCCGCCAGCGCCCACGGGACCGGCATGAACGGCGCGTCCGCGGGAGACGTGCTTCTGGACAATGTGTAGAGGGCGACGAAGATCGCGCACAGCACGAGTTGGACGACGCTCATCAGGATGTCGCCGCGATGCTGCTCGGCGCGAAGTTCCTGCCGGACGCGCTCCGGGATTTCCTCCTGTGCGGCGCCTCGCTGGAAGAGATCGGCGATCAAGGAGCCAAGCGCGGGGCGTGCAGCCGCACGCGCCGCGCTGCCGGGTTGTCCGTCGCGCCCAGCGGGCGGACCAGGGTCAATCGCCATCTGACAGGAGCCTTGAGCATTGCGACGGGATTGCGTCGGCGGGAAACGGGCCAGCAGGAAAGCGGCCGGCAGGAAACGGGTAAGCAGCGGGCGCGGCGAACCTGGCATTCATGCCAATGCAAGCCTCTTTGGGCGACAGACATCGGAGAGTATTTCCCAGTCCGGTGCGCGCAGGTTACACGGACCCGCCGGAAAAGCGCGTTTTTGTCGAACACGCATTTGATCTGCGCACGCGGACCACCGGCACCGTGCGCATCACGACCAACCAGATCACGACCCTGCTGCGCCACGAAGCGGACATAGCGCACCGCTCCATGACCACCCGTCGGCGCCGGCATGGCACCGGTCCAGGACCTGGGCAGCGGCACGGCGTGCACTATCGACGCTGCGAGGCGACTACGGCGCGGAAGACGCCCAGCCTGCGCGCCACTCCGACGGCAGCGATGCGAGGTCCGCCGGTTCGTCGATGTCGACGACGGGTGAAAGCTCCGCCCAGCGCAAGCCGGCATCGGCGAGGCGCCGGCGCGTCTCGTCCATCACATGCGGATGGCTCCAGGTCATGCCGGACAGGTAGCGCAGATCGCCTGGACGTCGCTGACCGACGAGCACATAGCCGCCGTCGAGCGTCGGCACGAACACGGCGTCGTGGTCGTCGAGAGCGCTCGCGGCCTGTCGCAACTGCCGCGCGGCGAGCGCCGGAGCATCGGTCCCAATGAGCAGGACGCGTGGCCAGCGCCGCAACTGGCGAGCGAGCGCGCGTTCCATGCGCGCACCCAGATCGCCCAGCCCCTGCGCAGCCAGGTCGGCACCGGATGCCGCGGCCAGCGCGCACAGAACCGGATGCGGCGCATCGGGTGTCGTGCAGAGCTCCACCGGCCCGATATCGGCAGCAATCGCCTGCGCCAAGGCATGGCGCAGCATCCGCTCGGCCAGCGCCGCGGCACCGACCTCGCCCAATGCGGGCACCAGGCGGGTCTTCGCAAGGCCCGCGACCGGCGCCTTCGCGAAGACGACGATGGCCGTCGTCATCGATAGGCCTTTGCGAGCAGTTCCGGCCTTTCGCCACGCCAATAGCGCCAGCGCAGCCACCACATCAGGACGATCGTCGGCCAGATGCCGCGGCGCTCCCATCGTCGGCCGGATGTGGTGACCTTCACACGCAGACAGGCGGGACGGCCAAGCAGCTTCAGGCGGCGCGAGATCTCGATGTCCTCCATCAGCGGCTGCACCGGAAATCCACCGATGCGCTCGAACGCGGCGCGCGTGACGAAGATTGCCTGGTCGCCGGTCGCGATTCCGGTCAGGCGCGACCGCAGGTTCATCAGCGCCGCGACCACGGGCAGCATCGCCGGACGGCCCGCGATCCGGACATCGAAACGACCCCAGCAGGCTCCCGCCGCCACGGCCGCGAGGACATGGGCATCCGCCGCCGCGGGCAACATCGTGTCGGCGTGCAGGAACAGCAGCAGTTCCGCGCGTGCCAGGCGCGCACCCGCGTTCATCTGCGATGCCCGACCGCGCGGGGCTGAAAAATGGGCATCGACCCATCGGGACGCGCACGCGCGGGTGCCATCGATGCTGCCGCCATCGGCAAGGACCAGTTCCACACCGCGCAGGCGCAGATCCTGCAACGGCCGCAGCATGTCCACGATCACGGCGGCCTCGTCGAGGGCAGGGATCACGATGGACAAAATCGGCCTGTCCGTCGCGGCGGATACGGTGTGCGTCGGCTCCATGCCGGGTGCGGGCCTTTCCGACCTGAAGATGTCACTGGATCTTTCGCGCAAGGGGGCGCCTTGGTTACGTCGATCCGCCTCGTCGTCCTCGGATGCGCTGTAACCGAATGGGCGCGACCTGCGAAGTCCAGCATCACAGGGCGAGGCCGCGACAAGCCGCGACCGCGCCAGCGGATCTGGAGGTCTCCTGACTATGGAATCGATCTATTACGTCATGGCCTGGGCCTGCCACCGCCGGTGCAGGCATTGCTACGAAAGCCGCTTTCGTCCGTATACGCGCGCGGCACTCGGCGATGTCGTCGACGAGGCAATGCGCAACTTTCCGCGCATCGTCGACAATTTCCCCGAGCGCATGACCTACCTCGATCCTGCGGATCCGCCGGGCCGTAAAATCGAACGGACCGGACGTATCGTGCTGTCAGGTGGCGAGGCGCTCCTCGATGCCGTGCGCGAGACGGTGACCTATCCGGTGATCGAGCGGCTGCACGCACGCTACCGCAACGTCGGCGGTGCCCGGATCATCGTCCAGACGACCGGCGACCTGCTCACCGATCGCATCGTCGGCGAATTGCTGGAGCGCGGTGTCCACATGATCTCGGTGGCCAGCGTCGACGACTTCCATGTCGGCATGGAGGGGCCGGAAAAGCAGCGCGCCTTCGTCGAGCGCCTGACCGGCCTGTTCGGACGCCACGGTATGCACCCGTCCACGCTGCCGATGACCGCCGCGGCGTGGGCGATGCAAAAAGGCCCGCTCTACGGATTCTTCGGCGCAACGCCCGAGAGCTGGATCGGCAAGCTCTGGCCGCGCGGCCGCGCCTGGGAAAACAGCCTGCCGCGAGGTTCGATCGCCGACAATTTCTGCAACCGCTGGTCGGGCGGTCTCAACTTCCTGCGCCACCGCTTCGCCGGCAGCGAGGTCTCGGTCGAGCCCGATGGCAGCGTCTATCCGTGCTGCGTCAAGACCGCGCTACCACTGGGCAATCTCGTCGAGGAACCGCTTATCGAGATCCTCGACTCGCTGGCCGGAATCCCCGCCTTCGAGGCGATCGATGCGGGCCAGCCGCAACGCATGGGCATCGCGCATGGCTGGGACGAAGCGCGTTTCACCGCCGCATCGCGCACGACGTTGCCAGACGGCCAGCCCTACGAGAACATCTGTATCGGCTGCGACCGATTCCACCGCGAGCATCTGGGGCCGGTTATCGCAGAGGCACGCGCCCGGCGGATCGCGGCACGCAACGCGGTAGCCGCGCCACGCACCGACCTGATGCCTGCCTGAGACCGGCCCTCCGCCGAATAGGGAAAACGACATGATCGATCGCCGCCACCTGCTCGCCTTGTCCGCCGCCGCGCCGCTGCTCGGCCTGAACCGCGCCGCGCGCGCCCAGTCAGCGTCGCCATGGACCGAGATCCTGGCGAGGGCGCGCGGCCAGACCGTCTACTGGAACGCCTGGGCCGGCGACGAGCAGACGAACGACTTCATCACCTGGGTCGGCGGGCAGACCAAGGCGCGCCATGGCGTCGCCATCCAGCATGTCCGCCTCAAGGACACCGCAGAGGCCGTGACCAAGGTCATCGCGGAGAAGGCGGCCGGTCGGCTGGCGGGCGGCGGTGTCGACCTCATCTGGATCAACGGCCCCAATTTCCTGGCGATGAAGGCGCAGGGACTTCTGCACGGACCGGTGCTGCCGGTCTTGCCGAATGCCGGGCTCGTCGACACGACGAACAAGCGCTCGAACGTCGTCGACTTCACGACGCCGGTGGACGGCATGGCGGTGCCGTGGCGTCTGGCGCAACTCGTCTTCGTCTACGAATCCGCGCGCCTGCGCCCCGCCGACGTGCCACGCTCGGCCGAGGCGCTGCTCGTCTGGGCGCGCCGGAACCCGGGACGGCTGACGCATCCCAACGTCGCCAATTTCATGGGTTCGACCTTTTTGAAGCAGGCGCTGATCGACCTCTCGCCCGACCCCGATCTGTTCCAGCGTCCGGCCACGGACGCCGGTTTCGACACTGCCACGGCACCCCTCTGGAACTGGTACGATCAGCTTCGACCCCTGCTCTGGCGCCAGGGGCGGCAATTCCCCGAAAACGCGGCGGCGCAGCGCCAGTTGCTCAACGACGGCGAGATCGACATCACGCTGTCCTTCAGCCCGACCGAAGCCGCCGTCGCGGCGCAGGCCGGGTTGCTGCCGGAGAGCGTGCGCAGCTTCACCTTCGCCAAGGGCTCGATCGGCAATACCAGCTTCGTCGCCATTCCCTTCAACGCCGCCCACAAAGAGGGTGCGCTGGTCGTCGCCGATTTCCTGCTGGAGCCGGCCACGCAGGCGCGCGCACAGGACATCCGCCATCTGGGCAGCATCAACGTGCTCGATGCCGGGAAGCTCTCGCCCGAGCAGAGCAGGCTGTTCGAGGTGCTGCCTGGTCACCCAGCCCTGCCGGCTCCGGCGGAACTCGGCGCGATCCAACTCGAGCCGCATGCCAGCTGGATGACGCGCATCGCCACCGAATGGAGCCGGCGCACGGCACGATGACCGCGCGCGCGCTGGCCCATACGCTGCTACGGCTGTCGCCAGGCCTGACGCTTGTCGTCTTCCTGGCGCCGATCGTCGCCGGTCTGGTCGGCACGATCCTGCCCGCGTTCGGATTTCTGCCGGCACTTGGTGGCGACAGCCTGTCGCTCGACCCCTGGCGCCGGCTGTTCGAGACCCCAGGATTCGCGGCCGCGCTGACGCTGACCCTGACGACCGGCTGGAGCGCCACGCTTGTCTCGATGCTCGTCGCCATCGGCATGGCGGCGGCACTGCACCACCGTCCCGTCGCGCGTCGACTTGGCGCGTGGATCGCGCCGGCGCTGGCGATGCCGCATTCGGCGCTCGCCATCGGCATGGCATTCCTGATCCTGCCCTCGGGCTGGTTGGCGCGCGCGCTCTCGCCCTGGCTCACCGGCTGGAGCCGACCGCCGGATTTCAGCACCGTCGGCCATGAATCGGGATGGCCGATCGTCCTGGCGCTTGCGCTCAAGGAGGTGCCCTATCTGATGCTGATGACGCTGGGCGCGCTCAACCAGATCCCGGCGGCGGCGCAGCTGCGCGCCGCGCGTGCCCTGGGCTACGGACCTTCTCAGGCGTGGCTCGCCGTGGTGCTGCCGCAGGTACTGGCGCAGATCAGGCTGCCGGCGATGGCGGTGCTCGCCTTTTCGCTGTCCGTTGTCGACGTGGCGATGATCCTCGGCCCCGGCAATCCGCCGACGCTGGCGGTTCTGGTGGTGCGCTGGCTCGGCGATCCCGACCCCCGCTTGCTCTTCCCGGCTGCCGCCGCAGCGACGCTGCTGCTCGCGCTTGTCATCGCCAGCCTCGCGGCGTGGCGCGCGGTCGAGGCGGTGGCGCAGGCAACGCTGGGGCGCTGGGCGACGCGCGGCGCGCGCCAGCCGGCGATCGGGCACGCGGCCGACATCGCCGCGGGCGCCGGGATCACGCTCCTGGCGTTGACCGCCGCGTCGATGCTGTCGCTCGCGCTATGGTCCGTCGCGACGCGCTGGCGCTGGTCCGACGCCTGGCCGGAAGGCTTCACCAGCGCGACCTGGATGCGCCAGGCCGACAGCCTCGCTGGCCCCGCCGCGACGACGTTGGCGCTCGGACTGGCGGCGACGCTGATCGCCCTGGCGCTGGTGCTGGCCTGCCTCGAGCGCGAGGCCCAGGGGCGCGAGGGCAAGCCGTCGCGCAGCCTCGCCCTGCTCTACCTGCCGCTTCTGGTTCCGCAGGTCGCATTCCTCTTCGGGCTGCAGATCCTGCTGGTGCGCTTCGGCATCGACGGCAGCTTCGGCGCGGTGCTGTGGACGCATCTGGTCTTCGCGATCCCGTATCTGTTCCTGTCGCTCGCGGATCCCTGGCGCAGCTACGACGACCGCTATTCGCGCAGCGCGCTCTCGCTCGGCGCGTCGCGCTGGCGGGTCTTCTGGCGCATCAAGCTGCCGATCCTGCTGCCGCCCGTGCTGATCGCCGCCGCCGTCGCCTTCGCGGTCAGCGCCGGGCTCTACCTGCCGACGCTTCTCGCCGGTGCCGGGCGCATAGCGACGCTGACCACCGAAGCGGTCACGCTGTCCTCGGGCGCGGATCGCCGCGTGATCGGCACCTGGGCGATGCTGCAGGCCGCGTTTCCGCTCGCCGCCTATGGCGCCGCTGTGGCCTGGCCCGCCTTGTTCCGCAGGCTTCGCAGATGGTGATGAGCACCCTTCATCTGCAGCAGATCGCGATCACGATCGGCGGGCGGCACCTGATCCACGATCTATCGGCCAAGATCGCGCCCGGCGACTGCCTGACGGTGATGGGGCCGAGCGGCTGCGGCAAGAGCAGCCTGCTGGCGTTCGTCTCGGGCACCCTGGATCCGGCCTTTGCGGCGAAGGGCAGCGTCGCGCTCGACGATCGCGTGCTCGACGCCGAGCCGCCCGAACGGCGGCGGCTCGGCATCCTGTTCCAGGACGACCTGCTGTTCCCGCATCTCACGGTCGGCGGCAACCTCGCCTTCGCCCTGCCTGCGTCGGTCCAGGGGCGCGCGGCACGACGCCGACGTATCGAAGCGGCGCTGTGTGATGCCGGGCTCGAGGACTTCGCGGACCGCGACCCCGCGACGCTGAGCGGCGGCCAGCGCGCGCGCGTCGCGCTGCTGCGCACCCTGCTCGCCGAGCCCGAGGCGCTGCTGCTCGACGAGCCCTTCGCGAAGCTCGACATGGCGCTGCGCGAGGAGTTCCGCCGCCTCGTCTTCGCGCATGCCCGGATGCGCGGACTGCCGACGATCCTCGTCACGCATGACGAGGCTGATGCCCGCGCGGCCGGCGGCAGCGTCCTGAAACTCGCTACGATCTGACCGACCGGCATTGCACCCAGACGACGAGACCAAGCATCCTGGCGCGGTGTAACCAGTGGACCCTGACCAGCGACATGAATGCCGATACCAGCCCCGGCGACTTCGAATCCAGGCTGAAGCCAATCTGGCTGCGCGCGCAGGCGGGCGACGCCGCGGCCTACAGGCTCTGCTTGGACATGCTGTCGGCGCGGCTGCGCGGTTTCTTCAAGCGCCGCCTCGCCGGCTTGCCGGATGCGGTGGAGGATCTGGTCCAGGAGACGCTTTTGGCCCTTCATCTGCGACGCGGCACCTACGATCCGAGCCTGCCCGTGACCGCCTGGGTGCTGGCCATCGCGCGCCACAAGCTGGTCGATCTCTGGCGGCGGCGCGGACGACGCGACGCCCTGCACGATCCGATCGACGACGTGGCCGAGCAGTTGCTCGCAGTCGCCCCCGAGGATGGCGGCGCCAGGCGCGATCTCGATGTGCTGCTTCGCGAATTGCCGCCGGCGCAGCATCAGGCCATTGCGCTCACCAAGATCGAGGGCCTGTCCGTGGCGGAAGCGGCGGCGCGCACCGGCGCCTCCGAATCCGCCATCAAGGTCCAGGTTCATCGCGGGCTCAAGCGCCTCGCCGCGCTGGCGCGACGCGACGACGCGACGTGAATTCCCGTTTCCAGGACACCCGATCATGAGAACCGATACGCTGATCGAGATACTGGCCCGCGACGCGGGCCCCGCGACGCGCGCGCTTGCGGCGCGCCGCCTCGCGCCGGCGGCGCTGGTCGGGTTCCTGGCGAGCGCCGCCGTCGCGGTCGCCATTCTCGGCGCGATCCCGGCGACGATGTTCGCGTCGCACATACCCTGGACGAAGATCGTTTATGCCGGCGCGCTCGCGCTCGCCGCAGCCTGGCTGACCGCGCGGCTTTCGCGCCCGGCCGCATCGGTCGACGGGCCACGCCGTGTCACGCTTGCGGTGACGGTCGCCATGGCGGCGATCGGCGCCGCTTCGCTATGGGCCGAGCCGGCCGAGTCGCGGCTGCCGGCGCTGCTGGGGAGTTCGTGGAAGACCTGCCCGTGGAGCGTGCTTGCCCTGTCGCTGCCGGCACTCGTCGCCACGCTCTGGGCGGCGCGCGGACTCGCACCGACACGCCCGCGCGCGGCGGGGTTCGCCGCCGGATTGCTCGCCGGCGCGATCGGCGCCATCGGCTATTCCCTGCACTGCCCGGAAGCCGCGATCGCCTTCGTCGCGATCTGGTACACGGCCGGGATCGTGCTCGCGGGCGCCCTCGGCGCGGCGCTCGGACCGCTCGTCCTGCGTTGGTGAGCGGAGAAAAAGCCGATCCAGAGGACTATTTCGCCCCAACGCCCCGAAGGATGTTGGGGCGTCACGGCGAAATAGTGCTCTGGACTGGATTTTCCCCGCCCAACCTGTCGGATCAGTCGTCCAGCCCCGGCGTGAGCAGCAGCGGCCGGTCCGCGACCTCGACGAGATGCGCCCGGTCGAAGCCGTTGAAGGCGGTGCGCAGCGCAGCGCCATAGGCACCGAGCTGGCCGATCTCGATCCAGT
>CAIOSQ010000099.1 GCA_903860935.1 uncultured Rhodospirillales bacterium | reverse complement strand
GGCCTGGGGTGCCCGCTGCGTCGGCGGGTTTGGACCATCCGCGCTGGGGCTTCGCGTGGAACTCGCAGAGGCGACATGAGCCATATCCGACTCGACTCCATCACGAAGAGCTTCGGCGCAACCCGCGTCCTCGATGGCTGTACCGTCGAGGTCGAGAAGGGCAGCGTCACCACGCTGCTCGGCCCGTCGGGCTGCGGCAAGACCACGCTGCTGCGCACCCTCGCCGGGTTCGTCGAACCCGATGCGGGACGCGTCGTCGTCGGTGGTCGCGACATCACCGACCTGCCGCCCAACCGGCGGCAGGTCGGCTATGTCTTCCAGTCCTACGCGCTGTTCCCGCATCTCGACGTCGCGGGCAACGTCGCCTACGGGCTCAAGGTCCGTCGTGTCGGACGCGCGGAGACCGAGGCGCGCGTGCGACGCGCGCTCGACCTCGTGTCGCTCGGCGGTCTCGCCGATCGCTATCCCGCGCGCCTCTCCGGTGGGCAGCAGCAGCGCGTGGCGATCGCGCGGGCGATGGTGCTCGAGCCCGAGGTGCTGCTGCTCGACGAGCCCTTCAACGCGCTCGACGCCAAGCTGCGCCTGTCGATGCAGGTGGAATTGCGCAAGCTGATCGAGCGGCTGGAGATCACGTCGATCTTCGTCACCCATGACCAGCAAGAGGCGATGACGCTGTCCGACCGCGTCGCCGTCATGCGCGGCGGACGGATCGAGCAGGCGGGCACGCCGCTCGAGATCTACGATCGGCCGCGGACCGAATTCGTCGCCAGCTTCATCGGCCGCGCCAACGTGCTCGCGGTCGACATCCGGGATGGCCGCGTCGCGCAGGATCCGGCGATCGTCTGCGGCAGGCCGGACGGCGCGGCGAAGCTGGTGGTGCGGCCGGAGAACCTCGTCGTCCAGACGGGCCCCGGACCGGGCTGGGAGGGCAAGGTCGCCTTCGCGACCCCACAGGGCGCCACCATCGAATACGAGATCGCGATCGGCGCGGCCGAGCCCTTGCGCGTCGTCGCGCAGCGCCGGGTCGGCGAACCGCCCCTGGCGATCGGCGCCTCGGTGCGCGTCCGCGCCTCCGATCCGGCGGCGTGCGTCATGCTCGATGGGGATGGCGATGGCGGTTGACCTCGCCCGGACACCGCGTCGCGCGCCGCTGCTGCGCCGGATCCTGCATGGGCGCGGGATCTGGCCTGCCGTTCCCGCGCTCGCCTATCTGCTGATCTTCCTGGTCCTGCCGATGGTGACGCTGCTCGCCTTCGGCTTCGTGCGCATCGAGCGCGGCCGCATCGTGGGCGACAGCTTCACCCTGGCCTATCTCTGGGCGGCGCTTCAGGACGACCTCGTCTGGCGCCTGATGTGGCGCAGCTTCCGGATCGCCGTGATCTCGTCGCTTGCGACGCTGATCCTCGCCTATCCGGTCGCCTATCTCTTCGCCGAGGCGCGCGGGATCTGGCGCACCATGATCCTGGTCGCCGTGATTTCGCCGCTGCTGACCAGCGCGCTCGTGCGCGCCTATGCCTGGCTCGTGATCCTCGGCGGGCGGCGCGGCATCGTGAACCAGACGCTGCTGTCGCTCGGCGTGATCGACCAGCCGCTGCGCATTCTCAACACCGACTGGGCCGTCCTGATCGGCATGACGCAGATCCATCTGCCCTTCATGATCCTGCCGCTGCTGGCCGTTCTGGCCGAGCGTGATCGGCGGCTGGAGGAGGCATCGCTCAATCTCGGGGCCAGCCAGACCGGTACCTTCCTGCGTGTCGTCGTCCCGATGTCCGTGCCCGCGATCTTCGCCGGGCTCGCGCTGGTCTTCGCGATCTCCTACACGAACTTCATCGTGCCGCAGCTTCTCGGCGGCGGCAGCTACGCGACGCTGGCGGTGCAGGTCTACGAGCAGACGATCGTGGTTCTCGACTGGACCCGCGGCGCGGTGCTGGCGACCATCCTGCTGTCGACCTGCTTCGCCTGCGTGCTCGCCATCGTCGCCTGCGGCAACCGGCTGGCACGCTGGACGGAGGCGCAGTCATGAAGATGCGTCTCGCCCCGATCGATATCCTCGGCCGTACCGTGCTCGGCGTCGTCGCGGCCATCTCGCTGCTGCTGCTGGTCGCGCCCAGCCTGATCGTGATCGCGATCTCCTTCGAGCCGCGCGGCTACATCGCCTTTCCGCCGTCGGGCTTCTCGCTGCGCTGGTACCAGTCGCTGCTCGGCAACCGGCAGCTGACCGATTCGATCGTTGTCAGCCTCTACGTGTCGCTCGCCGTCGCCGGCGTCGCGCTGCTTCTCGGCGTGCCGGCCGCCTTCGCCTCGGTGCGCGGGACCTTCGCCGGTCGTGCGGCGGCGAATGCGTTCCTGCTGTCGCCGCAGATGATGCCGGGGATGGTGATCGGCATCGCCAGCCTGTTCTTCGGCGCGTATTTCGCCTTCCGCGCCTCGGACGCGATGCTCATCCTCGCCCTGTCGGTCTTCTGTCTGCCTTTCGTGATCCGGATCACGATGGCGCGGCTGGCCGGGCTCGATGCGCGGCTGGACGAGGCCAGCGCCAATCTGGGCGCGGGCAAGGCCGAGACCTTCCTGCGCGTGACCCTGCCGCAGCTCGGGCCCGCGCTGATCGCCGCCGCGGCCTTCACCTTCATCGAGGCCTTCGACAACGTCACGGTCGCGCTCTTCACGTCCGACGTGCGCGGCCGCCCCTTGCCGGTGGAACTCTATTACCTCGTGCAGTACGACAGCACGCCCGCGATCGCGGCGGTGTCGGCGCTGGAGATCATGCTGTCCTTCCTCGTCATGCTGGTCATCGCGCGGACGGTTGGCCTCGAGCGGCTGGGCAGGTAGGAAGGACGCCATGGATCCCGTACCCGAAGCCTATGCGCAGCGCCTGCGCGCGCTGCGCGCAGAGCCCTCGCGCGACGTCGCCGGCGATGCGGCGCGGCTGCGCCGCGTCGCTCTGACCCGCGACGAGATGCTGGCGCAGGAAAGCGCGATCGGCGCCACGCTGGCCGCGGAGGCCGGGGCCATCGCGTCGATCGGCGACATGGCGCGCGCGCGCCGCATCGACCATGTCGTCGTGCTCGGCTGCGGCGATTCCTGGTTCGTCGGGATGGGCGTGCGCCATGCCTTCGAGCGCCTGACCGGACATCCGATGATCGCCGCCCAGGCGCTCGATTTCGCGGCCTTCGATCATGCCGGCACCGGACCCGGCGG
>CAIOSQ010000098.1 GCA_903860935.1 uncultured Rhodospirillales bacterium | reverse complement strand
GGCGCCGGCGCGGATGTCTTCGCCGCCAAGGCCGGGCTCGGGACCGATCGCGTCACCGATTTCAGCCACGCCCAGGGCGACCGCATCGCCGCCCTCGATGGAAACAAGGCCAGCGCTGTCGGCACCCAGACCGGCGCCGACCTCCACATCGCCCTCGGCGCCGACACCATCATCCTGGAGAACTTCTCCCTCTCCGGCGGCCTCACACTCGGCGACCTCTTCGCCTGATACCAACCAGAACAGGGCCGGCCCGCGCATCACGCGCGGGTCGGCCTTTGAACTTGGACGGTCTGGACAGCGCGCACGGGACCATTACCTCGACCACGAGCGGACGGAAGGACTGCCGGGGTGAAACAGGAAGATGATCTCGTCGCCTATTCCAGACGTCTGGTGCGCGCCACGCAACCCCACCTCGCGATCACGATAGACTTGGCGGCTCTGTTCCGGCCCCATGAAGATCCCAAACGCTTGAGATTTCACCAAGGGGTGGTGCTGGACATGGCCGCACGGTCCGGCAGCGAAACCTTCCTCATGCGCAGTGGAGATATGGCCCTGGTCATGCCGCCGGACGCCTTGCAAGACGGACAGGCTCTCGTCGACGACATGATCGATGTCTTCGCCAAGGACGCGGGCGTTCCAGAAGACACACTCCGTCGCCGCGTCGCGGTCTACTCCCTGCCCGGGCAGATCTGGGAGTTCCGGAGCTGGGTAGCACGCTATACCTCCGGGGGCTCGCTCGCCCAAGAGCCCGGATCGGATGCCGATGATGGTCTGCAGGGCCGCATGAATGCGGAAATGCTGTCGCGCATGGAGCAGCGGATCCTCCGCTGCGACATCCGGGATTTCATCCGCCAGCAGCCGATATGCCGCCGCCCGCTTCTGGGTACCCGGGATAAATGGACCGTCATGATCCAGGAGCGTTTCCTCGGGATGGAGGCGCTACGCTCCCGGTTGTTCCCAAAAGTCGAACTGGTCAGGCGCGGCCCCCTCTTCCAGGAACTGTGCCTGATACTCGACGAAAGGCTGATCCATCACCTGGTCGCGAACCGCATCGACACGACGGTGCGCACGAGTATCAACATTTCCGTCGAGAGCGCGCTCTCGCCGATGATCGACTTGCTGGCGAAACGGGTCGGAGAACTCGCGCCGGGGCATATGGGCTTCGAGATCCCGTGCATCGAAATCCTCCACGACGTCGCCCGCGGCAGGCGGGCGATCGCCCGGCTACGCGAGCATGGCTTCAGCGTTCTTCTCGATGGGTTGAACGTCGACCTCCTGCCCTATCTGCGGGTGGACAAGATCGATTGCGACTTTTTCAAGGTCCAGTTCAACCGCGACGACGTGCAATTCCTCGCGAACGAGGCGTCGATAAAGGCCATCCGGGACCTGCCCGCCGAGCGGATCGTGTTCAGCAGGTGCGACCACGAGGGGGCCCTCGATGTCGGCGCCATGCTCGGCATCGGGCTCTACCAGGGCTGGATGATCGATCGGCTGCGGGCATTCTAGGGACCACCACATGGTCACGATCAGCGACCCCGCAAAGGTTTTGTTAACTGTATTCCTGTTTGCTCAGAGGCGAGCATTGCCGCACCTGCCTGCAAAGCCAGGGAACCGGATGTCCACGGTGGAGCGATGAACCAGCGCTACGCAGAAGCGGAAACGGAACTCCTGTCCTTCTGGCGGCGCATGATCCGCTCGCAGCAGGCATACACCGTGCTTGCGATCGAATTGGCCGCCGTCTACCGGATCCAGGACAATATTCGCAGCTACCGCGTGCAGCAGAGCCTGCTCCGCGAGTTTTCCGACCGGCGGGCCGGACAGCATTTCGCCCTATCCAACGGCGACATCGTGATCGCCGTCCCAGGGGCTGATCCGGCTCGAAGCGCCGCCTTCGTATCGGAAATCGTCGACACCATCCTGCCGGGACAGAACGACACCGACGAGTCCCTGCGCCGGCGCGTCCGAACATTCCTCCTGCCCGAGCGCTTCATCGAACTGCGCGAATGGATCGGTCGCTATCTGCCTGGCGGAGAACTCGCCAACGCGCCCAGGGCCCCCGGCGCCGACGATGGCGCAGAGCCGTCGCTCGAGGCGATGGCCGGTCCGCTCACGCCGTACCTTCTGACCAAGATCGAGCATCGCATCGCCCGATGCGACATCCGCCCTTTCATCCAGCGGCAGATGGTGTATGCGCGCGGCGGCGGCACGAAGACGTCCTGGTCACCGCTGATCGAGGAACGCCTCATCGGCGTAGCCGAACTCGGCAAGAAGCTCTTTCCGGATGTCGATATCGCGCAATCGAGCCCGTTCTTCGGCAAGTTCTGCAGCATCCTCGACGACCGATTGATACATCACATCATGTCCGGCAGCCCCCGGTTCGAGAGCAGGATCAGCATCAACATATCCCTCGACACGCTGTTCGACCGCCTGTTCGAGGCCTTCGCCGCACGCATTCCGGT
>CAIOSQ010000097.1 GCA_903860935.1 uncultured Rhodospirillales bacterium | reverse complement strand
GATCTGTAGCGGAAGCGTTGCCAGGGGGTCGACCCGTCGAGCATCGCCGCCTCGTAGAGCGAGGGCGAGATGGTCTGCAGGCCGGCGAGCAGCGAGATCGCCACGAAGGGAATGCCGCGCCACACGTTCGCCGCGATAAGAGACCAGCGCGCCGACCATGCGGAGTTGATGAAATCGACATTGGTGTCGCGCCACCCGAGATCGATCAGCACATAGGAGATGATCGAGAATTGCGGGTTGTAGATCCACCAGAAGGCGATCGCGGTCAGAACCGTCGGAACGATCCAGGGCAGAAGGATGATCGCACGCAGGATCGACTTGAACGGCAGATGGTTGTTGAGCAGCAGCGCCAGCCACAGCCCAAGCCCGAACTTACCGATCGTCGCGATGCCGGTGTAGAAGACGCTGTAGAACACAGCGTTCCAGAAAATCGGTTCCTCGAACAGATACTCGAAGTTCTCGAGCCCGACCCAGACGCCCTTGCGACCGATCTGGGTGTCGGTGAAGGCCAGCCAGATGCCGAGACCGAGCGGATAGGTCAGGAAGACCAGCAGCAGTCCGGCGGCGGGCAGCATGCACGCCATGACCAGGAACGGCTTCCAGTCGAAAAGCTTGACGAGCCAGTTCTGCTCTCGGGAACGGCGCGTCCAGGCCGGGGGGGAGGCTTGGCTCTGCGTCATCGGGAGATGCCCGGAACGGGCCGCGCCGGAGTGGCGCGGCCCATCCCGACCTGATCAGCGCCGGAAGATGCGGCGGGAGCGCCGCTCGGCTTCCTGCGCCGCCTGTTGCGGCGTCGCCTGACCCGAGGCGACGGAGGCGAACATCTGGACGAGCACGTACTCGCTGTTCGCCTGACCCGACGCCGCCGAGAGCGGCCCCTTGTAGCCGTTCCAGAACGGGTTGTTCATGCAGTCGCGGAAGATCGCGACCTTCGGATCGCTGGTCCACACCGCCGCATCGCGATAGGCCGCCAGCGGATGCGCCCAGTAGCCGAGATTGGCGTTGAGCCAGGGCTCGTATTGCTCCGACTCCAGCATGAACATCAGGAACGCCTTCGCCGCATTCGGGAACCGGCTGTGGCGGAAGACCATGCCGTTGAGGGACAGCGGAGCGCTCGGCCAGCCGGACGCCTTGCCCGGGGGCAGGATCGAATGCTCGGTATCCTCGGCGATGGCGCGCGTGGCCGGGTCGTTCTTGAGCGCGAAGTACAGCGACACGCCGTTCGACGTCACCCAGCAGGTGCTTGCCGCATAGGCCTGGTTGTTGCTGATGTCGCCCCAGGACACGGTGCCGCCGTCGACGAAGGTCGGGTACAGTTCCTTGAGGTATTCCAGCGCCGCCACGGTCTCCGGGCTGTTGACCGAGACCGCACCCGCTTCGTCGGTGATCGACGCGCCGAAAGACCACATCAGCCAGTTGGCGAAGGCGTTGCCGTCACCGACCGCGTTGCCAAGGGCGAAGCCCGACGGCTTGTTGGCGCGGCGCAGCTTCTTGCACATGTCGAGGAAGCCGGCATGGTCGTTCGGCGGGGCCTGGAAGCCCACCTCGTTGACCGCCGACTTGCGCCAGACCAGCGGGCCGCCGCTGCCGCCGAAGGGCAGACCGATCCAGTTGTTGGTGTTGTGGCGCTTGCCGTATTTCTGCGCGACGGCCATCCAGCCGCCGTACTTCTTGCCGAGATACTCGGCGACATCGCTCAGTTCGATGACCTTGTCGGCATAGAGATGCGGCGCCTCGTTGAACCCGATGATGACGTCAGGGCCGGCACCGGTGTTGGCGGTCACCGCGGTCTGCTGGGTGATGTCCTCCCAGCCGACGAAGTCGACGCGAACCTGCACGCCGGTGCGTTCGGCGAAGCGCGCGGCATTGGCGCGGAAGATGTCCTCGTCCGGCTGCACGAAGCGCACGGGACGCAGGATGCGCAGCGTAGCGCCGCTCTCGATCGTCAGCTTGGGGGCCTCGGCGGCCGCGCCCTGGACACGCAGCTGCGCGAAGGCGCCGGCCGAATGCAGCGCCGCAAGGCCGGCGCCGGCCGCGAGAACGTCGCGACGGGTGATGATGTTCGCCATGTCTCTCTCCCTATCTTGTGGTGGTTACCCGGTTCCGGGATTGGGGGTCAGATCCGCTTCCCGGTCTTCTTGTCGAACAGGTGGATGAGGCCGATCTCGGGCGAGACGGGCAGGGCTTCGCCCGGCCCCTGCGTGATGCGCTCGCGGAACGCGCCCATCAAGGACACGTCGCCGAGCCGGAGGACGACCTGGGTCTCGGAACCCGTCGGCTCGACGACATGAACCTTGGTCGGGATGCCGGCCGCGTCGAGGCGCAGATGCTCGGGCCGCACGCCGTACACGACCTCCGTGCCGTCGGCGGCGCCGTGGCCAGGCGGCAGCGGCCAGCGTGCGCCCGAAGCGTCGACGAAGCCCCCGCCCTCGACACGTCCATGCAGCATGTTCATCGCCGGCGAACCGATGAACCCGGCGACGAAGAGATTGGCGGGGCGATCATAGAGCTCGAGCGGCGCGCCCGCCTGCTCGATATGGCCATGATTCATGACCACGATCTTGTCGGCCATGGTCATGGCCTCGATCTGGTCATGGGTCACGTAGACGGTGGTGACCTTCAGGCGCTGATGCAGTTCCTTGATCTCCGCGCGCATCTGCACGCGCAGCTTCGCGTCGAGATTGGACAGCGGTTCGTCGAACAGGAACACCTGCGGGTTGCGGACAATCGCACGCCCCATGGCGACGCGCTGGCGCTGGCCGCCGGACAGCTGACGCGGATAGCGATGCAGCAACTGCTCGAGGCCGAGGATCTTCGCCGCCTTCTGGACCTCCTGATCCATGACCTCCTTGGGCGCGCCCGCGAGCTTCAGCGAGAACGCCATGTTCTGGAACACGGTCATGTGCGGATAGAGGGCGTAGTTCTGGAAGACCATCGCGATGTCGCGATCCTTGGGAGGTACGGAGTTGACCACCCGCCCGCCGATCGCGATCTCGCCGCCCGTGATGTTCTCCAGCCCCGCCAGCATGCGCAGCAGGGTCGACTTGCCGCAGCCGGACGGACCGACCAGCACGACGAATTGGCCATCCGCGATGTCGACGCTCACCCCGTGAAGCACCTGCGTGCTGCCGAAGGCCTTGCGCACGTTGCGGATATCGACGCTCGCCATGCGGATCGTCCTTTTCGGTCAGAGGTGACGGCCGGACTCGGCGTCGAAGATATGGATCGCTTCGGGCTTCGGACGCAGCGCGATCCGCGCGCCGGGCACGAAGCTGTGGCGCTCGGTGAAGACGGCCTGGACCTGCTGGCCATAGACGCTCGCCACGACATGGGTGTCGGCGCCGGTCGGCTCGACGACCTCCACCGTCGCGTCCAGCGCGTCGGGACCGGTGGCCGACATCGACAGATGCTCCGGACGGATGCCGAACGTCACCTTCTGGCCATCACGCCCCTTGGTGCCTGCCGGCAGCACGAGCTTGCCGCCATTCGCCTCGAGCACCAGCCCACCGCCCTCGCCGCGGAGGGTTCCGGGCACGAAATTCATGGCGGGCGACCCGATGAAGCCGGCCACGAAGGTGTTCGCGGGATGGTCATAGAGTTCGAGCGGCGTGCCGATCTGTTCGACGATGCCGTCATGCATGACCACGATCCGGTCGGCCATGGTCATGGCCTCGATCTGGTCGTGGGTGACGTAGACGGTCGTGGTCTTGAGGCGCTGGTGAAGAGCCTTGATCTCGATGCGCATCTGGACGCGCAGCTTGGCGTCCAGGTTCGAGAGCGGCTCGTCGAAGAGGAACACCTGCGGATCGCGGACGATCGCGCGGCCCATCGCGACGCGCTGGCGCTGGCCACCGGACAATTGCCGCGGATAGCGCTGCAGATACGGCGTCAGGTTGAGGATCTCCGCCGCCTTGTTCACGCGCTCCTGCATCACGGATTTGTCGGCCTTCCGCAATTTCAGGCTGAACGCCATGTTGTCGAAGACCGTCATGTGCGGATAGAGCGCGTAGTTCTGGAACACCATCGCGACATCGCGATCCTTGGGCGGCAACCGGTTGACCTCGCGGTCACCGATCGAAATAGCCCCACCCGAGATTTCCTCGAGCCCGGCGATCATGCGCAGCAGGGTCGATTTCCCGCAGCCGGACGGGCCGACCAGGACCACGAACTCGCCATCCGCGATCTCGACATTGATCCCGTGGATGACCTTGGTAGTTCCGAAGGCCTTTTCCACGTCTTTTACGACCACACGCGCCATTCGCTCCCCCACCCTTTTTGCGTCGCGCGGAATCGACCACGCGGACGTTAATCCCTCGGATCTAAACCGTTTTCCGCGAGCCTCGCAAGCCGAAGCCGGCGACGACAAGGCCGCTCATGGCATTCCCGGTGCCGCCGCCCGACCACCCGGCGCCCGTATTCAGCCTGCGAGGCCCGCGGCGTGCGCCACGCGCCACAGACCGGCGGCGACCGCCTCCTCGCCTGGAACGACGCGCGCGGTGCGCCCCGCCGCCTCGAGCGCGGCGCGATAGGGCGCGGCCAGGGCCTGGCTGCCGACGAGAACGACCTCGGCCGCTGGAAAAGCGGCGGTGGCGTCGCGCATCTCGTTGCCGAGCATCAGGCCGGAGAGGAACGAGGCGGCCGACGCCGGCGTCAGGCGCGCGAACAACCCGTCGGTGCGAACGGTGAACAGATGGTGGAGAAGCCCGCCGGGCGCCGCGGATCGCGCGAGGCCGGCCGCGAAGGCCGCGGGATCATGGGGCGCATCCTCGATCATGCGCGCCAGGATGGTATGATCACGCAGCGCCGCGAAGGCCTCGCCGGTCATGAAGGTCGCAAAGCGGGTCAGTCGCCCCTGCCGCAATTCGACCCATTTCGAATGCGACCCCGGCATGCACAGGCAGGCCGTGTCGGTGCCGAGCACCGCCAGCACGCCGAGCGCCTGGGTCTCCTCGCCACGGATCACATCAGGCGCACCCGCGAGGCTCTCGCCGCTTATACCCGGGACGATCCAGCCACCGATCTCGGGCATGGGCAGCAAGGCCCGCGCGAGCGCCGCGGCGTCGGCGGGCAGCGTGGCGTAGCTTGCCTCGCGCCATCCCTGACGGCTCCCGATCATGCCGCACATCAGCACCGGCGCGGCCGGCGCCTCGGCGCGCCAATCCCCGGCCAACTCCGCGAAGGCGGCCGGAAAATCGCCGCCGGGTACGCGCAAGATGCCAAGCGGCCGCTCGCGGATCTCCGCCACGGAGCCGTCGGCCGCGAAGCGCATCGCCCGCGCGTTCGTGGTTCCCCAGTCGAGGCCGATCAGCGCGGTCATCGCAGCATCGGCTCCATCCGTGCGAGGGCATCAGAGAGACGCTGCTCGCTCGACGCGTAGCAGAAGCGCAGATACCCCTCGCCTTCTGGCCCGAATGCGGTTCCCGGCGCGAGCCCAACCCCCGTCCGCGCGACGAGGTCCTTGGCGAAGGCGAGACCGTTGCCCAGACCATCGACACGCATGAAGGCATAAAAAGCGCCGGGTGGCGGCGCCACGTGCACGCGCGGAAAGCGCGACAATCCCTGGATCACGAGGTCGCGCGCCCGATGAAGCCGCGCGCGCGTCTCGGCGATGAACGGCTCGCCCTGTTCGAGCGCCGCGATGCCCGCCCATTGGACGAAGGTCGCCGCGCCGGAGGTGTTGTACTGATTGAGCTTGCGCAGGTTCAGATTGACCCAGGCGGGCGCGATCACCCAGCCGAGCCGCCACCCCGTCATCGCCCAGGCCTTCGAGAAGGAGTTCAGCGAAATCACCGGATCCTCGGGCCCCGCGATGTCGAGGGGCGACGGCGCCCGATCGCAATCATAGGTCAGGCGCTCGTACACCGCGTCGATGATCAGCCAGATCCGCCGCCTGCGGCAGAATTCGAGCACGGCGCGCAGCTCGTCCAGGCTCATCATCCAGCCCGTCGGATTGCCCGGCGAGGCCACGAAGATGCCGCGCGTGCGGTCGTCGCAGGAATCGAACAACTTCTGCAGATCAAGGCGCCAGCCGCCATCCGGCGTCGCGTCGAGCGCCACCGGACGCGGCGTGGCGCCACAGATCCGGACGGTTTCGACGATGTTCGGCCAGACCGGCGCGATATAGGCGACGTTGTCGCCGGGGCCGGAGATCGCCTGCATCGTCATCATGACCGCCGCCATGCCCGAGGGCGTCACCTGCACCCGGTCGATGCCGATCGGCTGCCCATGAAGACCCGAGACGTAGCGCGAGATCGCCTCACGCAGCGGCGGGATGCCACGATCGTCGACATAGAAGACACGGTCCGCCTGGATCGCGTCGATCGCCGCGCGCTTGACGAAATCCGGTGTCGGCGTGTCGCCCTCGCCGAACCAGAAGGGAAGCAGGCGCGGATGGTCGCGTCCGGCATAGAAGACCTCGGCGATCTGCGAGACCGCGAGGTCCTCGATCTCCTTGCGCAGGGGCGCGGCGTGCTCGGTCATGACCGTTTTCCTCTTATGGCGGGTTGCGGAGCGGCCCGCCCTGCCGAAAGCCACCGGCGCCAGGGCGACCAGCGCGACGCCCCATGGCGACGCGCTGGTCTTCGGATCCGGACGCGCGACGCGGCGCAAGAGCCGCGCTGCGCGGACCGTCAGTGGCTCTCGCGCGTCACATGCGCGCCGGACTTGCCGACCAGGAAGTCGAGGTCGGCGCCCTTGTCGGCCTGCAGCACATGGTCGGTGTAGAGCTTGTAGTAGCCGCGGTCGCTATGCGGCGCGGGCGCCTTCCACGCAGCCTTGCGCGTCTCGAGTTCGGCGTCGCTGACGTCGAGATGCAGGCGACGGTTCGGCACGTCGACCTCGATCATGTCGCCGTTCTGCACCAGCGCGATCGGCCCGCCCGCCGCGGCTTCCGGCGCGGTGTGCAGGATGGTCGTGCCGTAGGCGGTGCCCGACATGCGCGCATCGGAGATGCGGATCATGTCCTTGATGCCCTTTTTCAGGATCTTCGCGGGCAGCGCGAAATTGCCGACCTCCGCGAAGCCCGGATAGCCCTTCGGACCGCAGCCCTTGAGCACCATGATGCAGGTCTCGTCGATGTCGAGGTTCGGGTCGTCGATCCGCGCGTCGTAATCCTCGATCGACTCGAAGACCACCGCGCGGCCGCGATGCTTCATCAGGTTCGGATCCGCGGCGGAGGGCTTCAGCACCGCGCCGCCCGGCGCGAGATTGCCGCGCAGCACCGCGATGCCGCCCTCCGGCTTGAACGGCGCCGAGTACGGGAAGATCACGTCCGTGCTGAAGTTCTTCGCGTCCTTGTTGTTCTCGCCGATCGTCTTGCCGGTGACCGTCAGCGCGTCGAGATGGAGCTTGTGCTTGATCTCGGAGATCACGGCCGGAATGCCGCCGGCGTAATAGAACTCCTCCATCAGGTACTTGCCCGAGGGCATGAGGTTCACGAGGCAGGGCATGTCGCGGCCGAGGCGATCCCAGTCATCGAGCGTCAGGTCGACGCCGGTGCGGCCCGCCATGGCGAGCAGGTGGACGACCGCGTTGGTCGAACCGCCGATCGCGCCGTTCACCATGATCGCGTTCTCGAAGGCCTGCTTGGTCAAGACCTTGGAGATACGCAGATCCTCCTTGACCATCTCGACGATACGACGGCCGGCCATGTGCGCGAGCGCATAGCGGCGCGCGTCGACGCCGGGGATCGCCGCATTGGTCGGCAGCGCGATGCCCAGCGCCTCGACCATCGAGGCCATCGTCGAGGCCGTTCCCATGGTCATGCAATGGCCCGACGAGCGCGACATCGCCGCCTCGGCCTGCGCCAGGTCGTCCATGGTCATCTCGCCGGTCTTCAGACGCTCGGTGAAGATCCAGGTATGCGTGCCGGAGCCGACCAACTCGCCACGGAAGCGACCATTCAGCATCGGACCGCCCGAAACGACGAGCGTCGGCAAGTCGCAGCTCGCCGCGCCCATCACCAGAGCGGGGGTGGTCTTGTCGCAACCGGTGAGCAGGATCACCCCGTCCATCGGCTGGCCGCGAATCGATTCCTCGACATCCATCGAGGCGAGGTTGCGGTAGAGCATCGCGGTCGGGCGCAGCAGGATCTCCGACAGGCTCATCACCGGGAATTCGAGGGGGAAACCGCCCATCTCGTAGACGCCGCGCTTCACATACTCGGCGATCTGACGGAAATGCCCGTTGCAGGGCGTGAATTCCGACCAGGTATTGCAGATGCCGATGACCGGGCGCCCGTCGAAGAGATGATCGACGCGGCCCTGGTTCTTCATCCAGCTGCGGCGCGCGAAACCGTCGCGGTCCTGGCGGGCGAGCCAGGCATTGGACCGGAGCTTGTAGTTGCGGGTGTCGTAGCTGTGGTTGGAATCGTCGGACATTGTCTCTCCCCTCGGGACCAGGCGGGCGCGATGCCGCGGCTGGCGCAATCTAGCCTTCACCTGCCGCTCGGGACAACGCCGAGCGCAGGCATCGCCCCTGGACCCAGCCATGCGCCGAGCTATGTGCGCGCATCATGGCTTCCGCATCCGATCTCACGATCTTCTTCGACGGTGCCTGCCCGCTCTGCCGCCGCGAGATCGCGCACTACCTGGCGCGCGATACGGCGCGACGCCTGGCGGCAGTAGACATCGTGCAGGACACCGCTCCCCTCGCGGCGCTCGGCGTGTCGCAGGCCGATGCACTCGCGGTCCTGCACGTCCAGGATGGAGAGGGGCGCGTCTTGACCGGAGCGGCGGCCTTCCTCGCGATCTGGGACCGTTTGCCGCGCTGGCGTCTCCTGGCCCGAACGATCCGGGCCCTGCCAGGCGCCGCCGCGCTGCTGGAGCGGGCCTACCGCGTCATCGCGCCACGGCGGACCCGGATCGTCGCGGCGCTCTGCGGCGACGGCCGGTGCGCGCGATGACGGGGGTCGCGCGATGAAGATGCGACGCAAGTCCGATCTGCCATCGAAGACCTGCGCGGCCTGCCAACGCCCCTTCGCCTGGCGGCGCAAATGGGCACGTGACTGGGAGCGGGTGCTTTACTGTTCCGAACGCTGCCGCCGAGACGGACATAAAGGCGTCAAGGCGCCGCAGACCCGTCCTTGAGACCGCTCAAGCAACCTGCCGACGCCTGATGGGGGGCTGTGGGGACGAAATCGGTACAAGGATCCGCCAATGCCTCGTCTCGACCTCGCCGTTGTCGCCGCGCGTCTGTTTCCCGCGACCATTACCCCGGCAGCGGCCTCGCTGACGCTGGACGTGCCGGAGCCCGCCTCCGCCTTGCTGCTGGCGGTGCCGGCGGCCGCACTCGCACTCCGCCGCCGCTTCGCACGTGCGATCAGCGCGCGCCGGACGCCTGACGCGCCTTTGCGCGCAACCCGCTGATCGTCAAGCGCGTCGACACGATCTCGGGATCGGTGATCAGCTCGATGACCGCGGCCCGCCCCGACGCGCGCGCGCGGGCGAAGGCGGCAGCGAAATCCTCGGTCCGCTCCACACGCTCGGCATGGCACCCAAGGGCAGCTCCGAGCGCCCGGAAATCCTGGTCGCTGAGATCGGTGCCCACGACGCGCTCCGGATGCTCACGCTCCTGGTGCATGCGGATGGTGCCATACATGCGGTTGTTGAAGACGACGATGATCGGCGCGCTGCCGTACTGGACCGCCGTCGCGACCTCCTGCCCCGACATCATGAAACCGCCATCGCCGACGAAGCCGACGACGACCCGATCGCGGTGCACGAGGCTCGCGGCGACCGCGGCCGGTACCGAATATCCCATCGCCCCGGATGTCGGCCCGACCTCGCGGCGCGGCCGCCCGAACCCGAGATAGCGCTGGGGCCAGCCCGTGTGGTTTCCGGCATCCAGTGTGACGATCGCGTCTGCGGGCAGCAACGCGTCGAGCTCGCGCATGGCGCGCGCGGCATCGAAGGGTCCCGCATAGGCCGGCACCTCCAGCGTGGCGAGGTAATCGCGCCGCGCCGCCGCCGTCCACTCCGCCCAGCGCGTCGGGTCGAGCGGCGCCATCGCCGACGCCGCGGCGAAAAATCCATCTCCCGAGGACACGATGCCAAGGGTCGGGCGGAACACACGTCCCAATTCGTCCGCGTGCGGATGGACATGGATCAAGGCCTGGCGTGGCTCAGGGCTGTCCAGCGTCGTATAGCCCTGCGTCGTCATTTCGCCCAGGCGCGCACCGACGACCAGGACGACATCGGCCTCCTTGAACCGGGCGATCAGGGCGGGCGGGCCAGAGGTGCCGATGTCGCCGGCATAGACCGGCGAGCGTGTGGAGAAGAGATCCTGCCGCCGGAAGGACACGGCCGTCGGGATGCCATTCGCCTCGGCGAAGGCGATCGCCTGACGGCACGCCTCGTCCGACCAGCAGGACCCGCCGATCAGCATCAGCGGTCGCGACGCGCCGGCCAGAATCCCGCGCACCGCGGCGATGTCGCCAGCCGTGGCGGCCGCGCGATGCTGGACATAGGGCTGCGCGTCGCGCACGTCGGCGGTCTCGACCAGCATGTCCTCGGGCAAAGCGAGGACGACGGGGCCCGGACGACCCGACGTGGCGACATGATAGGCGCGGGACATGTATTCGGGGATCCGGTCGGTGCGATCGATCTGCGCCGTCCATTTCGCGACCGGCCCGAACATCTGCCGATAGTCGATCTCCTGGAAGCCCTCGCGGTCCATGGCCTCGCGCGCCACCTGTCCCACGATCAGGATCATCGGCGTCGAATCTTGGAAGGCCGTATGGACGCCGACGGCGGCATGGCAGGCCCCCGGACCGCGGGTGACCATCGCGATGCCCGGACGACCGGTCAGCTTTCCATACGCCTCCGCCATGTTCGCGGCGCCCGCCTCGTGGCGCGCGTTGACGAGCCGGATCGCGGGTGAGTCGTAAAGCGCGTCGAGCACCTCCAGATAGCTCTCCCCCGGCACGCAGAAGGCCATGTCCGCGCCGTGAACGAGCAACTGGTCGACGAGGATGCGGCCGCCGCTGCGGCTGTTGCGGTTGGTCATGTCGGGGCCCGTGTCGTGGAGGTCTGGAAACGCGGCGCGAGTAGACGAACCAGCCGCCTCCCTGTCAATGATCGCGCCGCGACCGGACGCTTCTGGACCTCGGCGCGGCGTTGTAGCCTCTGCCCATGAATCGAGCACGCCGATGACGACGCGCGCCCCATCCCGCGGCCACACATCCGTCGACGGCCCGACGGCGAGCCGCGCGACGACGACCAGGGCTCCGCGGCCATGACCGCGCCGGACGGGGCTCTGGCGTGGATGCAGTCCGGCGAGGCGCTGCTGCGGGCCGGCCAGGCAGGCAAGGCCCTGGACGCCTTCGACGCCGGACTCGCGCTTGTCCCGGGGGATCCCGGCCTTCATGCAGGACGCGGAAAGGCCCTGCTTGCGCTCCAACGTCCGAGCGAAGCGCTCGCCGCCTATGATCTTGCCTTGGCGTCGCATCCAGCCATGGCGGGAGCCCATCTCGATCGCGGTGTCGCGCTCCGTCGGCTCGGACGCCTGGAAGACGCGGTTCTCGCCTATGAGCGCGCCATCGCCGTCGATCCACGCCTCGCTGCCGCGCATTTCAACCGCGCCAACGCCCTCGTGGCGCTCGGCAGGGACGGCGCCGCGCTCGAGGGATATCGAGCGACGACGGCGATCACGCCCAGGTTCGCCGAATCGCATCTCCAGGCCGCAAACATGCTGTTCCGGATGAGACGATTCGCCGAGGCGCTCGAGGCCTACGATTTCGGTCTGCAGCTGGCGCCGGACAACGCGATCGGCCACGTCAATCGCGGCACCGCGCTGCTCGAACTCGGAAGGCCGGAGGACGCCCGCGCCTGTTGCGCGCGCGCGCTCGCCCTCGATCCCGGCTTGTGCGAGGCGCATAGCCTGCATGGCAATGTCCTCGTGGCCCTTCGCCGCCTGCCAGAGGCCGTGCTCGCCTTCGAACGCGCCCTGGCGACGGGCCGCGCCGCGCCCGGATTGCTCCTCTCGCTCGGAAACACGCTGCGGACACTGCGCGATCCGGTCCGCGCCCGCGAGGCCTATCTTCGAGCGACAGCAAGCCCCGGATCGGCGGCCGCGGCATGGTTCAATCTGGGCAACATCGAGCGCGATGCGGCACGCTACGAAGCTGCGGCGGAGCGCTACGATCGCGCCTACGCAATCGACCCGGATCTCGACTACCTCGTCGGGACGAGGCTCTTCAATGCGATGACCATCGCCGACTGGAAGCCGCTGCAGGATTATGCGACCCGGCGCGGGGACGCGGCCTTCACCGAGCCAAGGGGTTTTTCGCCCTTCTCGCTCCTCGGCCTCGTCGACGATCCCGCGCTGCATCTCCAGGCGGCGCGATCCTGGGCGGGAAAATGGTCGGCCCTGGACGCGGGCACGCCCACCCCCAGGCCCGGGAGCCGGATACGCCTCTGCTATGTCTCGAGCGACCTTCAGGAACATGCTGTGGCGTTCCTGATCGCCGGCGCACTCGAGGCCCATGACCGGACGCAATTCGAGATCACCGCGTTCTCGATCGGCGGACCGCGCGACGACCCGATGCGCCGGAGGCTCGCCGCGGCCTGCGACGCCTTCGTGGATTGCAGCGCGATGAGCGACGAGGACGTCGCCGCAGCGGCCCGCGCCCTGGACATCGACGTCGCGATCGACCTGAACGGCTATTCGACCAACAACCGGCCAGGCCTCTTCGTGCGGCGCTGCGCGCCGGTCCAGATCTCCTATCTCGGATTTCCAGGCACGACGGCGTTGCCGGGGCTCGACTACGTCGTCGCCGATCCGGTCGTGATCCCGCACGGGCACGAGCATCACTACACGGAGAAGGTGATCCGGTTGCCGAACAGCTATCAGGCAAATGATCGCAGCCGCACCATCGGATCGCGCGCCTGGTCGCGCGACGAACTCGGCCTGCCCGCGCAGGCCTTCGTGTTCTGCTGTTTCAACAACAATTTCAAGATCCTCCCCGAGACATTCGCGCGCTGGATGCGGATCCTGGAGGCCGTGCCTCACGGCGTTCTCTGGCTGCTCGAAGACAACGCGCCGGCGACGAGGAATCTGCGTGCGGCCGCGCGCGGCCACGGCGTAGACCCCGCGCGGATCGTCTTCGCGCGCCGTGCGCCGCTCGACGATCACATCGCGCGCCATCGCTGCGCCGATCTCTTCCTCGACACACTGCCCTACAACGCGCACACGACGGCGAGCGACGCGCTGTGGGCAGGGCTTCCCGTGCTCACGCTCGCAGGCCGGAGTTTCGCGGGACGGGTCGCGGCCAGTCTGCTGCACGCGGTCGGGCTTCCCGAACTCGTGACACACACACCGGAGCAGTACGAAACGACGGCGATCCGGCTTGCGCGCGACCCGGCGGCGCTCGCCGCGATACGCGGAAAACTGACAGCCAATCGCCTGACGGCGCCGCTCTTCGACACCCCGCGCTTCACACGCGACCTCGAGGCCGCGTACCGGCTCGCCCACGCCCGCCACCTCGAGGGGCTTCCCCCGGACCATCTCGACATCGCCCGCGGCACGACAGCGCCATGACCGATGGCGTCGCGCCCGCCATTGCCGCGCGTCGCATCGTCGACGAGGGTATCGCGCTCCACCGATCGGGGCAGATCGATCGGGCGGAGGAAAGATACAACTCCGCCCTGCGCCTCGATCCCCGTCAGGCAGGCGCCCTGCACCTGCTCGGCCTCATCGCCCATCAGCGCGACGATCACGGCGCGGGGCTCGCGCTCATCGACCGCGCCATCGCCATCGACGGCACGGTCGCGGCCTTTCATTGCAACCGGGGCGTCGTGCTCAAGTCGATGAAGTCCTTCGACGCTGCGATCGCGAGCTACGACCGGGCGATCGCGCTGCAACCGGACTACGCGGATGCCCATGCCTACCGCGCCAACGCGCTCAAGGCGCTGGGCAGGATGGGCGAGGCACTCGCGGGCTATGACCGGGCGATCACCCTGCGGCCCGGCGATGCCGGCGCGCATTACGATCGCGGCGTCCTGCTGCGCGCGGCGCATCGACCCGAAGCCGCGCTCGCCAGCTACGACCGCGCCGTGGCGCTGAGACCCGATTGGCCGGAACTCCACGTCAACCGCGGCAACGCGTTGCGCGACATGGATCGCCTCGACGAGGCGGCCGCGTGCTTCGAGACGGCGATCCGGCTTCGTCCTGACCTCGCGGAGGCCCATGCCAATCTCGGCGCGTGCCTCTCGCGGCTCGGCCTCGTCGACGAGGCGATGGCGTCGTTCCGCACCGCGCTGCGCACGATTCCCGCGGCGGAGCGCCCGCGCATGCCGTGGCTCATGACCTTGAACGCGCTTGACACTCTCGCCCCCGCCGACATCGCGCGTGCGCATCGCGACATGGCGGCGGAGCTCGCGCGACTGTCGCCGCCGCCGCACGCGCACCCGCCGCGCATCCGCGCGCCAGGCCGACGGTTGCGGGTCGGCTATGTATCGCCCGACCTGCACACGCATTCCGTCGCCTATTTCTTCGAGCCTGTCCTGGCGGCGCACGACCCCTCCGCGGTCGAGACCGTCTGCTACCAATGCGGCACCCTGGTCGACGCGACGACCCAGCGGCTGCGCGCCGCCGCCGGCGTATGGCGCGACGCGACGCTCCTGGACGACGCCGCGCTCGCCGCGCAGATCGTGGAGGACGACATCGACATCCTCGTCGACCTTGCCGGTCACACGCGGGGCAACCGCCTCGCGGTGTTCCAGCGCAGACCGGCACCGGTGCAGGTCACGTGGATCGGCTACCCCAACACGACCGGCTTGAAGACGATCGACTACCGCCTCACCGATGCGGTCGCCGATCCGACCGACGACGACGACAGGCTGCATACCGAAACCCTCGTCCGGCTGCCGCGCGGCTTCCTGTGCTACCGCCCGCCCGACGGTGCGCCTGCGGCGGCGCCACGGCCGATGAACGCTGCCGATGCGCCCGGGGTCACGTTCGGTTCGTTCAACAACCTCGCCAAGATCGGTCCGTCGGTGATCGCGGCATGGAGCCAGATCCTCCACCGGGTGCCGCAATCGCGTCTCCTGCTGAAGGCCGCCGGCCTTGGCTCGCCACGGGCGCGCGACCGGTTGCAGCGGCTCTTCGCGGCGCAGGGCGTCGGGCCCGACCGTGTCACATGTCTTGCGACAACGCCGACACGCGACGCGCATCTCGCCATCTACGGGCAGGTGGACATCGCCCTGGACAGTTTTCCGTACAACGGGACCACGACGACCTGCGAAGCGCTCTGGATGGGCGTTCCGGTCGTCGCGCTGCGTGGAAACCGCCACGCCGCGCGCGTCGGCGCCAGCCTCCTCCACCGCCTGGGCCTCGACGAGTTGGTCGCCGCGGATGTCGACGGCTACATCGCGCTCGCCTGTGCGCTGGCCGCCGACACGGCGCGGACAGCGCGTCTCGGCGCGGCGTTGCGCGCCCGGATGCTCGGCTCGCCACTCTGCGATGCCGCCGGCTTCGCACGCGACCTCGAGGCCGCCTACGCGGCGATGGTGGCCGGATCGCACGCGCTTCCCGCGCCGCCCGATTTCGGATAAAGCCCACGCGCCATGCTCCCCATCGAAAGCCCCTGCCGCCGCGTCTGCGTGCTCGATTCCGTCACCGGCCTGTGCATCGGCTGCGGCCGCGACCGCGCCGAGATCGGGGGGTGGCTGCGATATTCCACCCAGGAACGCCGAACGATCATGGCGGCCCTTCCCGAGCGCCTCTCGCGGATGACCCGGCGCGAGGTACGGGGCGGACGGGCCGGCGCCCGGGGCCGCGAGTGACGTCGGGGACGGAGCGATGATCAGGGATCGCGAGGCCATCGACGCCTTCCTGGAGCAGATCCGCCGCTTCGTGCGCGAAGAACTTGTCCCGCGCGAGGCGGAGATCTCCGACACGGACCGGATCCCGGACGACATTCTGGCGGGCATGCGCGCACTCGGCCTGTTCGGCATGTCGATCCCGGAGACCTATGACGGGCTCGGCATGACGATGGAGGAAGAGGTGCTGGCGGCCTTCGAGCTGGGCCGCACCTCCCCAGCCTTCCGGTCGACGATCGGCACGAACAACGGGATCGGCAGCCAGGGGCTGGTCATGGACGGGACGGAGGCGCAGAGGCGGCGCTACCTGCCGCGGCTCGCGAGCGGGGACCTGATCAGCGCCTTCGCCCTGACCGAGCCGGACAGCGGATCGGACGCCGCCAGCCTGCGCAGCACCGCCCGGCGCGTCGAGGGCGGCTGGGTCATCGATGGCGCCAAGCGGTACATCACCAACGCGCCCGCGGCCGGCCTGTTTACGGTGTTTGCCCGCACGGATCCTGATCGCAAGGGCGCGGCGGGGGTGTCGGCCTTCCTGGTCGAAGCCGGGACGCCGGGGCTGCGCGTCGGCGCGCCCGACCGCAAGATGGGGCAGCGCGGCGCGCTGACCAGCGACGTCGTGTTCGAAGGCTGCCGCGTCGGCGACGAGGCGTTGCTGGGCGGCGTGCCGGGCATGGGCTTCCGGACGGCGATGAAGGTCCTGGACCGCGGCAGGCTCCATATCTCGGCGGTATGCGTGGGCGTCGCCGAGCGCCTGATCGCCGACGCGCTGCGCTATGCCCTCGAGCGCCGGCAGTTCGGCCAGCCGATCGCGGAATTCCAGCTCGTGCAGGCGATGCTCGCGGACAGCCGCGCCGAGGCGCTCGCCGGCCGCGCCATGGTCGTCGAGACCGCGCGGCGCAAGGATCTCGGCGAGGACGTCGCCACCGACGCGTCGTGCTGCAAGCTGTTCTGCGCCGAGATGGTCGGCCGCGTGGCCGATCGCGCGGTCCAGGTCCATGGCGGCGCCGGCTACATGCAGGATTAC
The DNA here is from genome assembly GCA_903860935.1 of uncultured Rhodospirillales bacterium. GTDB lineage: Bacteria > Pseudomonadota > Alphaproteobacteria > CACIAM-22H2 > CACIAM-22H2 > CAIOSQ01. The sequence goes on along the minus strand of CAIOSQ010000097.1, from coordinate 14,963 downwards.
GCGGTCGAACGGTTCTACCGGGACGTCAGGCTCTTCCGCATCTACGAAGGAACGACGCAGATCCAGCAGCTGGTCATTGCCCGCAACATGATCCGCGAGGCGAAGGCCACTGGCTGATCACGCGGCGCGTCCCGCACGCGTGGCAGCCAGAAGCATCGGGATCGCGAGCAGCGCCACGACCGCGAGCGCGACGAAGCAGCTGCCGTAGCGGCCCACCAGAGGGACCGCGAAGGCGAAGACGATCGGCGCGATCAGATACCCGCCGAAGGTCAGGATCGTCGATCCGGCCGTCGCGTCGCCGATCCGCCCCTCCGGCGCAAGCCGCGCGACCTCCGCCAGATAGACTCCGTTCCAGCTCGTCGAGGTGGTGCCGACGACGAGGCCGAGCAGCGTCACCGCCCAGACCGGCCATCCCGGCGCGATGGTCGATACCGCGAGAACCATGAGGCTCGACGCCCCCGCGAGGACGATCAGCGCGCGGATGCCGCCGATGCGGTCCGCGATCCACCCCATCAGCACGCGTGCGAAGGTTCCCGAGAATTGCATGGCAGAGAACGCGGCGCCGGCGATCGCCAGCGTGTAGCCGATCTCGGTGGTCAGCTGCGTCACGAAGAAGGTGAGCAGACAGCCCTGTACCGACGCAAAGCAGAACCCGGCGGCGGCCACCAGCAGCATCGGGCGGTTGCCGCGTATCACCGAGAAGGGCGCGGCCAGGTTCGCTGGCGAGATCAGGTTGGCGGCGGTCGGGGGCCTTGTCTCGTCGCGCTGCGCGTCGAGGCGCGCGCGCCAGGGCTGCACGAGAAAGACCGCGACCAACGGCAGCATCGCCGCAACGAACAGGCCGAGTCGCCAACCGCCGAACGCGGCCACCGCCGGCACGTTGAGGCCGGCGAGCGCGCCGCCGAGCGGCACACCCGACTGCTTGACCGACATGATCAGCGACCGGCGCCCCTTTGGCGCGTTGCGGGTCAGGATCTCGCTGCCCGCGGGAGGCGACGGTCCGTAGCCGGCGCCGACCACGAAGGCCGCGAGCAGGAGCAGCGGCCACCAGGCGCTGAGGCTCGCCAGCACCCCGAGGCTCGCAATGACCGCACCGATCTGCAGCAGTCGCACCGGGCCGAAATAGCTCAGCAGAAGCGAGCCACCGGCAAGAAACCACATCGTCCCGCCCGCGATGAGCCCCGACAGCAGACCGATCTTCTCCGGCGAGACGCCCGCGGCAGCGGTCAACTCGGGCCCGATCACCGGGAAAACCCGGCCCAGGAAGGCCGCCATGGTCTGCATGCCCATGGTGATCGCCAGCGCCGGCACCCAGGCCGGCACGCCGCCGCTCATGTCAGGTGACCCACTGATACCCGTCGATCTTGAAATCCTGGCCGCTCATGAAATTGGGCTCGACGGTCGCCAGGAAGACGACGAGTTGCGCGACATCCGCCGGCGTGCCGAGGCGACCGAGCGCGATGCCCTTGATCAGCTCCGGCTCGCGCGATTTCGTCAGGCTGTTGCCCAGCTCCGTCTTGATCACGCCCGGGCAGATGCAGTTGACCGCGATCTCCGGCCCCAGCTCCTTGGCCAGGGCGCGGGTCATGCCGATGATCCCGGCCTTTGCCGCGGCATAGGCGAATTTCGACACCGCGCTCGTCACGCCCCCGTTATGCGCGTTGAGCGACGACATGCTGACGATGCGGCCGCCGCCACGACGCTTCATGCCCGGCGCGGCCGCGTGGATGTAGTTGAAACAGCTCTTCAGGTTGATCGCGATGGTGCGGTCGAACTCTTCCTCGGTGATCTCCAGCATCGGCTTGGGCATCGATCTCCCGGCGTTGTTCAGGAGAAAATCGACGCCACCCCATTCGCCCTCGACGCGGGTGACGATCTCCGCCGCGCGCGCGAAATCGGCGACGTCCGCGACATGGATCGAGACGCGCCGACCCATCGCGCGGATCTCCTCCGCCGTTCGCTCCATCTCCGGCGCGAGCAGGTCGACGAGGGCGATGTCGAAGCCCCTTTCGGCGAGGGCATGCGCGCAACCCCGCCCGATCCCCCGCGCGCCACCCGTCACGATCGCGACTCTGCTCATCGTTCTACTCCCCCATCCAACGCTGGCGGCAAGACACTAGCGCCGGGACCGCCATCCGCGCGAGGCAAGATTGACTCGGCGGAACGCGTTACCTAACGTCGTCCCCATGGGGGAACGGTGTTCACATACATGAACGGGGGCGAGGTCAAATCGGCGGCGCGCGTGCTCGACATCCTCGAGCTGCTGACACGGCGCGACATCGGCATCGCCCTCGCGGATCTCGCCACCGAACTGGCCCTTCCAAAATCGAGCGCGCATGCCCTGCTGCGTACGCTGCTGCTGCGCGGCTACGTCGAGCGTGACGATGCCGACCGCTACGCACTGGTCGCCGCGTATCGCGATGGCGGATGGATCGGCGGCACGGATGGTCACCTCGCCGCCGTCGCCCATCCGGTCATGGAACAGCTGCGCCGCGAGTCGCGGGAAACAGTGATCCTCGGGGCGCGCGGGGCGGGTGGCGACGTCAAGGTGCTCGCAAAGCTCGTGAGCCCGGAACAGATCCGCTACGACACGGACCGACAGGGGCTGCGTCCGGCCTATTGCACCGCCATGGGACGCGTGCTGCTCGCGTTCTGGGAACCGCGGGCGCTTGAGGCCTATCTCGCACGGCTGCGGCCGCGGCATTTCACGCCGCGCACGATCACCGAAATCGCGCGCCTGCGCGCGGCGATCGACCGTGTGCGCGAGGATGGCTACGCCGTGGTCGAAGAGGAATTCGCGATCGGCGGTTCCGGTGCGGCCGCGCCGGTCTTCGACGATACGGGTCGCCTCGTCGCGACGCTGAACATCGCCACCGTCACGCGCCGCTTCCCCGCCGCCCGCAGGCGGATCATCGACGCGGTCGTCCGCGGCGCACAACGTATCGGCCAGCGGCTCGGCCATCGCGCGGGCATCGGCAGCGCGGCCTGAAGCACAGGAAACAGGGACATCCACGACATGGCATACAGGGTCGGCGTCGATATCGGTGGCACATTCGCGGATTTCTGCGCGCTCGACGAGGCGACGGGAGCGGTGCGCACGCTCAAGGTGCTGTCGACACCCGCCGAGCCTGGCCGCGAAGTGATGCAGGGGATCGCCGAGCTGCAGCGGCGCTTCGGCATCGCCCCGTCGGATATCGGCTATTTCACGCACGGCACGACGGTCGGCATCAACGCCGTGATCCAGCGCAAGGGCGTGAAGCTCTGCATGTTCGCGACCGAGAACTTCGTCGACGTGCTGGAACTCGCGCGTCTCAAGATGCCGGACCCCTACCATCTGCTGTCACGGCGCCCGGAACCGCTGGTCACGCGCGACCGCGTCTTCGGCATCCGCGAGCGGATGCTCGCCGACGGCAGCGTCGACCTGCCGCTCGACCACGCCAGCCTGCGCGACGCCCTCGACCGCGCACGCGCGGTCGGCGCGGAGGGCATCGTCCTGTCCTTCCTGCACGCCTACCGCAACCCGGCGCATGAGAAGGAGGCGGCGCGGCTGATCGGCGAATGGGCCCCCGGCCTGCCGGTCTTCCCGTCCTCGTCGGTCTGGCCGATCATCCGGGAGTACGAACGGACATCGACCGCCGTCGTCCACGGCTATGTGCAGCCACGCGTCGCGGCGTACATCGCCTCGCTCCAGGCATCGCTGCGCAAGGCGGGCGTCACCACGGAGCCGATGATCACCAAGTCGAACGGCGGCGTGATGACCGCCGAACTCGGCAAGACGCAATGCATCCAGATGCTGCTGTCCGGCACCGCGGCCGGCACGATGGGCGCCGCCTTCGTGGCGCGCCACGCCAAGGTGCCGCGCGTGCTGGCGCTCGATGTAGGCGGCACGTCCGCCGACGTGTCCGTGATCGTCGACGGCCAGCCCAGCTACCGCTCGGGCGAGATGGTCGGCGAGTTTCCGATCTACATCCCGACGGTCTCGGTGACGTCGATCGGCGCGGGTGGCGGCTCGATCGCGGCTGTCGACGCATTCGGCACGCTGGCAGTGGGCCCCGAAAGCGCCGGTTCGACGCCGGGCCCCGCATGCTATGGACGCGGCGGCATGCGGCCCACGCTGACGGATGCGTTCGTGGTCTGCGGCTTCATGGGACATAGCGAACTCGGCTACAGCGCCGTGACCGTCGACCGCGCCAAGGCGGAAGCTGCGATGGCGCCGATCGCGGCGGCGCTCGGTCGCGATCTCCAGTCGGCGGCCGAGGCCGTGATCCAGGTCGCGATCTCCGGCATGTACCGCGAGGTCAGCAAACTCGCCGCGCATCAGGGCGTCGATCTGCGCGAATTCTCGCTGCTCGCCTTCGGCGGCGGCGGCCCGATGACCGCCTGCCTGCTGGCCCGCGAGCTGGGCATGGCCTCGGTCCTCGTGCCGACCACACCGGGCGTTCTCTCGGCGCTGGGAGGTCTCGTCGCCGACGTCAAGAACGACTTCATCCTCACGGTCTACGCACCGCTATCGGTCGAGACGCTGCCGCAACTGCGCGAGGGCTTCGGGCGGCTGGCGCGCGAGGCGGAGGCCTGGCTGCGCGACCGCCAGGGCCATCGCGGCACCCCGCGCCTCGCCGCGTCCGCGGACCTGCGCTATCACGGCCAGAGCTTCGAGATCGAGACGTCCATCGACCTCGCCTGGATCGACACCGGCGATGTCGCGCGGATCGCCGAAGCCTTCCATCGCGAGCACGAACGCATCTACGGCCACGCGGATCGCGAGGCGCGCGTCGACGCCGTCGCCCTTCGGATGATCGTCATCGGCGAGAGCGCGAAGCCCGCGCTCCCGACGCAGGACCGCCGCGCCGGACCGGCGGCCGCAGACGCCTGGATCGATGTCCTGCTCGACGGACAACCGCGCCGCGTCGCCCTCCATCGGCGTGCCGATCTTGTCCATGGCATGACCTTCGACGGCCCCTGCGTCATCGCGCAGGACGACACGACGACGATCGTCCCCGACGGCTACGCCGGATCGGTCGACGCGTTCGGCAATCTCCACCTGACGCGCGGGAGCTGAACCCATGGCAATCGATCCGGTCACGCTCCAGGTGCTCGCCAACCATGCCCAGGCCGCGGCCGAGGCGATGGCGTTCACCCTCTTCCGCACCGCGCACTCGACCTTCGTCAAGGAGACCGAGGATTTCACCTCCGGGCTGACGACGCCGGAGGGCATGACCTTCGCCTCGCCGCGAGACCTGGGCGCGACCTGGTTCATCGGCCTCGATTACGGCAACGCCATCCGGATGATCCAGGATTACCGGCCGGGCGATGTCTGCATCACCAACGACCCCTACTCCGGCTATGTGTGCACCCATACGCCGGACCTGCACATCTGGAAGCCGATCTTCTGGGGCGACGAAATCGTCGCCTTCGCGGTGGGGCACATCCACAACACCGATGTCGGCGGCGCGGTGCCGGCGTCGCTGTCACGCCAGCTGACGGAGGTCCATCAGGAAGGCATCCGCATTCCGCCGAGCAAGATCTACGAGGAGGGACGTCTCAACAAGACGCTGCTCGACGTCATGCTCACCAACGTGCGCATGCCCGAACAGAACTGGGGCGACTTCAAGGCCCAGCTCGCGTCCGTCGCGACCGGCGAGCGCAAGGTCCACGAGATGATCCGGCGCTTCGGCGTGGACACGTTCCGCCAGGGCATCCAGGACCTGCTGGACCTCGGCGATAGACGCGCGCGCGCCGTGCTCGGCAAGATCCCGGATGGCGACTACCATTTCGTCGACTATCTCGACGAGGACGGTCCCGGCGGAGTTCCGGTCAGGCTCGAGCTGACGCTGCGGATACGGGGCGAGGAATGCGTCCTCGATTTCACGGGCTCGGACCCGCAACTGCATTCCTCGCTGAACGTGCCGACCGGCGGCGCCGAACGCCATATCCTCCTGATGGTCGGCTACACCTATTCGCTCTACACGATCGACGAGACGATCCCGCTCAACGGCGGCATCACCCGCCCCGCGCGGTGCATCATTCCCGAGGGATCCGTCCTCAACCCGAAATTCCCGGCCGCCGTCGGCATGCGCAGCCTGACCTGCGGACGTCTCCAGAGCCTGATCATCGGCGCGTTCCAGGCCGCGATGCCACAGGCGATGCCGGCGGGTCCTGGATCGAGCGCCGGTATCATGAACGTCAAGACGATCGACGCGAAGACCGGGCGCCGCATCATGGCCTCGATCAACCCGATGACCGGTGGCGCCGGCGGCTCGTCCTTCGGCGACGGCGCCGACGGTTCCGGCGCGAATTCCTCGTTCCTCAAGAACACCCCGGTGGAGGTCAACGAAGCCGAGGTTCCCATCCGCTTCCGGCGCTACGGTCTCGTCCCCGACAGCGGCGGCGCGGGCAAGGCGCGCGGCGGCCTCGCGACGGAGCTCGAATTCCAGCTCTTCTCGCCCAATTCGGTGGTCACGGCGCGCAACCGCGATCGCACGCGCTTCTCTACCTGGGGAGCCATGGGCGGCGATCCCGGCGCCACGTCGAGCTTCTGGCGCAATCCGGATTCCAACCACGCCGAGGATCTGGGCAATACCGATGTCGTCAACCTGGATCCCGGCGACATCATCCGGATCAAGGCCGCCGGCGGCGCCGGGTGGGGCCCCGCGTGGGAGCGCGATCCGGCGCTCGTCATGAGGGATGTCTCGGAGGGCAAGGTGTCGGTCGCAGCCGCGGCGCGCGACTACGGGGTCGTAGTGCGCGACGGCGCACTCGACGCCGCGGCAAGCGAATCCGCGCGCGCGCAACTCGCCGCGGCGGCGGCATCGCGTGCGCCAGCGCATTTTCGCTTCAATCCGGCTCGCGACGCCTATGAACGCGAATGGACGGATGCCAGCTACGCGGCGCTCGCCGCGGTGCTTGCCATGTTGCCTGTGCATTGGCGTCATTTCGTGAAGCGGCGTATCTTCGACCGCGTCGCGGCCATGCCGGCGGCCGAACGTCGCGCCGATGGGGGGCATGTGAGGGCCATTTTCGCCGAAGCGATCGCCAGCTTTCCCGAATTGCGCCACATCCGGCCCGCCGCGGAATAGGAACGCACCCCATGAACATCGATTTCCAGGGCAAGACGGTCGTCGTCACCGGCGCCGCACGCGGGATCGGCGCGGCCATTGCCCACGGCTTCGCGGAACGCGGTGCCCGGGTCTGGGCCTGCGACATGGCGGCGGACGCGCTGGACGCGCTCGGCCACGGGATCACCGGCCGCGTCGTCGACGTCGCCGACGAAGCCGCGATGACGGCCTTCATCCGCGAGGCCGAAGCGGAGACGGGACATGTCGACGTCCTGGTTCATGTCGCCGGCGGCGTGCGGGGCAAGCGACAGATGCCGATCGAGGACGTCTCGGCGCGCGACTGGCTCGACATCTACGACGCCAACGTCATGGGCGCATTCAACGCCGCGCGGGCGGTCGTGCCGGGCATGAAGCGAGGCGGCGGCGGTCGTATCGTCGTGATCGCGAGCCGCGCCGGCATGGGCGTCAGCCTCACCGGGATCCAGAGCTACGCCTCTGCCAAGGCCGCGCAGCTCGGCCTCGTGCGCCAGCTCGCGCACGAGCTCGGCCCCTCCGGAATCACCGTCAACGCCGTTGCGCCAGGCTTCATGCCGACCTCGCCGGATTACGAGCGGCAATGGTCCGGCTATGGCGAAGCGGGCCAGAAGGCATTGATCGAACGCACGCCGATGCGCCGGCTCGGCAAGCCCGAGGAGGTCGCCTACGCGGTGATGTTCCTCGCCTCCGACTATGCCGGCTTCGTCAACGGCCAGGTGCTGCCCGTGACCGGCGGGCCGCAAGGATGACCACCAACGCGATCACCAACACAGGGAGACTCCGCATGAAGACAAAGATGCTACGCATGGTCGCCGCCGCCGCGGCGATGTTCCTCGCACCGGCGCTCGCCTCGGCGCAGGGCCGCTACGTCCATGCCAACAACTCGCCCTTCGACAATCTCGATCCGCATGCGGTGTTCGATGTCGGCCGTGCCGCGTCGCGCATCAACATGTATGACGGGCTCTATCGCTGGGTCGACAATCCGCCGAAGATGATCCCGTGGCTGGCCGAGAGCCACACCATCTCGCCGGACGGCCTGACCTATACGTTCAAGCTGCGCCGCGGCGTGAAGTTCCACGACGGCTCGGAGATGACCTCCGCCGACGTGGTCTACACGATGGAACGCATGCTCGCGATGAAGAAGGGGCCCGCGGGGCTCTTCCTCGGCTCGATCGCGCCGGGCACGACCCAGGCACCGGACCCCTACACCGTCGTGTTCACGCTCAAGGAACCGTCGGCGATCTTCCTGTCGACCGTGCCGGAGATCCAGGTCGTCAACTCGAAGCTGGTCCAGCGCAACGTCAAGGACGGCGACCACGGCGAAGGCTGGCTGAGCCGCAACGACGCGGGCACCGGATCCTTCGCGCTCCGCCGCCACGATCCGGCCGTCGGCTTCATCGCGACGCGCTTCAAGGATCATTTCTACGGCTGGGAGCCGGGCAAGAAATGGTTCGACGAGATCGAGTTCCGCTCGGTCCTCGACGTCAACACGCGCGTCCTCGGCATGATCAAGGGCGACTACCAGGGAACCGACGGCTACCTGCCCTATGACCAGATCGAGCGTCTGCGCAAGGAGCCGAACATCCAGATCCTCGAAGACGAGTCGATGCGCGTCTTCTACTTCGCCTTCAACATGTCGCGGCCGCCCTTCGACAACGTGCATTTCCGCCGCGCGCTCAACCACGCCTTCGACTACAACGGCTTCATCAACGACATCCTGAAGGGCTCCGTCGCGCGCAACCCCAGCCCGAACCCGAACAACCTCTGGGGCACGCCGAAGGACATCAAGGGCTACGAGTTCGATCTCGACAAGGCGAAGGCGGAATTGGCCAAGGCGAACATCCAGCTGCGGCCGATCACCATCAACCCGCTCGCCGGCTTCCCGGAGACCGAGCAGGCCTCGGTGCTCTTCGCCAACGCGCTGCGCAAGATCGGCATCGAGGCGAAGGTCGAAGCCTCGCCGTGGAACATCGTGTCCGATCGCTTCCGCAGCAAGGACACGATGCACGACATGGTCCCGCTCTGGAAGAGCACCTACTATGCCGACCCGAACAACTGGGTGGGCGAGCTCTTCACGACCCGCCACCATGGCGGCCGCAGCACGACCTGGTACAGCAATCCCGAGCTCGACCGGATCACCGACGAGGCCTTGCGGATCACCGACCAGGCCGAGCGCACGAAGCTCTACGACAAGGCGATCCGCCATATCGTCGACGAGGCCGTCGGCATCTTCGTCTACAACACGAAGTGGTTCGGCCCCTATTCGTCGAAGATCGGTGGCATCCGCTTCTCCCCGATCGGCAGCGGTCAGGAGATGCGCTGGGCCTATTTCAAGTAAAGGAGCCGTATCCCCTCCCTTGCCGCGCAACGGCGAGGGAGGGGATACTCCGCCGCCATGAAGCGCCTCGCGATCATCTTCTCCCGCCTGATCTGGCTCGTGCCGACGCTGCTCGGGCTGATTGCGCTCGTCTTCACGATCTCGCACGTCATCCCCGCCGACCCGGTCCGGGTCATCGCGGGCGAACAGGCGACCGCCGAGCAGATCGCCGCGCTGCGAACCAAGCTCGGCTTCGATCGTCCCCTCTGGGAACAGTTCCTCGCCTATATCGGCAAGGTCGCGCAGGGCGATCTCGGCATGAGCCTGTTCAGCCAGCGCCCAATCACCGAGGATCTGATGGCGCGTCTGCCCGCGACGCTGGAACTCGGCATAGCCGCAGTCTTCCTCGCGGTCTTTGTCGGCGTTCCCTTGGGCGTCGTGAGCGCCTTGTTCCGCAATTCGCCGCTCGACCATGCGGTGCGCGTGGTCTCGGTGTCCGGCCTCGCGATCGCGAGCTTCTGGCTCGCCATGGAACTTCAGCTGCTGTTCTCGATGAAGCTCGCCTGGACGCCGCTCTCCGGCCGTATCGACGGCTTCCCGCCCGAACCGCGCTCCGGCTTCATGACCATCGACGCGATCGCCGACCGCGATTGGGAAGCGCTGTTCAGCGCCCTGCGCCACCTCGCGCTCCCGACCCTGACCCTTGCGCTTCCAGCGGCAGCCCAGCTCGTGCGCCTCACCCGCGCCGGCGTGCTGGAGGTGATCAACTCCAACCATGTGCTCTACCAGCGCGCGATGGGCTATCCCGAGCGCGTGATCGTCTGGAAATACGTCCTGCGCGCCGCGATGACCGCCACCGTGACGCAGATCGGCCTCATCTTCGGCGTCTATGTCCTGGCCGGCGCGATCGTGGTCGAGACCGTGTTCGACTGGCCGGGGATCGGCCTGTTCGCGGTCAATTCGATCCTGCGCTCCGACTACAACGGCATCGTCGGGTTCACGATCTGGGCCGGGCTGATCTTCATCCTCGTCAACCTGATCGTCGACCTCGTCCACAGCTTCGTCGATCCGCGGATCGTCCGATGACCAAGCCGCGCTTCGCCGTCATCCGCAGATTCCTCCGCGATCGCGCCTCCTTCCTCGGCGCCGCGATCGTCCTCGGTCTCGTGTTTTGCGCGATCTTCGCGCCTGTCCTGGCACCGCATCCCAACGACATCTACGATTTCCACACGGCCAACCGGCTCAAACCGCCGAGCTGGGACAATCCCTTCGGGACCGATCGCATGGGCAGCGACCTGCTCTCGCGCATGCTGTTCGGCGCCCGCACCACCCTGACGATCTGCGTCATCGCGGTCGGCGTCGCCTGTCTCATCGGCATTCCGATCGGGCTGATCGCCGGCTATTACCGCGGCTGGGTGTCGGAGATGCTGATGCGGATCGCCGAGATCTTCCTGTCGGTGCCGCAGATCGTCCTCGCCATCGCGATCTCCCAGACGCTGGGCCCGTCGATCGAGAACGTCGTGCTGTCCCTCGCCGCGTCGTTCTGGCCCTTCTGGGCGCGCCTCGCCTATGCGGAGACGCGGTCGGTCAAGAACGAGGTCTTCGTCGAGTCCGCGATCGCGCTGGGCTGTTCGGCACCGCGCGTCATGCTGCTCCATATCCTGCCGAACATCGCCTCGCCGCTGATCGTCCGCACGTCGATCGGCATGGGCGTGACGATCCTCAACGCCGCCGTGCTCGGCTTCCTCGGCCTCGGCGCGCCGCCGACGACGCCGGAATGGGGGCGCATGATCAACGAGGCGCGCGAATTCCTGCCCGACGCCTGGTGGTACGTGACCTGTCCCGGCCTCGCGATCTTCTTCGTCGTGATGGGGTTCAACCTGCTCGGCGACGGATTGCGCGACATCCTCGATCCGCGCATCCGCCGCGGAGGAGCCCGCCGTGGCTGATCCCCTCCTGTCCGTCCGCGACCTCTCGCTCAGCTACCGCGTCGAAGCTGGGCTCGCACGGGTGCTCGACGGCGTGAGCCTCTCGATCGGCGCCGGCGAGATCGTCGGCCTCGTCGGCGAGTCCGGCTGCGGAAAATCGACGCTGGGACGTGCGGTGCTGGGCGCCCTGCCGCGCGGTGGCGTGGAGATCCATGGCGGCGCGATTGCCTTTCGCGGCCGCGATCTCCTCGCCATGCAGGAGGCCATCGCCGTGCGCGAGATCCGCGGCAAGGCGATCACGCTGATCCCACAGGATCCCTTCACGTCCTTCAATCCGTTGTTCACCATCGGGACGCAGATCCGCGACCTCGCGAGGTTCAAGCGGCCGGATCTGCCGCGGGACCGCCGCGAGGCGCGTATCCTCGAATTGCTCGACGCCGTGCAACTGCCGCAGCCTCGCCAGATCCTGGACAAATACCCGCACGAAGTCTCGGGCGGGCAGCGCCAGCGCCTGATGATCGCGATGGCCCTGCTGCCGGATCCGGCGCTGATCGTCGCGGACGAGCCCACGACCGCGCTCGACGTCACCATCCAGGCGCAGATCCTGGGCCTGCTGCGTCGTCTGGCGAACGAGCATGGCTGCGCCGTCCTGTTCACGACCCACGACCTCGGCGCCGCCTACGAGATCTGCGATTCGATCGCGGTGATGTACGCGGGCCAGAACGCCGAAGCGGCCCCGGTCGCCGATTTCTTCGAACGTCCTCGCCACCCCTACACACGCGCCCTGCTCGAGAGCCTGCTGGACGGCAGCGGCGCGCTGCGCGGCATTCCGGGGGAGGTGCCCAGCCTCGTGACGCCGCCGGCGGGATGCCGCTTCGCGCCGCGTTGCGGACGCGCGATCGCGGCGTGCGTGGAACGACGACCTGCCTTCACCGATGCAGGACAGGGCCATCTTCTCGCCTGCCACAATCCGGGAGAACCGAACCGTGGCTGAGCCCGAACCGCCGATCCTTGAGATCCGCGACCTCAGCAAGGAGTTTCCCGTCCTGGGCGCCTTCGGCCGCGTGAAGGCGCGCCTGAAGGCGGTCGATGGCGTGAGCTTCGCCCTCCCGCGCGGCGAGGTCCTCGGCCTCGTCGGGGAGTCCGGGTGCGGGAAGTCCACGCTCGGCAAGACGATCATGGGCATCCACGAGCCAAGCGCCGGCGAGGTCCTGTTTCAGGGCCGCAGGATCGCCGGCGGCGGGGTCCAGCGCGACAACGCCATGCGCGCGCGGGTCCAGTACGCGTATCAGGACCCTGGCGCGTCGCTCGACCCGCGCTGGAAGCTGCGCGACTCTCTTCACGAACCGCTGATCGTCCATACCGACTGGTCGCGCGAGAAGCGCAATGCGCATGTGCGCGAGATCGTCCGCCTCGTCGGATTGCCGGAAACGCATCTGGATCTCTATCCGCACGAGATCTCTGGCGGCCAGCAGCGCCGCGTCGGCCTCGCCCGCATCCTGACGCTGCGCCCGGAGGTGGTCGTTCTCGACGAACCGACATCCGGCCTCGACGTCTCCGTGCAGGCGACGGTGCTGACGCTGTTCCGCGACCTGCAGCGACAATTCGGCCTCACCTACATCCTGGTGAGCCATGATCTGGCGGTGGTCCAGACGATGTGCGACCGCGTCGCGGTGATGTATCTCGGCCGCATCGTCGAGATCGGACCGACCGCGGAGATCTTTGCGCGTCCGCAGCATCCGTACACCCGCTCGCTCCTCGCTGCGACGCCCCGCATCGGCGGCCCGCGCATCGCGCGCGACTTCGCCCTGGGCGGCGAGCCGCCGGATCCGGCGAATCTGCCCTCCGGATGCCGTTTCCGTACGCGGTGCCCGAAGGCGCAGCCCGGCTGCGCGACGGCGGAACCGACCCTCGCCACGGCGGGCGGCACGCGCGCGGCCTGCTTCCACCCGGGCTGAGATCAGTCGAAGCGGTAGAGCGCCCGCGGCGTATCGACGAGCGCGCGACGAGCGCGGTCGGGACCGGCCCACTCCACGAAACGGTCGAAAAGGACCGACACGTCGGGCTTCCGTGCCTCGGTGGGATGCGGCCAATCGCTCCCCCAAAGCATCCGCTCCGGCGCGAGATCCAAGAAGGCACGGGTCAAGGCGCCGACATCCGCGTAATCCGGGCCGCCGGTGCGCGTGAAATGATAGCCCGCGCTCAGCTTCACCCAGCATCGCCCGCGCGCCACGAGGCCGGCGATGACACCGAAGGCCGGATGGTTCGTACCCTCGGGATGCGGAATCCGGCCGAAATGATCGAAGACCAGATCCACGTCCAGCGCGGCGAGCCGCGCCGCCGCCTCCACGATCAGGTCGGCGTCGAGATGGAGTTGCAGGTGCCAGCCTTGACCCGCGGCGCGCGCGGCGAGCGCCTCGAGTCGCGCCAGGCTCGGACGCGTGGCGCCGACGGCTTGCAGCCGGATGCCTACCGTTCCCGCATCACCGAGGGCACGCAGGGCCGCGTCGCTCTCCGTGCCGAAGATCACCGCGACCGCGCGCGCCGCCCCCAGCCGTCGCACGGCGTCGAGCGTGCAGCCATTCTCGAAGCCATAGACCGACGGCTGAACGACGACGCTCGCCGAGAAGCCGAGCCGCTCGCGAAACACGCGATAATCATCGGCCGTCGCGTCGCCAGGCCTGTACGCGGCGTCCGGCGCGAGGGCGAAGCGCGCGTCGTAGACGTGATGGTGGCAATCCACCGCACCGGCAGGCGCGCGATGCGCGGGCACGCCGACCTGGGGCAGCCAGGGCTCCGACACCGTGCTCATGGCGCGAACGGTGCCGGATCGACGAAGCGCCTGACCACGTTCGTCATCATGCGCGTGAGCAGATTGTCGTAGTCGTCGATCGGCAATGCGCCGACGAAATTCATCGAGCCGACGGAGAACACCGCGCCCCCGGCGGGGGTCTCGAAGAAGACCATGTCGGAGCGGATGATCTCCTCGAGCGGACCCGGCCAGAGATGGCCGAGCCGGTCCTCGTTGACGGGCTTGTATTGCGGGTGGTCGACGATCGCCGAGGCGACGATCAGCGCATGGCGTGGCGAGCCGTGCCGCGGGTCCCAGCGATCGAGTTCATGACCGGCGGCACCGCCACCCATGTAGCCGCGTTCGCCCAGCGTCACGCCGGCCCGCAACTCGTCCTCGAGGCCGGCGCGCAGGAAATCGAGCCGCGGATCGGCGATCGCCGACCCGACGGTGTAGGGAAAGCCGAGATAGACACCCTGGCTGGAGAAGCCGTTGCCGACGAGCTTGTGCGCGGGGCGCCCGATCCGCCGCCACAACCCGCCATAGCTGCCGTCGAAGGCGTGGTAGCTCTCGCCGACCTCCGTCGCCCAAAGCCGGATGCCGCCCTCGGCGCGCCGGACCTCCAACGCGTAGGGCGCCTGCGGATGGAAGACGGTCTTCCAGTAGAAACCGTTGCCGCCGAGATACATCAGCCTGCCGCCACGCGCGACGAAGCCGTCGAGTCCGTCGAGCATCTCGGTCGTGTGGTATTCGGGATGCTGGCAGGTGATGACGAGCGCATAGGGCTCGAGCAGCGCAACGCCCTCCGCATGCAGGTCGTGATCGGTGATCACGTC
>CAIOSQ010000096.1 GCA_903860935.1 uncultured Rhodospirillales bacterium | reverse complement strand
TTCGAAGCGGATGTCGCGCAGGACGACCATCTCGTCATAGCCAGCCGTCTCCTCGAAGGTGCGTTCGAGAATCGCGACCGGGTCCTCGCCATAGCCGGCGAACCATTCCTCGTAGGCGCGCACGACACGCTCCGGCGTGCCGAGCAGGCCCTCGCGATCGGGATCGTCCCCCGCCCAGCGCAGCAACGTGCGCACGGCCGATTCGGCTTCCTCGCGGGTCGGCTTGGCGGTGACGGCGTTGCGCTCATCCGACTGGTCGTCGGAAAGGCGTTGTCCGAGATCGAGTTCCATCGTGTCCCCTTCACATCCTTTTGGTGAGTGAGGAGATGGAGCGACAGCAACCGCTATCAACCAGGAATATTTTTGTGATCCGGCAGAACTGAGGCGGCGTAAACCCCTCAACTGCCCCGATAGGTCGTGTAGGACCAGGGGCTCGCGAGCAGCGGCACATGGTAATGCGCGCCTGCGTCCGCAATCGCGAAGCGCAGGACGACATCGTCAAGGAAAGGCGGGTCGGCAAGCGCGACGCCGTGCGCCCTGAAATAGGCCGCCGTCTCGAACACGAGCTCGTAGCGGCCGACGGCGAAGGCCTCGCCCTCGAGCAGCGGCGCATCGGTGCGCCCATTCGCGTTGGTCACGCTGCGCGCAAGACACTGCCTGCCCTCGGCCGACAGCCTGAACAGCGAAACCGGTATCCCGCCGCCGGGCACGCCGCGGGCGGTGTCGAGCACATGCGTGGTCAGTCGTCCGGCCATGGCGATCACCCTGCCCGCGCCAGGAGGAACAGCCCGGTCATGCCGGCGATCGCCACCGGCCAGATCCAGATCCCGTCCTGCAACCGCCCCTTGTCGAGGAGCAAGAACCAGTGCCGCACGATCGCGCCGATCACGATGACCCCCGTGAGGATCACCCAGTTGTATTCGCTGCCCCAGGTCGAAGAGAAATTCTTGGACAGCATCATCAGCACGACCGGCAGCGTCAGATAGGAATTATGGGTCGAGCGGATCTTGCCCTGAAGACCACGCTCCGCATCGGGCGCGCGCCCCTCGCGGACCGCCTCGACCAGCGCGCGCTGGTTGGGGATGATGATCATCCAGACATTGGCGACCATCAGCGTGCCGATCAGCGCGCCGACATGCACGAAGGCTGCCTGGGGTTGCATGACCGCGCAGAGGCCCCAGATCGCCGCGACGAGCGCGACGAAGCCGATCGCCGCCGCGTGCAGCGGCCGCGTGCGCCTGAGGGCGGATTTGAACAACGCGTCGTAAAGCGCCCAGGCGATGGCGACGAGAGCGGCGAAGAGCAACCCGGCGCCGAGGCCGCCGAATCCGGAGAAGGCCGGATGAACGAACACGTCGCCGCCCATGCCGACATAGAAGACAAGCGTCAGCAGAAGCGCGCCGGTGATGAACGTCATCCCGGCTTCCCATTTGAACCAGTGGAGCCGGCGCGGCAGCGCGGGCGGCGCCACGCCGAACTTCTCGACCCGGTAGAACCCGCCGCCATGGACGGACCAAACCTCGCCCGCGACGCCCTGTCGGGGGGGATCAGGCGGTTCGAGCGACGCGTCGAGCCACATGAAGTAGAGCGACGCGCCGATCCAGGCGATGCCGAACATGACATGCGCCCAGCGGATGATCAGGTTCAGCCATTCATGGACGAGCGGATCCATCCGCGCCTCTCCCGGTTCGACGGCGACAGCGCAGTCTTACGTCGCCGCCGGGCGAGCGTCCACCGCCAGCGCATTCGCGGCCGCGTCCGGGCACGCAAGCGGCGCGAGATCTGGCTCCACCCAACCGCGGCGCGCCTCGACCGACAGCAATCGGGGACGGCTCCAGAACCGGAAGATGCCGGACTTGGTCGCGAGGGGATGGGCCAGGAACATGTCCACCAGGGCAGCGAGGCCGACCTTGGGCGCGGTCTCGAGGAACCGTGCCGCAGCCCAGACGAAATAGCGCGTCACGGTCTCGTGATAGCCGCGCGTGTCGCTGTTGGGTATCCCGGATGCCGTGTTGTAGGCGCGGATCGCGTCGCGCAACCTGTCCATCGCACCGGTTTCACCGAGCATGCGCACATGCCAGAGCCCGACGGCGAGATGCGCCTGATGCGTCCATGCCGCGGCGGGCAGCGTACGTGTCTGAAAAGCCTCGACGATCGCGGCGACGTCGGCGTCCGCGCCAAAGGGGCGGAATGCGCGATCGGGCGTTTCCATCGACATGTTGATCTCCATAGCCGCAGGCGTCGCGCTGAAGCGTAGCGGGTTCCTGCGCTCGCAGCGACCTCCGCATCCCCGCGCATGGGTACAGTCACGCGGCGCGGGGTCGCCACCCGGCCCATGCTTGCGCTACCACTCGCGCGATGAATGAGATCGACCGCACGCGACGCGTGCCGCTGATCGTGTCCTCGGCCCTGTTCATGCAGAACCTGGACGCGACCATCCTGACGACAGCCCTGCCGACGATCGCACGCGAGTTCGGCAGCGATCCCCTGCATCTCAAGCTCGCCCTGACCTCGTACCTCGTCGCCCTCGCGGTGTTCATTCCCGCATCGGGTTGGGTGGCCGACCGCTTCGGCGCGCGCGCCGTCTTCCAGGCGGCAATCGGCGTCTTCGCGCTTGGCTCGGTCGGCTGCGCCCTCTCCTTCGACCTGCCGAGCCTCGTCGCAGCCCGGGTGGCGCAGGGCCTGGGTGGAGCCATGATGATGCCCGTCGCGCGACTCCTCGTGCTGCGCAGCGTGCCGCGCGAGCAGATCGTCGCGGCCTTTGCGATGCTGAGCATGCCGGCCCTGATCGCTCCGGTCCTGGGTCCGCCGGTTGGCGGCATGCTCACCACCTTCCTGTCCTGGCATTGGATCTTCTGGATCAACCTGCCGATCGCCGCCCTCGGGATCGCCCTCGCGCGACGCTTCGTTCCCGACCTGCCCCCCGAGGCGCCGGTCAGCTTCGACATCGCCGGCTTCCTCATGGTCGGTCCCGGCCTCGCGCTGCTCCTGACCAGCCTCACGCTCTCCGATCTTGGTGTCCTGCCGGTCGGCGTCCTCGCGGGGATGGCGGGGGTCGGGATCATCACGCTCGGCGCGTATGTCGCCTATGCGCGGCGAATCGCGGCGCCCGCGATCGATTTCGGGTTGCTGCGCATCCAGACATTCCGGGCCGGGATCGTCGGTGGGAGCTTTTTCAGGATCGGTGTCGGCGCAAGCCCGTTCCTGTTGCCGCTGTTTCTGCAGGAAGGTTTCGGCCGCAGCGCCTTCGAGGCCGGTCTCGTCACCTTCGGTGCGGGGGTCGGAGCCCTCGCGATGAAGCCGCTCGCGCCGCGGATCGTCGAGGCGCTGAGCATGCGACGCGTGCTGGTCGCCAACGCGCTCGTGTCATCCCTGCTTGTCGCCCTGCCCGGCGTGTTCGGCCCGCACTGGGCGGGCTGGGCGATGTTCGGGTTGCTCGCAGCAGGCGGATTCGCGCGATCGCTGCAGTTCACGACGCTCAACGCCCTGCTCTACTGCGACGTGCCACGCGCGGCGCTGAGCCGTGCCACCACCTTCGGATCCGTAATGCAGGAACTCGCCGGAACCGTCGGCGTCGCGATCGCGGCACTCGCGCTCGGCGCACTGCGCGGCACCCAGGGCGATGCCGCGCTCGACACCGCCGATTTCCCGCTGGCCTTCGCCTTGATCGGCGCGATCTCGTCGCTGTCGCTGGTCGTCTTCCTGCGCCTGCCGCCACAGGCCGGCGCGGGGCTGAACCGCCAGCCGCCGCGCTGACCCGCGCCGTCTGTCAGTCGAGCCCCATCAGCGTCTCGATCGCCTGCAACTGGATCAGCGCCGAGTCGACCATTTCGGCGACCGGAACGGACTCGTTCGCCGCATGACCGGCGACACCCGATCCAGGGCCGATATTGATGATCTCGATCCCGTCATCGGCGAAATACCGGCCGTCGGAGACGCCGGTCGCGTTGAGGAAGCGGGCTGGCTTGCCCAGACGGTCGCGGATCGCGGCCGCCAGCGCCGATACGGCCATGCCGTCGGCGGACCCATTGAAGCCATTGGTACCGGTCAGGAACTCGCAGCTCCAGGACGCCTTCGGCTCGCCTGCCGCCTTGAGCGTCGCCTCGAGTTCGCGATAGGCGCTCTTGACGCGCTCGCTCGGCAGAAGTCGGCGATCGATCTCGACCACGCAGGACGCCGGAACGACATTCGTGTTGTGGCCGCCCCGGATCATGCCGACATTCATGGTCGAGCGCATCGCGCCATCGACGCGCGCGGCGATCTTCGGCGCGAGGTCGCGGTCGATCGCCGCCAGCAGGCGCATCATGCGCGCGATCGCGTTGTCGCCCGCGGCCGGGTTGCCGGCATGGGCAGCCTTGCCGCGCGTCGTGATCCGCGCCCAGAAGACGCCGCGCTCGGCGACGATCATCTGGTTTTCGGTCTGCGCGCCCAGGATCAACGCGTCGGGTTTGACGTGCCCGGCATCGCGCAGGAAGGACATGCCCTCGGGCCCGAGATTCTCCTCGTCACCGACGAAGGTGAAGCAGACCTCGCCGCGGCGCGGGCCGCCACGACGCGCGATCTCCTCCGCCAGCCAGAGTTGCACGGCCATCGATCCCTTGCAGTTGCCGGCGCCGAGACCGTAGACGAGTCCGTCGCGCAGGACGGCCTTGTAGGGGTTCGTCTTCCAGTTCTCGCGATCGCCGACGCCGACCGTGTCGACATGGGCGTTGAAGACGATGCGCGGCGCACCGCGGCCGAGTTTGGCGACCACGTTGTCGACGCCCTTGGAACGCGCCAGCACCCTGGTCTTGTAGCCGGCCTTCTTCAGTCGCGCCGCCGCATAGCGACAGATCTCGACGCTGTCCGACGGCGGAAAAGGCGACGGAATGGCGATCAGATCGGACAGGATCGCGACCAGGGATCGCGCGAGGGCTTTCTCGTTCATGGGACGGCTTTCGCGTTCGGGGGAGGGTGGGACGAGGTCAGCGATTGGCCAGCGCGGCCAGGGTGTCCGCGAGGACGCGCGCGCCGTTGGCCAGGTCGCCAGCGTTCGCCGCCTCGGTCTCGTTGTGGCTGATGCCCTTCCAGCACGGCACGAAGACCATGCCGGCCGGCGCGACCTTGGCGATGTGCATCGCGTCGTGCCCGGCGCCGGAGATCATGTCGATATGGCGATAGCCGAGCGCCTGCGTCGCGGCGCGCACGCGGCCAATCGCCTCGTCACCCAGCGGCACGGGCGCGACCGTCGTGTACTCGCGCACTTCGACCCGGCATCCGCGCTTTTCCGCCTCGGCGGCGCAGATCGGGGCGATCCCGTCGCCAAGACGCCGGAGCGTTTCCTGCTCCGGATGGCGCAGATCGATCAGGAAATGGACCTTGCCCGGCACCGTCGAAGGCGATCCCGGATAGATCTCGAAGCGCCCCACCGTGTAGCGCACGGTATCGGTCGGGTCCGCCATCCAGGTCTCCAGCGCGAGGACCATCGACGCCGCCGCCTTGAGGGCATCCTTGCGCATGCGCAGCGGCGTCGTCCCGGAATGGGCCTCGTCGCCCAAGACATCGACATAGAACCGGCGCATGCCCTGGATCAGGGTGACGACGCCGATCTCGTTGCCGGTGTTCTCCAGGATCGGTCCCTGCTCGATATGCGCCTCGACATACGAATCCACCGGAAAGCCCAGTTGGGGAATGACCGGTACGGGAGCCGCGGCGAGTACGGAGGCGAAGGCTTCGCGCACGGTGGCGCCGGTGGGATCCTTGCCCTCGAGCAGCTTGTCGAGTTGGTATTCGCCCACGAACGCGCCCGATCCCATGCAGCCCGGCTGGAAACGATTGCCCTCCTCGTTGGTCCAGGCGACCGCCATCACCGGCCGCTTTGTCGCGATCCCGGCGTCGTCGAGCGCCTCCAGCACCTCGAAGGCGGCGAGAACGCCGTAGGTCCCGTCGAACTTTCCACCCGTGGGCTGGCTGTCGAGGTGGGAGCCCGACAACACCGGCTTCGCGTCCGGATCTGTCCCCGGCCGCTTGACGAACAGATTGCCGATCGGGTCGGTGAACATCTCGTAGCCCCGCGCCGCGGCCCAGCCGCCAAGCAACTTGCGAGCCGCCGCGTCCTCGGCGCTCAGGGCCTGACGGTTGACGCCACCCTTCGCGGTCGCGCCGAGCTTTGCCATTTCCATGTGGCGCTGCCAGAGCCTGTCCTCGCGGACATGATCGGAGGCGCGCGTATTGCGTCCGGACGTCGTCGCGACCATGGAGATCTCCTTCGGTTCAAGTCCTGCGCACTAAGCAGAGGAACCGCCCCCGGTTCAAGACCGCTGCGCGCCACCCAGGAAAGCGGCGGCGCCGATCAGCCCGGCATCATGCCCGAGGGCCGCGCCGGCCAGCCGGGGCCGTAAGCCTCCCGGCCAGCGCAGCGCCTCAAGCGCCACCCCCACGCGGCGCCGGAACCCCGGCACGAGCCCGACACCTCCGCCGAGCACGAACAGCCCGGGGTCGAGCACGAGATGGAGATCACGCAGCGCGCCAGCCAGGGCGCCGGCGGCTTCGTCGAGCGCCTCTTGCGCCACGCCTCGTCGCGCTCCGCCGCCAGGAAGACCGCCCGGGCATCCGCGGTCGCGCCCGCAGCCGCAGCTGCGCGCGCCAGGGCGAAGCCCGATGCGCGAGCCTCGAGGCTATCGCCATCGCTGCTCTGGAGTTGCCCGACATGGCCGGCGAGCCCGGAGCGGCCGGTCAGCAAGCGACCGTCCAGCACGACGCCGCCGCCGACACCACTCGACACCGTCACGAAGACGAGGTCACCACCTTCGCCGGCGCCATGGGCATGCTCGCCCCAGGCCGCGGCCTGGGCGTCGTTGAGCGCGATCGCCGGAACACCGAACACGTCGCGCAACCGCGCCGCCAAGGGATATCCCGAAGGTACCGGAAGGACGGCGGGATTGACCGCGCTCCATGTCCCGTCGACGACAAGGCCGGAGACCGCAGCGGCGCAACGCCCGTAACGGCCCGACCAGGGGCGTACCGCTTCGGCGAGCGCCGCGAGCCAGACATCCGGACCGGCGTCGCGGCGCGTTCCAACCTCCACGCGTGCGACCACGCGGCCACCATGCAGCAGCGCCGCGGCGCTCTTGGAACCACCGATGTCGAGTGCAAGATCGGTCCGCGGCGCGGCACCGGCGATGGCGCGCGCGAACCACCCGGCGACATGCTCGGGCCGGGTGATCGCCGAGCCGACAACCACCGAATCCGCGCCGGCGGCGATCGCGGCCGCGGCGAGGTGCGGCGCGTTGTAGCGCCCCTCCGCGAAGACCGGAACGGCGCGAAGTGCGGCGCAGCCGCGGACCAGCGCGAGATCGGGCGTGTCCGGGACCGGGCCGGGACCGACATAGCCAGACAAGGTCGTGCCGACGATATCGACTCCCGCCGCGATGGCGGCACGCGCCTCGGCCAGGGTCGCGATGTCGGCCATCGCCAGCGCACCCGCCGCGTGGATCGCGTCGATCATCTCGCCCACCGGCACCGGTCGGGCACGCTCGGTGGCGTCGAAGGCCACGATGCGCGCGCCGGCCCGCGCCAGCGCGACGGCGTCGTCGACGAAGGGCGTGATCCGGACGTCGCTTCCGGAAAGGTCGCGTTTCACGAGGCCGATCACCGGCAGGTCGCACGCTGCCGCGACCGCGGCGACATTGGCGACGCCTTCGATGCGCAGCCCCCGCGCACCGCCATCGCGGGTCGCGAGCGCGAAGGCGACGACGAAGCCGACGCTGTCCGTGGGGCCACCGGGAACCGGCTGGCACGACGCGATCAGCGCACCCGCGAAGACCGCGCGAATGTCATCGGGGCCCATCGGCTACCTCGCTTCTGACCAAGGTCGCATGCGGTGTCGTCAGGCTGCCGGCGACGCCCGCCGGATACCGTCGCGCAATCCGACGGGATGCACATCCGATCACCCAATGATCCGCCAAGCGCGCCCCCGGGTCCAGATCACCGGATCCCGACAAAACCGAATCTCTCCCACGTGGCGCGCGCCTCCGGTCCGGTGAGGAACGCAAGAAACGCACGCGCCGTCGCATTGTCGGCGGCCCGACGGGTGAGCGCGAAAGGATAGGTGATCGCCGCATGGCTGTCGGCGGGAAACCGGCCGACGATGCGCACGCCCGTGCCGGTCGCTGCATCCGTCGCATAGACGATCGCGAAGGGCGCCTCGCCCCGTTCGACCAGCAACAATGCGGCACGCACCGAGTCGGCGCGCGCCAGACGCGGGGCGATG